>CAZLEE010000012.1:0-41202 GCA_964558455.1 uncultured Verrucomicrobiota bacterium | reverse complement strand
CGTTGCAGGACCAGACCCAGAAAACGATCCCCCGCCACCACATCGTCTATCAAACGGATGCTTTGGGGCGATTCCACCAGCAACGGCATTACCGTGCCGGGGAAAACGACAATATCCGACAACCCCAAAATCGGCAGGGATTCAGGCAGGGCTTTGGACCAGACTTTGGTCCCGGAAGGGTCAGGCGTTCCGCCAGCGCCAAGAATGCTGATGAATTCAGTTTCCGGTATGCTCATGCATTGGAAATAGTCCAACTATTCGTCGCCAACCGCAATGGAATGAATAGACGTCACAGCCTTGGGCACATCCACGCGCAAGAAGCCGTTTTGATAAGCCGCCTTGGCCCGGCTCAAATCGTAGCCCGCCGGAAGCTCAATCACGCTTTCAAATCCGCCATAATTGATTTCCATGACCAAAAATTTGCATTGCGGCGGGCGGCAGCAATCGGGCCTCTGCCCGCTGATGCGCAAACGCGACCCGTCCACAGTCAACTCTAAATTCTCCCGTTTCATGCCCGCCAGCTCCACTTTGACGATGATCGCGCCGTCCGTGATATAAACATCCGCGTTTGGAACCCAATGAGTGCCCTGTTCCTTGGTGCTGCACAGCTTTGTCTTGGAAAACAGCAATGCCGAACTAATCTTTTGCATGGTATCAATGAGAGTTATTTAGGCCGGTGCATGGCTTCTGTCAACGCAATTAATATTAACATGGGTTATGAGTTTGACTTAAAGATAATCCGGCCCCGTTCCCCCTTGCGTGCGTGAAAAACAATGGATTGGCGCGTGCCCGACGGAGAGGAGCATCCGCAATGCGTATCCCGCTCAAAACTGAACTTGCGCTTGCGCAGTTTCGCCCAAACAAAAAACCCCGCTGTCCCTGCCACAATGCCGAGCGAAACAATTTTCTGCCAATCCATGTTTCTAACATAGCCGTTTATGGCCAACGCGCAACTGGATGTTTGCCCGCCCGTCCGTCGGCAGAGAGGACGGATCCGGTTAATTCATGGGGAGCCTGTCCATAAGGAAGTTAAATAGAACGCTGAACATTCTCATCCCGATCTAATCCCGATTTGGAGGACATAACCGGCCCGCCGATGTCTCCCAAATCAGTGGAAGCCCACTGACTATCAAATTGGTAACCTTTCCCTTCCAACACGTCAGGCATTGGTGGCATGATCTGTCCAGATTCTGATGACTACTGAGCCGGCACAACAGACGTCGTGCCCGCCCCCGCAGGAAGCGTCGGGCGGGGCTTTTCGCACGACGCAGTGGACACAGGTCAACCGGGCGAAAGCCGACTCTCCAGAGGGCCGCCGCGCCCTGGCCGAACTGTGCAACGCCTATTACGAACCGGTGGCGGCGTTCCTCCGCTGCGAGTTGCGAGGGAGGGATGCCGCGCGCGAACTGGCGCACGACTTCTTCGCAAACATGCTGGAGGGCGGGGCCATCGCCTGCGCAGAGCAGAAACGCGGCCGGTTCCGTTCGTATCTGCTCGGTGCTGTGAAACACTTTCTCTCGCATCACCGTGAGACGGAAAGGCGGCTCAAACGCGGCGGCGGGGTGGAAAGCATCTCGTTCAATGACACCGATGCAGGCGAGGCTCGTTCGGTTGCAGATGCCAACGTATTGTCGCCTGACGCGGCCTTCGACCGGCAATGGGCGCTGACGGTGGTGGCGCGCGCGCTGGAATCGCTCCGAAGCGAATGCGTCGCTGAGGGTCGATTGGATTTTTTCGAACAACTCAAACCATGGCTCACGGGTGATGCCACGCGCGGCGATCAGACGGCTCTGGCCGCCAGTCACGGCATGAACGCCAACGCACTGAAGGTCGCGGTTCATCGGTTGAAGCGGCGTTTCCGCCAATTATTGAAGGCGGAAGTGGCCGGCACCCTTGATGACCCCAGCCAGATCGAGGCGGAGATGCGTGATTTGTTCGCGGCGTTGGAAAGCTGAGGAAAGAAACTTGGTAACCAAACCACGCCATCACGTCAGGATAGAGGTATGAGCGATTCTATTGCGTCATCGAATTCCTGTCCAAAGTGCGGTGCGGCCCTGCCTTCGGTGGCGACGTCCGGTTTGTGCCCGCGCTGTCTGATGGCCGAGGCGATGGTGCCGACGCAGGCTGAGGCGGGGGCAACCGAGGCGCGCAAAACGCTCACGCCGGAGGAACTCGCGCCCCATTTCCCCCAGCTTGAAATCCTCGAATGCCTCGGGCGCGGCGGTATGGGCGTCGTTTACAAGGCACGGCAAAAAGCCCTGAACCGTTTCGTTGCGCTCAAACTTCTCGCGCCGGAGCGCGTGCGCGAAGCGAAATTTGCCGAACGCTTCGCCCGCGAAGCGCAGGCGCTGGCGGCCTTGAACCACCCGAACATCGTCACCATTCACGACTTCGGGCAGGCGGGCGGGTATTATTTCCTGCTCATGGAACTCGTGGACGGCGTAAATCTGCGGCAGCTTTTGCGCGCGCGAAAGTTCACGCCGGAGGAGGCTCTGGCGATTGTGCCTCCATTGTGCGATGCGCTGCAAAACGCGCACGACCGGGGGATTGTCCACCGCGACATCAAACCGGAAAACCTGCTGCTCGACAAAGACGGGCGGGTGAAAGTTGCTGATTTTGGCATCGCCAAAATGCTGGGATCTGCGAACAGGGCTGGTGACGGCAGCGGATATGTCGTGCCCGACAACGTCACGCAAAGCACGGTTGGAACCCCGGGATACAGCGCGCCTGAGCAGAAAAGCGATCCGCGCCACGTGGACAGCCGCGCCGACATTTATTCGCTTGGTGTGGTTTTCTACGAAATGCTCACCGGCGAACTGCCCGGCAAACGCCTCGAACCCCCGTCCCGGAAAGTTCAAATTGACGTGCGTCTGGATGAAGTGGTCCTGCGCGCATTGGAAAAGAACCCCGACCTCCGCTACCAGCAAGTCAGCGAAGTCAAGACGATGGTGGAAACAATTACGGCAACGGGTAATGCTGGTGTCCCGTCTGCCGAACCGGGTGTCGATCCCAGACCAGAAACCGAAAAGCTTGTGTGTGCCATTCGAGCCATGTTCACACCAAAACGCTTGCTTATTTATGCCACAGTCATGTTCGCGGTATATTTCATTGGCAATTTGAGGCCCGCGCCAACTATCTCCCGGGATGTAGTGTGGATTGCCATAGTTATTTATTTAGCGGCTGGTTTGCTCCTCAGTTGGCGCGGGGTGAATAAACCTTCGGCATCTGGCCAACCCGCTCCGGCAAGCCACGCCCATTTTGAAGCTCCAAAGCATCGTCAGAGTTGGTGGACGTGGTCGCCGCTGCAGTCGCAAGCGGTCGGGGAAATCTGTTCCCATCTTACAAAGGCGGAGCAAAATCACCTCTCCTTGCTTGGCCTTCTGGCCTCAGTTTGGATTGTGGGCACTTGTTTTGGCATCCCGGCTTTCATCAACTCTCAGGAGGGTCCAGGCAGATGGATTGTGGCTTCGGTTTGGGTGATCCTCTTCGCCGTTTCCATCCCGATGTTGCATCGAATGGTGCGATATTTCTTGTGTTCAACAACTTGGGCCAGGGAACGTGGCTTTGCTCCCGATCACCTCAAGTTGTTCTCATTTAATCGCAGAAATCTTTGGAAGATGTGTGCCGTCCTGGCCATTGGGTTGGTCTTTGCTTTTGCCCAGAACAAGGCGGTTACCAGCCATCTCGGCCTGTCGGAATTGAACGAGTCCGTCCAGACTCGTGGGCGCGCGCTTGCGGCCGGCAGCCCGTTCGTGGCGCGATTGAATCAAGGTTCGGTGAAATTACTGGCCGTCGGCAATCAGCCTTGGTCGAACACGGTCTGCTGGCTGCCCAACGGCGCGCCTTCGAGCCAACCGTTTCCCAACAGGGATTTGGGAACAGGGGACGCTTGGTCAACGAACAGGGTCACGAAAAAAATCGCGGTTCGGATTCACAACGAAAGTTTGAACGGGCTTTCCATTCAATCCTGCCGAGTCAACCAGGAGTCAGGCATTTTGCCTCAAGGTTGGGGGATGCAAGGGCCAGACCCGCGTTCTTCCGAAACAAGCTTCATCCAACTCATCGCCTGCCCGTCAAATGCCAGGACGATGAATGTGTCTTTGGGCGTGGCCAATGGCGCTTGGGAAATTGCCGTTGTGTTGGAACACGGAAACAATGATTTGAGTCGTGTTGAAGGAAACGGGAAATGGAGCGCGGGTTACAACGCAGTGGTCGGACGGAACGACGGCGTAGTTGTCAACTGCGACTACAATAAAAACGAGGATTGGGATACGCGCATGGTCTGCGTGGATGATAAGGGCAAGACCACTGTGATCCCGAAAAATCCATCACGCTCATTAACGCTCCAGACAGGGGGAATTCTTTTGGTGTCGTCCAACGAATTCGCGCACATCAAGGAATTTCAATTGCAACGACGCAAATATCAATGGGTTGAATTCCGCAACGTCTCCCTGCAGCCCGGCTACCACACGCAAGTCGAGGTTCTGGATGCCAGCACATTAGTCGCCACATCAGTCAAGGAAACACCCCACTCTGATTGGCCAAGCAAGCAAACAGGCGGTCCGGTACTGATGCGTCCGCCGGGAATGTTCACCCCCGCCGAGGTGGATGCGCTGGAAGCGAAATTGGTGGGAGATCCCGAGAACCTTACTGCGCGGCTCGATTTGGTGGCTTATTACGGTTTCAGAGATCGGGCGGCGAAGGCCAGGCACGTTCTATGGATTATTGAGCATCATCCGGAGTTTTCGGTGAACGGCTGCGAAATGTCGTTAGATCCGGTTATGGACGAATCGGCTTATCGGCAGGGAAAAGCGTTGTGGCTCCAAAATGTGAAAAACAAACCGACCAATGCCGTGATTCTTGGAAATGCGGCCGCCTATTTCAATATCTATGACAACGCGGCGGCGGAGGATATGTTGATCAGGGCGCAAAACCTTGAGCCGCAGAATCCGGCATGGTCGGAGCAGATGGGTCAACTTTATAAATTGGAAATGATCGGGCATCCGGGAACGAACCTGCCAGCGAAGGCGCTCGCGGAATTTGAAAAAGCCCGGACTCAAACCTCGCCCGCCGTGCCGGGATCTCCCATGCTGATGGATTTGGCGCAGATGGCGGTCGCCGCCGGTGACCTCGAGAAAGCGCGGACCTATGCCGCCGAAATTTTAGGTCCGGGAATGCAATGGAGTGGCGGCGGCAATGCCGAGAGAGCGTTCTTTTACGGCAACCTCGTGCTGGGGCGAGTCGCACTGCGCGAGGGCAAGTTGGACGAGGCCAAAAAATACTTGCTGGAAGCAGGCAAGACAAAGGGTGAGCCAGGCCTTGATGGATTTGGCCCAAACATGTCGCTGGCCAAGGAGTTGCTGGAGAAGGGTGAAACCAACGCCGTGCTGGAATACTTCCATGAGTGCGAGAAATTTTGGCCCAGTTATGGAGGGGAGAACAAATTGGCCAAATGGACGGCGGAAGTGAAAGAAGGAAAAACGCCGGACTTTGGCGGCAATTTGTATTTTTGACCTTCGAGCCAGATTGGCTGGCAGTGTTTTTGGCGGGGAGTTGCCGGATGGTTTATTCCCCGAGGTTCCGCTGCAGGAGGGCGCGCAATTTTGCCGGGGAGGGGATGATGATGGTTTTGCCTTTGACGGCGAGCAGCTTCTGCTCCCGCAGCTTGGCCAGCGTCCGGGAGAATGTTTCGCTGACGGCGCCTAATTCCGCCGCAAGCACGCGTTTGGTCATGGTGATCTCAATTTGGACGGGCTGTTCGCTTTGGGGATTGGGACATTTTTTTACCAGCCAGTTTGCCAGCCGGGTTTCCACATCTTTGAGCGTCAGGTCTTCCAACTGGCTGACCAGCGCCCGCAAATGGCTGCTCATGGAGCCGAGTATGCGCAGGGCCAGCTCGGGCTGCCGTCGCAGCAACGCCAGAATCCCTTCTTTCTGCACGAACAACACTTGTGTGTTTTCCAGGGCGCGCGCCTCGGCCGGGTAGCCCTTTTCAGAGGCGAGCGCCACTTCGGCAAACGAATCGCCCGGCCGGAAAACATGGATGATTTGCTCCTTGCCCGCGGCGTTGACCCGATGGACGTTGACGGAGCCGCTTTGCACAATGTAAAAGCCGGTGGCCGGATCGCCTTCGTGAAACAGGTAATGCCCCTTGGCCATGGACTTCGCCACGGTGACAGCGGCAATGTTTTCGAGGTCGGACGCGGGCAACCCTCCCAACAATTGACAGCTCCGCAATCCGGTAATGATGCCGATTTTTTTAGTTCGCCGGAAATCATGGGTACAACGATTCAAATTTAATCATGTTCCGTGCGGAAGTAAACCATCCAGTTCGGATTGAATCCGGCGCGCAAATGAACTAACAAGGGACGAAATGTGCCATTCCAATAAGCGTCCCGCCTTTTGGCGGATTCCCCTTTTCGTCCTGGCGATTGCCTTGGGCTGCGATGCACGCCCGGCGGCGGCGCGCTATGCTTTGGAATGGGTGCAAGCCGACACCGCGCCGGTTATCGACAAATCGAACCCCGGTTCCGCCGGCAACGGGCATGGATACGAAGGCGGGGCGGCTTTCGGATGTTTGTCACGGAGGAATTGAACGGTTGGGATTTGACGCGGACCGGTCATTGGAAAAGCGGCGACGGGACAAACTGGGTCCGGGTTGGCACGGTGCAGAATTCAGTCAATATCCCCAACGATCCCCGGCACGCCATCTGGTCTCCCATGCCGTTTTACAATGCGGCGGAAGGTCGTTGGAATCTCTTTTACGTTGGATACGAGCAAAACGGAACCTATCACGGGCGGGTTTTTCGGGCCTATTCGTCCGTCAACGGGTTCGATGGTCTGGGCGGTCCCTACACGGACGCCGCCGGTTAATCTTTTCTTACACCGATTCCAACAAGCACCCGTGGGAAGGCGACCAGGGCGCTGATTCCTTTTACGTGTATCAATCCGGCGGCAAGTGGCGCGGTTTCCTTGGCAGCGCGGGTACCTCCTATCACTGGTGCGTCGGTCTGGCCTCGTCCGCCCGTCTGGCCGGTCCGTGGAAGCGCGCCGCAGGTTCCTCCCCGGCCATTTCTTTTGCGGAAAATCCCATTGTCACCACCTTGGCTGACGGGGCCACCTTCTGCGTCTTCGACGATTTGGCGCATGGAATTTCCAACTGCCATTCCATCGGTTACGGGTATTCCCGCGACGGGGCGCATTGGAGCACAAATTATCTTTTCATTCCGATGCCCGGTTGGGCGGTCAACATTCGGACGCCGCAATGCCTGATCCCGGCCGGAAACGACGAGTATTGGGTTTACTTCACCGCCAACACCCCATCCGGTTTCGATTGCGTCGGACGAATGAAGCTCAGGTTGAAAATATCGCGGTAGCGGTAAAAGCGGGAGACAACGCGAGAAATCTCTGTTGCCCCCGCGCCCCCGCCTCAATGTCCGCCGCAGCACTCAACGACTTCGCCGACCGGCGCGGCGGATTTCAGTTTCGTGATCTTCACCCGGCATTCATCCGGGCCTTTGGCCAGATGTTCCCAGGTGAAGGCTCCGGGCCATTGCGCGGAAAATTGGTAGTAGAGCGGGACGGGATCGTGGTCGTTCAAGAGGATGAAATAATCCCCCACCGCCAGATCGAGCCAGGTCTGGATGATAAGCCCGTGTTTGACCGAACAGGGAATGGTCCGCACGTCCATGACCCGATCTGGTCCGATTTGTGTTTCGCTTTGCGTTGTTTTGTTCATAGGTGATGTGTTCTTGTTCATGTTCAAAATTTTTCCGCCCCGGTCACGCTCCGTCCGAATTCCGTCATCAACGCCGGGGTCCAAGGCGGGTCCCAGACCACTTTGATTTCGGCTTCTTCCACGCCCGGAATGGTCAGCAGCACATTTTGCGCGCCCCACCGGATGCTGTCGTGCATCGGGCAACCCTGGGTGGTAAGCGTCATGGTCACGGCCACTTTTTGGCCCGTGATGGAGACGTTGTAAACCAAACCCAGATCAACAATGTTGCAACCCAACTCCGGGTCGATGACCTGGCGCAACGTTTGGAGGACGGCTTCCGGACTGATGTTATTTGCGGTCATGCTGTTTTTAGCGGGGTTGATGTTTTGAAGGCCGGCGGCAGGGCCGGCTTGAAAAAATGGCTGAGCATCCCGGCCACGTTGAGCGCCATGGTGGACACGGCCAGCGCCAGGAAACCGCATCCGATGCGAACGCCGGTCTCATTGGACAGAAGGATGCCTTCGCTGGTTGCCGCCAGCCCGATCAGAAAAGCCCGGTAGCCGAGCGATTGCAGCCTGGCCGAATAAAGGTCCGGGAGCGATGGAACCGGAACGCGCCCGATTAGCCGGCTATATTGGCCGAACCAGACCAGGAACGGGACGATCTTGTAAAGCATGCCCAGGATAGCAAACGTGACCACGCCGATCAAGGCGAGGAACCCGTAGAGGTTTTCGAGCTGGCCGGTGAAGGTGTTTTGCGGCAAACCGGACCAGCACAAGACGAGGGAGAGGGCGGATACCGGCAGGAGCAGCGCGACGGCGGTTAAAAAATATTTGACACCCCAATCCAGCGCGCGGCGTTTGCGGGCGCGCAGGATGGCGGCCAGTTCCCAGCCGTAAAGGGCCAGAGCCGCGACGATCACGCAGGCAAAAGGCGATTCCAGCGGACTGTGCCGCAGGATCGCCAGGAACGAACCGGCCAGCCCGATGTTGAGCAAAATGATGCTGCCAACCGCGCGGGCCCGGCTTTGCACTTCGCTCAAGGTGAACATCGGAACCAATTTGTAGGACACGCCGACAATGAGCATGATGAAAAAGCCCGCGCCGCCCAGATGCGCGTGGGCGTGCATGGTTCTGATGGCGCCGAAATGCGCCACGTAAACCCCGAACGATTGCAGTCCGCGCAATATGGCGGCGATCCATGCCGGCGGCGCCAGGGCCAGCGCCGGGTCGTAGTCGCATTTCGCCGCCGCGATGGATAAACCGGCGGTGACGGCCATCGAAATCCAGAACAGAGACGCCGCCACGGCGGAGGCGGTGATGTTCCATCGAGGCGTGCGGCGCAAAGTGCGCGCCATATTGTAAACAAACAGGATGACGCCAAAAGCGAACACAGACGCGTAATGTGCCAGCGCAGCCATTTTCCGGGCGCGAAAAGCCCAGACCATCCCCGCAACCCCAACCAGATGAAACACGAACTGGGCGCAGCCCAGCTTGTTGCTGTAGAGATGCGTTTCCAACGCCACCGGCACCAGTTGATACATCGCGCCCATGATGATCGTGCAAATCCAACCGAGCACAAACAGGTGTGTCACCGCGATGACATCCTGATTGTAGTGATAAGTCGAAAGGAGGCCGGGTTGAAGAACCAGCCAGACAACCCCTGCGCACAACGCCGCCAAACCGGTCAGGACAAACGCCAGTGGCAGCGCGATCGACGGCCCGTTTGCGGGCGTGGCCGGGGCCGTTCGCATGGCCGGTTGATTAGCGGCGGATGCGGGTGATGAAACTGGCATCGGGCTGTTCCTCGGTTACGGCGGTAAAGCCGCGTTGTTCCAGTTGCGCAAGTAAATGGATGGGGCGCCAGTCTGTCCGGGCGCGCAATTCCGCGCCCGGCGGCAAGACCGCCACGGCTTCAAGGATTTTGGCCAGGGGGTGCGGCGGCATGAGTCCGCGGGCGTCCACTTCCACCATATTGTTGTTATTATTCATGGTTAAGCCGCAATCGGGTCGGGGGTCAGGAGAGTCAACAACATGGAGAACTGCTCCGTCGCTTTCACCGCGTGGGGAAGATTGGGCGGCATATACAACAGGTCGCCTGTTTTCAGATTGTGCGTCACCCCGGCCACGGAAAATTCACAGGCGCCGGACAGAATCTGAACCAGCGCCTCCCGGGTGGAGGTATGCTCCGTCAATTCCTGGCCTTCCGCAAAACCGAACAGCACCGTGCGCGAATTGGCTGTCTTCAGCAAAGTGCGGCTGACGATGCCGTTGGGCGCGAACTGGGTTTCGCCGGGCAGCGACAGGATTTTTTCGTGCTTGGAATCAATCAACGGTTGCTCATTCATGGGTGAACATTAACCTCGCGGCGCGATTCCCGCCTTGACGCAGGTCAAGGATTTTTCATTTAGGTCAAACGTTCCGGGCGCCCCCGGTCTGTTTCAACAGAGTAATTATGTCGCACTTGTAAGCGATGGTTGTAAATGCTTGCGTTGTGGCGGCGGAGTGTGTCAAATTGGCGCTGTCGGGACGATGGACGCACCATTTATGACGGCGGGCAAATCGAGTTTTTTGGATAAGGTTCTGGGTCGTATCGAACGGCTGGATACCGAAGGCTTGCAGACGGTTGTGCAACGACTGGCCCGGGAACGCAAGTTTCTGGAGATGTTGTTCAACGTCGTTGAGGATGGGGTGGTGGTGGTCGATGAGCAGGGACGGGTGATTTACGCTAATCAGGCGGTGGTGCGGTTGCTGAACTGGTCACCGGATGAGGTGGAGGGACAGTCGATCAACGATCTGCTGCCGGAACTGGGTTGGGACACCCTGGCCGTCGCCGGATCGAGCGGACGCCAGCAAACGTCCCGGCGCGAATTTGAAGTGACCTACCCCCGTCCGCAATTTCTGCGCGTCTATGCCGCGCCGCTCGACGGCGAGGCCGGGGATCATGCCGGCATGGCGCTGATCCTGCATGACGCCACGGAGGCGCGGCAGAAAACATTTGAGGCGATAGAAAGCGAGCGGATTCATTCATTGACCCTGCTGGCCGCCAGCGTGGCGCACGAGATTGGGAATCCGTTAAACGCGCTGCACATCCACTTGCAACTGATGGCCCGCGAAGTAAAGAAGCTGAAAGGGAACATCCTCATCACCGCGCCGGGGAGATTCTTGCGCCGGAACGCGAAGCAGGAAAACGACACGGCGGAAGTGGCGCGGAAACTGGATCATTATTTGGAAGTGGCCAAGGGCGAAATTACCCGGCTGGACTATATTATCACGCAATTCCTGCAAGCGATCCGGCCTTCCGCGCCCCAATTCACACCCGCATCCATTAGTGACGTGGCGCGGGAGACATTGGAATTGCTTGGGCCGGAGTTGGAAAACCGGGGGTTGAACATCAAGGAAAAACTGGCGCGGCGCCTGCCTTTGACGCCCATGGACGCCGGCCAGATGAAGCAGGTGCTGGTGAACCTGATCAAGAACGCAATGCAGGCCATGACGCGCGGCGGCACTCTCACCGTCAATACGGGCGGCACGTCCGACGACGTCTGGGTCAGCATTGCTGACACCGGCGAGGGGATTGCCCGCGACCAGATCAGCCACATCTTCGAGCCGTTTTACACCACCAAGAAAAAAGGCACCGGCCTGGGATTGATGATCGTGCAAAGAATCGTGCGCCAACACCAGGGCCGCATCGAGGTGGAGAGCGGCGCGGGGCAGGGGACGACCTTTCGCATCAGCCTGCCCTTGCGCGAACGGGCGCCGAAACTGCTTGGCAGTTCCAAGACGGAATCGGATACCGCGCTCATGCGCCGCAACAGCCAGGCAACCGAATGAAAATCGACCCGCCGCCCAAACCGAAGCTGTTGATTGTCGATGATGAAAAGCCGACGCGGGAAGGATTGCGCGCCGCCTTGGAGGATCATTACGAAGTGTGGCTGGCGGAGGACGCCAAAGCCGCGATGAACCTCCTGGAAGAAGAGCCTTTTGCCGTAATGTTGACAGATTTCCGGCTGCCGCAGGAGGACGGCATGAAATTAATCATGCGGGCCAAGTCGCTGCAAAAACCGCCCATTTGTATCCTGATGACCGCCTACGGTTCGGAAGAACTGGCGGTGGACGCGATGAAGCGCGGGGCGGATGATTACATAGCCAAGGGCCGCCTGCAAATTGACGAATTGGAACTGCGCATCGCCCGCGCCCTGCGCCAGCAGGATTTGGAGGTGGAAAACGCCACCATGCGCCAGCAATTGCAGACGAAGTTCGGCCTGGAAAACATCGTCGGGCAATCGCAGCCCATGGAGGAAATTTTCGACTTGGTCCGGCAGGTGGCGTCCTCGCGCGCGACGGTTTTGCTGTTGGGCGAAAGCGGCACGGGCAAGGAACTGATCGCCAGGGCGATTCATCAACTGAGTCCGCGGGCGAAATTCCCCATGATCACGGTGCATTGCGCGGCGCTGCCGGCCACGCTGCTGGAGAGCGAATTGTTCGGCCACGAGAAAGGGGCGTTCACCGGTGCCTACGAAAAACGCATCGGCCGTTTCGAGCAAGCCCAGGGCGGCACTCTTTTTCTGGACGAAATAGGGGAGATTGACGCGACCTTGCAGGTGAAATTGCTTCGTTTTCTGGGCGAACGGACGTTCGAGCGCGTCGGTTCCAACAAGACCCTGACTGCGGACGTTCGCGTGATCACGGCCACAAACAAGAACCTTGAAGAACAACTCAAGATGGGCAAATTCCGGGAGGATTTGTTTTTCCGGCTGAAAGTGGTTGAGGTAAAACTGCCGGCGTTGCGCGAACGAAAGGGCGACATTCCGCTTCTGGCCAGGTCGTTTTTGGCCGAGTTTGCCAAGGAAAACAATAAAATCGTGAGCGAATTCACCCCCGACGCCCTCGAAGCGCTGACGGCTTATCGCTGGCCCGGCAACGTGCGCGAACTGCGGACGGCGATGGAAAGCGCGGTGGTGCTGGCGCGGGGCGAACGCATCAGCCTGCGGGATTTGCCGGCCTCCGTTCGTACGGCGGAGGGAGGTCATGCGCGGGGCGCAACATCGGCCAGGGGCGATTTGACCGTGACCGAAGCCGAGAAACAATTAATCATCCGCGCCCTTAAAGAATGCGGGGGCAACCGGACATCCGCCGCGGAGAAACTGGGTATGAGCCGGCGGACGCTGCACCGTAAACTGCATCTTTATCACTTGGAGGAAATTTAATGCCCTTGCAATCATGGATTTATTATTGGGAAGAAGGCCCGGGAGCCAGATACGTGAAAGCGGTTATGGCCTTGCTCGGCTTTCTGGCCCTGGCCTCGCTCTACGATTTTTTCGCCTTCCAGAATTATGCATCGGAGGAGGCGATGGAGATGGCGCAACTGGCGCGGAATGTGGCGCAAGACAAGGGCTACACCACCGATTCCATCCGGCCGCTGACCCTCTATTTGTTGGAAAGCGCCGCCGAGCCGGGGCAATCGTCAAAAGTCCTGGCCCAACGCGTGCCGGATTTGAGCAACCCGCCCGTCTATCCCTATCTCCTGGCGGGGGCGATGAAGATGTTGCCTTTTAAATTTGACGCGGCCGAGCGCTGGTCTTACCAGCCGGAACGGTGGATCAGCATTTGCAATCAGGCGCTTCTTCTATGCGCGGCCCTCTTCCTCTTTTTTCTGGCGCGCCGGCTTTTCGACGCCAGAGTCGCATGGCTTTCAGCCGGGGTGCTTGCGGGGACGGAATTATTCTGGAAGTTCAGCATTTCGGGGCTGTCCACTGTTTGGTTGATAGTGGTGTTCTTGTCCATTGTCTGGTTTTTGGCCGTCCTGGAGAAGCGGGACCGGACGATGGCGGGCGGGTTGGGCGCGTCTCTTGGCGCGGCGCTGGCCGTCGGGGTGTTGGTGGGGGTTGGAGGATTGACCCGCTACGCCTTTGCCTGGCTGATCGTGCCGGTGATCCTGTTTGTCCTGGCCTCCGTCACGCGCGGGAAAGCCGGATTATGCGCGGCGATTGCCTTGTCCTTCATCGCGGTCATGGCTCCCTGGCTGGCGCGGAACGCGGCTTTGAGCGGACACTGTTTCGGCACGGCGGGCTACGCTGTTTACCAGGGGACAACCCAGTTTCCGGGCGACACATTGGAGCGGTCCACCGATCCCCGCAACGGGTTGAAACGCATGACGGTTCCTGATGTTGTCAATAAATTTGTCGCTAACATCCGCGATATTTGCGTGAATGATCTGCCGGAATTGGGTGGAAATTGGATTTCCGCCTTTTTTCTCGCCGGTCTTTTGATGCCGTTTCGCAACGCCGGCTTGAACCGTCTGCGCTGGTTTCTGCTCGGCTCGCTGGTGTGGCTGGCTCTGGTGGAGGCGTTGACCCGGACGCATGTGAGCCGCGCCGCGCCGCAGGTCAATTCGGAAAATCTGCTCGTGGTGCTGGCGCCGCTGGTTTTCGTTTACGGGGTTGCGCTCTTTTACACTTTGCTTGACCAGCTTGAGCTTCCGCCCGTCGGCGTGGCTGGGCCTGTTGTGACGGTTTTTGTCGTCGTCCTGTCCGCGCCGTTTTTGCTGGCGCTGCTCGTCCCGCCAAATGTGCCGGAGTTGGCCCCGCATTCCCCCTTGCACATCAGGCAGACGGCGAGCTACATGCAAACCAATGAATTGATGGCCAGCGACATCCCCAGCGGGGTGGCATGGTATGGGGAACGATCCGCCCTCTGGCTGCCGTTGGACGATGGAAACGAATTTTTCAAAGTCAGCGCGCTCAAGCCAATCAAAGGCTTGTTTTTGACGGAAGTGACCACAGATAAGAGATTTCTGTCGCAAATGAAGTCCGATCCGCACGGCTGGGGCGGTTTTGTGTTTGAATGTGGCGAGCACGGGGAGGTGCCGTCAGGTTTTCCGCTGCGGAAAGCGCCGGTTGGATTTTTGCCGGATGAACTGTTCCTGAGCGACAAGGCGCGTTGGTAAGATGTTGAAAGAAAGACTTGAATCGTTTGGGAAAAGGTGTAAATATCCAAAAATATTCTTTGACATGCTTTGGTTTTGTATTAAAAATCTTGCACAAGAAGTGGAATGTTATGCCGTGACGGGCGGGTTTTTTGTCGGACCGGCCCATTTTGAATTAACTAAGAATTGATTATGAACAGAATTTATATTTCCGCAGGTTTGCTCGCTCTTGGCGCCACAGCGGCTTATGCTCAATATTCCCCTGGTCTGACCCCCATGGACACATCGAAGCCATGGTCGTTGTCCGCCAGCGTCCGGGGATTTTATGATGACAACTACCTGACGCTGCCCAAGACGATTCCCGGCCCGAACGGCACCTTCGTGCAGGGCGCCCGCGACACTTTTGGAACGGATGTCAGCCCCTCGGTCAGTTATTATCATTCCACTTCTGACACCATTTTAAGCGCCAGCTACGTTTACGACCTGCGCTATTACCAGGATCACGGCGGGACGACCGACCAGACCCACCAGTTCGTCAGCAAGATGGAGCATGAATTCAGCGAGCGCTACAAGATGTCGCTGGCAGAAACGTTCGTTGTGGCCCAGGACCCCGGCGTTTTGAGCCCGGGTGTGATTAGCGGACCTCTGCGCGTCGAGGGAAGCAACATCCGCAACACTGCGGGGGCGGATTTTACCGCCCAGTTGACCAAGTTGTTTGATTTGCATCTCGGCTACGGCAACACCTATTACTCCTATCAAGGAAACGGCGGCGACGAATACCCGGCCAACAACTACCCCAGCTATTCCGCGCTCTTGGATCGCATGGATCAAACGGGCACGGTCGATTTGCGCTGGAAAGCTTTGCCGTCAACCACTGGAGTGCTCGGCTACCAATTCGAGGACGTTGATTACACCAGTCCGGAAGACATCATCTATGCGACCTCGGGCAACAAGTTTAGCGGGCACGGAAGTTATGCTAGCTCCATTCGTGATTCGGAATCGCACTTCGTGTATGTCGGGGCGGATCAGAGTTTCGCGCAGAATTTGAATGGTTCGATCCGGGCGGGCGGTGAATATCTGGATTACTACAAGTATGGCACGGATGAACTTTCCCCCTACGTGGATGCGAGCTTGAGCTACCAATATATGCCGCAGAGCACGGCGCAATTGGGTGTCAAACATATCCACAATTCGACGGACGTCGCGGGCACGGTGGGCACAACGCCGGTGTTGGATGAGGAATCCACCGTGGTCTATCTGTCTGTCAACCACCGGGTGACTTCCCGTTTCACGGTCGGAGCCTTGGGCCAGATCCAGTACTCGACCTTCAACGGGGGTGGAGACACCTACGACGGTCGGGAAGAAAATTTCTACACGCTCAACCTGAATATGGCCTACCATTTCACTCCCTGGCTGACCGGGGAGGCGGGCTACACCTACAACAAACTTAACACGGAGATCGCCGACCGTGGTTACACGCAGAATGACGTTTACATCGGGGTGCGCGCCAATTATTAAAAAGAGATTGACGTTTCTGTAAGAAAACTGGAACGTATGGCCGACGCACGAATGGTTTTTTGCTATTAACCCTATGGATTCTGCAACCACGACCGAAGTTCCTGAGCTAAAGTTACACTTCTTAGATTATTGGCGCGTCATCCGGCTGCGGCGCAGCTTGATCGTGATGGTTTTTCTCCTGTGCGTGGTGACCAGCACGTTGTTGACCTTCTGGCTGCCGAAGCAATTCGCCAGCACGGTCCGGATTGAGGTTCAAAAAGACACCCCCGAAATTCCAGTCGGAGTCGAGAATGGCCGCATGAGCGCCATTGGCACCGACCCTTATTTCCTTACCACGCAATTCAAGATCATCGAGTCCTATTCGATCCTGACGAATGTGATTACCGCGCTGCATCTGGATGAAGTGTTGGCGGCGCAAGAGCAGGAGACCCCTTGGACGATGGATCAAACTTATCAGGCCTTGTTCAGAAAAATATCGGTCGATCAAACGCGTATGACCAGTTTGATCGAGATCACGGTAAAAAACTCCGATCCCAAAGTGGCCGCCAATATCTGCAACGCCATTGTGGATGCCTATCGTCAGGCCCGCATCGAGAAATGGAAGGGGGATCGTTACAGCGGCATCAATTCCTTGCAAGCCGAGTTGGCTGATGACGAAAGCAAGCTGAGCGTAATGGAGACCAACCTGAACGAGTTGCGTTCCAGCCTTGGAATATCCGATCTGGACGAGAACAATCCGGGAGGCCGCTCAACCATTGAAGACGAGCAGTTGCGGGAATATCAGCACGAGGAAACGATGGCCCTGACCGACTACCTCGAGTACAGCAACATTCTCGCCGGCATCGCCCAGATTCCCGCCGGTGAAATAGGCGCGGCCTTGCCCACTGCTTTCCAACATTCGACCGACCCGGAATTGAGCGAATTAGCCCTCCGACGGGACGCGGCCCGGGACAGGGTTGCAGCCACGGAGCACGACTACGGTGTCAAACATCCTGAATATCTTACCGCCCAGCAACAATTGATCCAATCCCAACACGATTTTGACGCCAAAGTGGCCGGAATTATCACGGGCTTGAGAGAGCGCGTGGATATCGACCTGCAAAACATGAACATCGTGCGGCGTTTGAAGGCGGATTTGGAAAAGGAAAGGAATGAGCTGGCACGCAAATACCAGCCCTATTTCAGCTTGAAGCAAAAAGTCGAGGATGTCAGGCGCAACAACGAGGAATTGAGCCGGATCATCCAGCGGGAAAAGGCGGAGCAGAGCCAGCCGATGAGCATCGTGATCGTGCGCGATCCAGGCCGTCCCGTCATGCATCCGGTCAGTCCCAAGGCGATGTATATCATTCCGTTCGGAATTATTGTCGGACTTGTGGTGGGAGTGAGTCTGGCCTTTTTCATTGAGTATCTGGATACGAGCGTCAAGACCATTGACGACGTGGAGAGGGCCTTGCAGGCGCCCGTCTTGGGCGTGATTCCCCAGAACATCGGCAATCTTCTGGAAGAAGGGTCGGAGACCCCCCATGCCGAGGCCTACCGGGTGCTGCGTACCAACATCCTGTTTTCACGCAAAAATGAGACTTGGAACACCGTCTCCGTGTTGAGCGGCGGCGCGGGCGAAGGCAAATCGACCACCTTGTTTAATTTGGCGGTTGTCTTTGCCCAAAACGGCCAGCGCGTATTGGTGGTGGATTCCGATCTGCGACGCCCGGCCATTCACAAGCTGCTTCATCTTTCCAATTCGGTGGGCTTGACTGATTTTCTCCTCAAGCAGCACACGTTGGATGAGGTCATTCAGAAGACAAAAGTGCCCACGCTTGATTTCATTGCCAGCGGCAAGCTGCCCAGCAGTTCGATGAGTATTTTGGGTTCGCCGCAAATGAAGGAACTGGTTCAGGAGCTCAAGCGCCGCTACGATTTTGTCTTCTTCGATTCTCCTCCGTTGTTGGGGGTGAGCGATGCGTCCATTCTGGCCAGCGAGATGGATATGGTTTTGCAGGTGATTCAGTATCGCCGCTATCCGCAGCCGATGACGTTGCGGGCCAAGCAGATGGTTCTCAAGGTCGGCGGCAATCTGGTGGGCATTGTGTTGAACAACATCAACATGAGCCAGGATGAGAATTACTACTATTACAGCGGTTACTACGAATACGGCACCCGGAAGGACAAATCGGGCGCTCAATCTGATGAGGCGGCCGCGCAAGCTAAAGTTGACATCAAACAAAAATATTGATCAGGCTGGTTCTGACTGCGACGAAATTATGAGACTGTTACGCATTGCTGTTCGGAATTGTTTGTATCTATCCGTCGCTGTTGCCGTCCCTCTGCTGACGGGGTGCAAGAGCGAGTCGCCTGTCATCCATGTCGCGCCGGTGTCTGTCGATGATACAAATCACCTGCGCTTTGACCCCTTGCAAGTTGGGGATGGAATCCGGATTGATTTCTCCGGCGCTCCCACGGTGCTTCCCAGCGTTCAGACCGATATCAAAGGCGATGACACGATTCGCCTGGATTTGATCGGGGACGTGGTGGCTGGCGGCAAAACACCCGGCGAACTGGAGCGGGCCATTCAGTTGAGATACGTGCCGGAATATTACACGCATTTGAACGTGACCGTCACCCCGGTGGTGCGCTTTTTCTACGTGCAGGGCGAGGTTAACGTCGGCTCAGGGGGCGGGCGCATTCCTTACAACGGCCAGATCACCGTGACCCGCGCCATAGCCGCAGGCGGGGATTTCAATCCCTTTGCCGATCGCAGACGTGTCCGGCTTTACCGCGTGGACGGAACGATCAAGGTCATTGATTGCATCAAAGCCCTTGACGATCCCAAGCTGGACTTGCCGGTTTATCCTGGCGACAAAATCGTGGTCAAACGCAGGCTTTGGTAGATGCTCCAATTGCAAATCCTTTCCGGCAAAAGGGCTGGCGAGACATTTGACGGCAATGCCAGGGTGGTGACAGTCGGCCGCTCGGAACAGGCGGACGTGGTGCTGGATGATCCCGGGGTTTGGCTGGCTCATTGCCGCATCTTTTGGGACGAGGCTGGCGTCAATTTTGAGGTTGCCCCGCAGGCGATGGCCAGCATCAACGGCGTTCCGGTGGCAAACACCCTTCTTCACAATGGCGACATCATTACTTTGGGCGGCGTGAACCTTCGTTTTGGTTACAGCCCCGTCCGCCAGTCCAGCATGGCTCTGCGGGAATGGCTCACCTGGATTGCTCTCGGCGGTTTATGCGCCGTCCAGGTGGCGGTTATCTACTGGCTGTGTTGATCAGTGGCGAAAGTGGCGGGTGGCCGTGAAGACCATCGTCATGTTTTGCTCGTCCGCCGCCGCAATGACTTCCGCGTCGCGCACGGACCCGCCCGGTTGGACGGCTGCGCTGGCGCCGGCTTTCGCCGCAGCCAGCAATCCGTCGGCAAACGGGAAAAATGCGTCGCTGCAAACCGCGCTGCCTTTCAGGGAAAGACCCGATTCCTGCGCCTTCCAGACCGCAATGCGGCTGGCGTCCACCCGGCTCATTTGCCCGGCTCCGACGCCCAGCGTCCGGTCCGGTCCGGCGTAAACAATCGCGTTTGACTTGACATGCTTGGCGATCAGCCAGCCGAAGCGCATGGCTTGCTGCTCGGCTTCCGTGGGCTGGCGTTTGGTGACGACCTTCCATTCCGCTGCGGAGTTTTTTGTCGCGTCGCGGTCTTGCACCAAAAAGGATTCCGCCCCGACGTCGCGCCATTCGGGCGAGCCGTCGCCCCCCGGCCATTTGAGCGCTTTCATCAGCCGCAGATTTTTTTTCCGGCGCAGCAGATCAAGAGCTTCCGGCGCAAAATCCGGCGCAATGATGACTTCGCTGAAAATCCCGGTTATGGCTTCGGCGCAGGGCAGGTCCAGTGTGCGGTTGACAACGATGATGCCGCCAAAGGGCGCCTGCTTGTCGGTGGCGAAAGCTTTTTCCCAGGCTTCGCGCAACGTTTTTCCCTGTCCCGCCCCGCAAGGGTTGGTGTGTTTAAGAATGGCCAAAGTCGGCGGGGCGTCGATGAATTCGGCGGCCAGGGAGGCGGCGGCGGTCAGGTCAATTATATTGTTATAGGATAATTCCTTGCCGTGCAATTGCTGGAAATACTCGGCAAAGCGGCCGTACAACGCCGCCTTTTGATGCGGATTTTCCCCGTAGCGCAATGTTTGCGCCCGGTGCAAATCAAGCCGGACTTCCTCCGGCCACACGTCCGCCGGCTTGACCGGCGCGGCGGCGGGGCTTTGCTCCGCTCCGCCGAATGTTTTGCCGAGATAGGCGGCGATCTGGCCGTCGTAAGTCGAGGTCCGGGTGAAGACGGCCGTTGCCAGGCGCTGCCGCAATTCCAGGGTGGTTTGGCCGGTGGCGGCGATTTGGGCGGCCACCAGGTCGTAATCCAGCGGGTCGGTGATGACGGTCACGCTTTCGTGGTTTTTGGCGGCGCTGCGCAGCATGGACGGGCCGCCGATGTCGATATTCTCAATGGCCTCGGCCAGCGTCACGTTGGGGCGGGCGACGGTTTCGGCGAACGGATAAAGATTAACCACCACCAGATCAATCGGCTTGATGTCGTGATGGCGCACGGCGGCTTCGTGTTCCGCATTCCCGCGGATGTAGAGCAATCCGCCATGAATTCGGGGATGCAACGTCTTGACGCGTCCGTCCAGCATTTCGGGGAAGCCGGTATAGGCGCTCAAATCACTCACGGTAATGCCATGCTCGCGCAAGACTTTGGCCGTGCCGCCGGTTGAAATTATTTCGATGCCGGCAGCCGCAAGAACCTGCGCGAACGGAATGAGACCGGTTTTATCGAAGACAGAGAGCAATGCTCGTTGAATTTTCGCCATAAACGCGTACTAATCTTCCAGAATACAGGGTGCTGGTGTCAATCCGATTTGACCATGGCCGCCACATAAGCCCCGTCAACCCCGTCGGTAAACGGGGTCAATTGCCGGTCCTTTTTCAGTTTGAATTCGGCGTGGCCGTCCAAAAAGCGGCGGATCACCTCTTCATTCTCCTCGGATTCCAGACTGCACGTGCTATAGACAAGGGTTCCTCCGGCTTTCAGGCGCGGCGCGGCTTGTTCCAGCAATTCGGACTGGGTTTGCCGCAGCCGGTCAATTTCATCAGGCTTGATCCTCCAGCGCAAATCAACCCGGCGCCGCAACACCCCCGTGTTGGAACAGGGCGCATCGACCAAAATCCGGTCGAACCATCCCTCCCGGTCTGTCCCGGCGTATTCCACGCAGGTGACGCCGAGACGGGCGCAATTTTCGCGCACCAGTTCCAGCCGTTCCGGCTGATTGTCCCAAGCCGAAATAACGCCGCGATTCTGCATGAGCTGGGCGATGAACGAGGTTTTCCCTCCGGGAGCGGCGCACAGATCGAGGATGTTTTCCCCGGGCTGCGGATTCAACTCCGTCACGGCCAGGAGCGTGCTGGGGTCCTGGGCGTAAAAAAAACCTTGGCGAAAGCTCTCGCATTGCATGAGAGGAGGATGGGAATTTAATTCCAGGACGGTGTTCCCGCCCGTCCAGTCCCACGTCCGCTCGGTGCTGGTTACTTGTTCCAGCTTCCACGCTGCGGCCAAGGCGGCGGGATCGGCTTTGATCTGATTCAGCCGGGCATAAACGGAGGGGGGCGTGTTGTTCCACTGTAATAATTGGACGGTGGTGGCCTCGCCCCAGCGGGCGTTCCATTTTTCGACCAGCCACGCGGGATGGGAATATCCCGTGGCGGGGTCGGTTTTCCGCAAATTTTCCAGTTGCGACACAGTGGCGTCGCGGTCGCGAATATAGCCGCGCAGAACGGCATTGAGAAAGCCGGACTGATGGCGAAATCCCAGCCGCTTGCACAATTCGACGGTTTCATGGACGGCGGCGTGATCGGGAATGCGTTGCAGCCAGAATAACTGGTACAGCCCCAAGTGGAGCAATAACCGCAAGGGAGCGACCGGCGGGCGATGACTGGTTTTGCGGGCGACCAGCCAGTCCAGCGTGGTTTGCCAGCGCACGAGGCCGTAAACCAGTTCCTGACACAAGGCGCGGTCAACCGGCTTGAGCCGGTTTGCGTCCGGCTCGTTTTCGAGCAGTCGCTCGATATATTCGCCGTGCTCAACCCGCCGTCTCAAAACACGAATGGCAATTTCTCTTGGATTTTCACTGTCCACCGCGTAATAATGATCGAACTGTTATGGGAAGCGACACTATATCGATGAAAGAAGAATTTGAAAAGCTGGCAGCTACCGGAAAATTAACCCGTCAAAACGTGGAGGCGCTGGTGGCCTTGACCGAGAGCGGCTATTGCTATCATCGCAGTTGGGGCTTTGGAAAAATCACCACCGTGGACGCCGTTTTTTCACGGTTCATGATCGATTTCCAGAACAAGCCGGGTCACGCCATGGACCTCGCTTTTGCCGCCGAGTCCCTTAAACCCATTTCCAAGGACCATATTTACGCCCGCAAGGTTGAGGACATTGAGTCTCTCCGGCAGATGGCGGCCCTGCATCATCTGGACCTGATCAAATTGGTGCTGCAAAGCTTTTCCGGTCGCGCCACCGTCGATCAAATGCAACAGGTGCTGGTGCCGGATGTGATCAAGGATGATTGGAAGAAGTGGTGGGAAGCCGCCAAACGGGAACTGAAAAAGAGCGGCCACTTCCAAGTGCCGCTCAAAAAATCCGAGCCGATCATTTACCAGGCCAAGGAAGTCTCGATCCAGGAGCGGCTCCTAAGCGAGTTTCACGCCGCCAAAGGACTCAAAGCCCGCCTGACTGTCGCGCAGGAGATTTTGAAAAGCCTGCCCGATTTGGGGGACAAAGGCGTGGTTGGCAAGGAAATCATTGCCGCCTTGAACACGGAAATTGGCACGCATCAAAGGACGCAGCCCTCCGTGGCGTTGGAAGCCGTTTTTGTGCGGGACGAAATGCGCGAAGCAGTCGGCGCGCCGGCCGGGGAAGGGGAAGTGACCGCCCGCGCCCTTTGGGTGCAGGAAAGCGCGAAAATCGGCCCGGTGCTTGAGTTGATGCCCGCTGCCAAACATCGCCGCGCTTTGCTCTCTTTCAAGGAAGCCATGCCCGAGCGGTGGATCGATGCCGTTTTGGGCACGCTCAACCATGTTTCGTCCAAGCTGTCCGGCGAACTGGCCCACATCCTTATTACCGGCGGGAAGCTTGATTTGCTCAAGGAAAACCTCGCCCGCCTCATCAGCCAGCACCAGTCCAACACCGAATTGTTGCTCTGGCTGGCCAGGGAACGCTCCGATTCCTTTGCCGATATTCTCGGCCCCGAAGTTTTCCGCGCCATGCTCACCGCCATGGAGCGCGACCAGTTCAACGAGAAGCGTTCCAACAAACTGCGTGATTTTATTTTGTCCGACCAGACCCTCCTGGTCGAATTGATCGGTTCCGCCGACCTGGAAATCATCAAGGATTTGACGCGCGCCCTGCAGCTTTCGCCGTGTTTTGACGACATGGACAAACGGTCGCTGCTTGCCCGCATTGTCAAGAGTTACCCGGCCGTGCAGGTCATGATTTCCGGCGAACAAACCAACAAACAGGATACGGGGCTTCTCGTTTCCTGGGAGAGCTTGGAGCGGCGCAAAAATGAATATGCCGAGTTGGTCCAGAAATCGATCCCGGCGAATTCCAAGGAAATCGCCGTGGCCCGGAGCTATGGCGACTTGCGCGAAAATCACGAATACAAGGCCGCCAAGGAAATGCAGAAAATTCTCATGCGTCACAAGACCGAACTGGAAGACCAGTTGGTTCGCGCGCGCGGGACCGACTTCGTCAATCCGCGCACGGATGTGGTCAGCATCGGCACCTTGGTTGCCGTGGTGGATTTGGACAGCAAAAACGAGGAGCGTTTCACGGTTGGCGGCGCTTGGGATTCGGAACCCGACAAGGGGATCATCAGCTATTTGACCCCGGTGGGCCAGTCCCTCTTGCACCACAAGATAGGCGAAGTGGTGGAGGTCCCGGTTGAGGGCGGCAAAAAACACTATCGCATCAACGGAATCACCGCGATCAAAACGACCGCCGAGGCCGCCAAGGCCTAAAAGCGGAGCGGCCATGAACAAGGGCGGCGTCACGCCCCTTTATCTGCTGCTGCCGCCCAATCCGTAGTAGAGAAAAAGTCCGTAGGCGGCGGTTAACAACCAGCCGACGGATCGGGGCAGGCGTCCCCACCTCCCGATGAAGAGCAGATGCACCAGCGTGGCCGCGCCGAGAATGATTACGCCGGTTGTAAAAAAGGGCGGCACCGCAATCGGCTTGTAGAGGGCAAAAATGCCAATGCAGAGAGGAATGCAGATGTGGCCGTCGCCCACTTGCGAGGTGTAAACAACTTCAGGTTTCCGCCGCCATCCATAATAAAAAGCGAGCAGTCCGTTGGGCAGAACATCCATCCAGCCGCTTAACCAGCCCAGATATTTTGCGCTCACCAGACCTGTTTTGATGTTCGATACCCATGCGACCAGCCCGTCGGTGCTGACATAAACCGCATAGGTGCCGGCTGCGAGCAAAAGCAAATCAACGGGCAGCATGGTGCCAAACGTCTTGTTTTGGCGGCGGTTCGATTTCAATACCGCAATGACGTGGTATGACTGCCAGCAGAGAAAAAGTCCGGTCAGGATCAGCCCTCCGCCAAAGCCGATTTCCCCCTGCCGCCCCAAAACCCAGGCCACGCCGGTGAAAAGCAGCACGGCCAAAAGTGTCAATAACATCGAAAGACGGTCCGCGTGGCGGGAAGCATCCGGTTTTTCCTCCCTTTTATTTTTTGCCGATGGGTTGGAAATGACGGTCAGGCCCCACAAGGCCGCGGGCAGGCCAATGAGCAGGGTGAGGTTGGTGACGTTGTTGACCAGGCAATTGGTCAGCACCTCGGTGCTGGGACCGCCCCGCCTTCCCATGACGAAGACGAATATCAAATTAGCCATGCCGGTGCAGTAAGGCATGATCAGGGTGCCGAGCACCGTTCCTCCCATCCCGTCCTTGGCCATGGCTTCCAGCCGCCAAATCATCAGGAACGACCCCGCCAGAAACAAGGCGGTGAAAATCCACGGCGCAGCCGGCCCGGCCTGCTCAATCCATTGAGTCAAGTGCATGGATGAAAATTTTTCCCATTCTCAATCCCACCTTACCACTGTTTCCGCCCTGCCACGAGCAAAAGCGGCGCCGCAATCAACGCAATTCTATGCGGGGCGGCGTCGCGACATACTCCGCCACCGTCATCCACGCATCCGGGTGGGTGCGAATGAGCGACGCGGGACAGGCGGACGTCACCGGCCCGTGCAGGACGCGCCGGGCCACGGCGCTTTGCCAGACGCGGTTGCAATAAAGCCGCAGACGCCGCGCGGCCAGAATTTCCTTCATGCCGACGGTGATGACGCGCGCCGGGATGAGGGTGATGTCGCCGCCCACGGTCACGGAATTGATCGTCCGGGTTTCGCGGGAAAGGGACAGGACGCGGGTGGGACGGCGCGCAAATTCAGCGGCGCTGACCGATTCGCCCGGCTCCGGCGGTTCATTGAAGGCGACATGGCCGTTGATGCCAATGCCGCCGAAACAGGCGTCCACCCCGCCGCGTGAGTCAATCATATCTTGTATCGCGCCCGGGCGGGCCGGATCGGGAAACACCCGGTTTTCGACCCTCGGCGCCAGCGCGGGTTCCAGCCGGTCGTAAAACGACCGGTTCATAAAGGCGCGGAAGCTGAGCGGATGGGTCAAAGGCAGCCAGCCGCCGCCGGGTTCGAGATATTCATCCATGTTGATGAACATGACGTCGCGCGCCGGCAGTTTTTTCTGGCGCAACTTTTCCGCCAGAATGGCGAAGCCTTCCACCGGGCCGACGGGCACAATCAAGGTGGCGTCTCTCCCCGCGTCCCGCGCGCGCATGATTTCTTCGAGCAGGTCGTCCGCCATCGCCTGTCCGATGGAGGCCATGCCGGTCTTGATGGTGACGCGGACATGGGTGCCGCGACCCAGTTCGGATGCGGGAACGTTTAAATAATCAGGGGGAAGGATCATGTTATTGCCGGTCAGGCGGGGAGCAGACTCCGGAACGCGGCGCTTTCCAATATTGTCAAGCGCAAATCGTGGCTGCCGTCCGGGCGCGCCTGCTCGTAAAATGCGACCGCGTTTTTCCCGCGCGCCTGGGCATCCATGTAGCGGAGCGAATGGGAGCCGTGCGGGCTGACTTGCGCCGGGGCGTTCGCGGTCAGGGTTTGCCAGTTGAAAAGGTCGGTGGAAACAGCCAGCCCGGTTTTTTCCTCGTAGTTTTCCTTGTGGCTGGCGCTGCCGTCGTAGAAGGCGAGGAAGCGTCCGTCCATCGGCACGACGCTGTTGATGCGACGGCAGTAGCAATCCCACCCGGTGGCGGCGGGCTGAAAGACGATTCCTTTCCATGCCCAATGATCGAGATCAGCGGAGGTGGCAAGACCGGTGGCGGAAAGACATTCGCCGGTGTTGTAAATGTCGAAAGTGGAATGGGATTGCGCCGTGGTGCCGGGCGTTGCCACGGCGACGCTCAGGAACATGTAATAGAGTTTTCCATGGCGCAGAATCCACGGGTCTTTGATGCCTTCCAATCGCAGGGCAGGGGCGGTGAAGATCACCGTGCTGCTTCGGGCTTCGAGCCGGGTTACGTCCGGCCCGCGCAGCATGGCCGTGAGCCAGCGTCCGTCCTTGGGATCGACGTAACTGGTGAAATACCGCCAGATTCCGTCCGGCCCGCGCCGGAGGGCGCTGCGTTCGATGGAGGCGGTTTGGTATTGAATTTTATTGACAGACCAGATATCCCGCCAATTTTTGAGATCGGCGGACCGGGCGATGCGGGCTTCGCCGCCGCGATCCGGTTCGATCCCGCGCGGGCGGCGCAGCCGATAGGTCAGATACCACGCCTTTTCCGTTGCCTCGTAAAACGCGCCGGGCGCGCCGGCCCAGAAACCATCGCGGTTTCCGGCCGGCTCCCGGACAATCCTGCCGTCACTGAGATTCAGGGAAGGCATGGGGACCTTTGCACTTACAGTATGATGGAGACGTGCTTGGTTTCGAGGAAGGCTTCAAGTCCTTCGCTGCCCAATTCCCGGCCCCAGCCGCTTTGTTTGACTCCGCCAAAAGGAGCGTTGCTCGTGGTGGGCAGGCCGTCGTTGAGACCGATGCTGCCCGCCTCGAGTTGGTCCATGAGACGGAAGCCGCGGCTCAAATCGCGGGTGAACGCGTAGGCGGCAAGACCGAACGACGAGGAGTTGGCGGCGGCGATGCCTTCTTCCTCCGTGGTGAAGGAGGTGATGGCGGCCACCGGCCCGAAGGTTTCTTCCTTCATGCAGAGACAGTCCTTGGACACATCGGCCAGAACCGTTGTTTCGAGGAAAAATCCCGGACGATCGATCCGCTTGCCGCCGCAAAGCAATCGCGCGCCATGTTTGACGGCGTCGGCAATGTGTTCCAGCGCCTTGTTCAGCGCGCTTTCGTCGATCATTGTTCCCATTTCGACTCCGGGTTCAAAGCCGTCGCCAACCTTCATGGCCTTTGCTTGTTTGACCATCAGCGCGATGAACTTCTCGTAAATGCCGCGCTGGACGTAAATGCGACCGGCGGCAATGCAGGATTGGCCGACGTTGCGGTACTTGGCCAGCATCGTACCTTCCACGGCCTTCTCCAAATCCGCGTCGTCGAAAACGAGCACCGGGTTGAGACCGCCCAATTCCAGGGAAAGAGGTTTGATGTTCGCGGCGGCGCCGGCAATGAGGCTGCGGCCGACTTCGGTTGAGCCGGTGAATGTAATTTTGCGCACCAACGGGTTTTGCAAAAATTCCCCGCTGATTTCCGAAGCCTTGCCGGCGACGAGTTGGAACACACCCTTGGGCAATTTGACCGCGTCGCAAGCCTCGGCAAAGGCCACATTGCAGAGCGGGGTGAGACTGGACGGTTTCAAGATGACCGGGCAACCGGCGGCCAGGGCGGGGGCGATTTTTCGGACGGACAGCGCGAGGGGGAAATTCCACGGGCTGATGGCGCCGACGACGCCGATGGGGGTTTTGACCACCAAATTACGTTTGTTATCCGCTTGAGGCGGGATGATCCGGCCGTAGCAGCGACGGCCTTCCTCGGCAAACCAGTTCAGTTGATCTATCGTCATGTTGGTCTCGCCGAAACTTTGCGCCAGGGGTTTGCCGTTTTCCGTTGTGATGGTGCGGGCGATTTCGTCGCGCCGCTTATCGATTTCGGCGGCTATTTTGCGCAGATATTCCCCGCGCGCCTTGCCGGTCAACGCGCGCCAGCCGGCAAATGCGGCGTGGGCGTCTTTGATCGCCTGAACCAGCAGGGGATGGTCGATGGCCGACATTTGGCCAACGGTCTTGCCGGTGGCCGGGTTCTTGACCGGGAAATGTTTGTCGGTGGTTACAAATTTGCCATTAAGGTAAAGAGGATAATTTTTCACAATTAAAACATGCTGAATATTAAAGTGCCGGGCAAACAGTTGCCGAGCCGGGTATCATTGTACCATGAGCCAAGTTATTTTGAAAACGCTAAATTGCCTTCCATTACACGACGAGACACAAGCCCATTTGTCTTCTTTCATGCGCCGCATGAATCCGGCTTGGAGGTTCGCCCCGCATCAAGTTGTGGGGAATTCCAACGGGAAGATGCGTTGCTTCTCAATCAAACCCACAACAATTGCAAGTGCTCTCTCGGCTTCATCAAACGATACTCTGTCCAAACTTGTATCCGCCTCATAACGTTCGCGGGCCTGTGACCGGTTTTCCATGAATGATTCCAGTCCCCGGCAATCCACCAAGCGAGACTGGCAGGCCAGTTGAAACTCGTGGCCGGCTTCGGTCCAAAATTTCGCATCCGATGCCGGGCGCGCCCGCAGAATCCGGGCGATGTCATGCAGGTCTTTGACCCGAAATTCTCTGTCGCCGCCCTGCATCTTTCGCCGGTAGGCAGGAAGCGACGTGAGATAGGCTCGGAGTTTTTCTCCGGCGATGCGGTGCAGGGCATACACTCTTGCCGGGATTCCCTGGACGTTGAGCGTCTCAACCGAGTCTGGGCCAAGCGTTTCCGGTGCGGCTGCATCAATTTCCAGCATCGGCAAGCCGCGAACCCCAGTCCTGCTGTTGTCTTGAACCCCGATCCGCAAAAGAAACGCATTCCATCCGCGCGGGTGGCCTTTCGGTGGTCGACGATCCACATTTACCCTGTCCAGTATATATTTGACAGGATTTTGGCGCTCGAAATGGCGGCGCAATGCCGGCGCAATTTGCTGTTCCAAAAATATTGCCTGCGCTCCAAGGTCTGGGGTGGATGCGACCAGCTCGGGTGCGATATTGCTATCAATATCAAGCGACTGCCGGCTGTCTCCAAGATGCAGATTCAAAATCCGCGCGCCCTTGAAAATCAGTGCATTGCGCAGCGGTTCCCAGGCGATCACCGCCAGAAAAACCTCATTGAGAATTTCGTTGATCCATCGGTCCCGGCTTTCGTGATTCATGGCAATCAATGGTTACGGAGTCCGAACCTTCCAAGTTTTGTTCAACTCCGGGAATTCAAAGCCAGCCAGGAGCGGAATTTCAGGAACATCCTGTGTCTTCAATCGGTTTCGGACTGCATTCAGCCGATGCCCTAATGTTGATGCTGCAAAATCAGCTCCGATCATTTCCAGAACAGCGCCCGCGCGCCGATCAAGATCATCACGCTCTATTTTTGCCAGATATCCGGCCATGCGGTCGGTGTCAATTTGTTTGACCCCAGTTTCCCATGCTTCCAGAACAACCGCCTCGCCGCCGCAACGAACCGGTTGCATCAGCGCATCCAGCAGGGTCTGCTCCAGCGTCGTGATTCGCAGCCAGCAACGCGGGGACACCACGCGAAACTGGATGCCGGGAACAAGTGACATATCGCGTCTGTTCAGGTAATAACCAACATCCTCAAAATGAAAAATTTCTGTCCCGAGCGGGTTTCGTTCCACGGCATCAGTCGCCAGCTTCGGCCCCGTTGGATCAACCGCTGCCAGATTTTTTTTGGCCTGCGGCAGGTTGAGCCGGGCGACATGGTGATGCGCGACAACCTGCGTGGTCAGTTCGTAATAGTTGATGGCGCTGAAATAACAGACGACGCCGTCTGGCAAATAAGCCTGAAGAAGTTCCAGAGGATAAATGAGTTCGCCTTTTCCGGCTTCCATATCCAGCAGGAAGAAATCAATCAGCTCAGTTTCGCTCGGAGATTGAACCTTGACCAAGTGTATCCAGCCCATCCGCTTGAGTTGCTCGATAACCACATGAGCGGGCGGAAAAGTTGTCCGCAACACTTCCTCGTTCGATTTCGTAACCGTTCTGATCTTGCGACGGAGGGTGGAAAGTTTCCAGCAGCGAGGAGTCAGATTTTTTTCGCTGGCTGCTGACACGCAATCCCCCAACGTCCGCAAAAAGACCTCCCATCGGTCCATTGGAACTTGTGTCAGCGGTTTATTAGAATTCACAGTATATCTCCTGTATGCTCCTCGGAGCATACAGGAGATATACTGTGTTGTCAAGCGGCAGATTATCGAATACTAATCTGACTAAGAACCTTTAATCTGAGTGCCGAAAAACTCCCGCTCTTTCACGAAAAGGTGCGGACGGTTTGGACGCGGGTGATGAGCCACTTCCCATCGGTTTTTTGCAGGGTGAATTTCATCTGCTGTACGACGGGGTCGGGGTCGCCGGGCGGACGGGCTTCGACGGTCATTTCCGCCTGGGCATTCTCCTTGTCCGCGCTGACGGAGACGATCAGGTCGCTGAATTTCACGGTCAAACCGCCGGTGACTTGGGCGGCCATGACCATCTGCATCAAGTCGTCGCGGGAGAGGGTGGAGTGTTCCTGGTGGCCCGGGATGTCGATGTTGATTACCACGCTGGCGGCGAAATAACCGCCCACTCTTTGGACTCCAGCCAGCCGGGGCAGGTAGCCTTCGCCGGCGTGGATTGAAGCGGCCTTGGCCAGTTCGCCAAATCTTTTGGTGATGATTTTTTCCGGCGACGGAAACAAGGCCAGCCAGAGCCAGACGCCAAACGCGCCCAATGCCAGGGCGAGGAGAATGCGAAAGACATTTTTCAAAATGGAACCTTTCCCACAATTTGCCCCCCCGCCACGCGACCTTGGTAATGATATTCGCGAGGCATGGAGCGGTTGTCGCCCACAACGTAATATTGCCCCGATCCTACCGCAATCGGTGCGGAATTCCAGTCGCAAGGGTCTTTCAAATACGGTTCCGGCAGCGGAGCGCCGTCGATGAGCGCATGGCCGTTGTGGAAGGTCAATGTTTCGCCAGGCAGGGCAAGGATGCGTTTCATATACACGATGCCAGGTGTGCGGAACAGGGTGTTCGTCCCGCCCAACCGGATGCCAACCACATCCCCGCGTTGCGGCGGGTGCCGCCAGTAGGCGAGGCGGTAAATAAAATGGACGGAACCGTTCCGATAGGTCGGAAACATGCTGACGCCTTCAACGCGGACGGGGAGCAGGACGAATTTGAAAACAATGAAGCAGGCCGCGACCAGGATCAGGAGCCGGACCAAAGTCATTCTGGGATTGCGGCCAATTACCGCGATACGCAGCCATTGGCCGGATCGGCGGGTGGTTTGATTGTCGTGGCTAGCCATGACGTCTGCCGGGTTTTGTCATAGCTCAATCGTGCGTTGTTGGCGGATGGAATCCTCGGCGGCCAGGGCGAGCAGGGTGCCGTCCAGACAGGCGGACACGGAGGTCAGGGGCCGCCGCTTTTGTAAAATGCAGTTGACAAATTCGAGGTGGATTTCGTCCCCGCCCAGATGATTGCCCCAGCCCTGGCCGGCTTTGGCGGCAATGGCGTGAACGCGGGGTTCGGTTTGGTTCGCCCCGCGCTTCCATTGCAGAATCTCCCGCGAAGAAACGCGGGCTTGAAGCAGCCCCTGGTCGCCGATGATTCCCATTTCAAGGTCCTCTTTGGGAAAATCCAGGGCGAACAGGCACACATGCAGGGTGCCCCGGACTTGGTTGGCGTATTCGAAGCTGACCGTGGCGTGGTCGTTGCCCTGTTCCGGCCCGTCAAGCACGCGATTGACGGCGTTTCCGCCAAAGGCGCAAACCCGTTTTGGTTTTGAATCCGCCCACCAATTCATCAAATCGAAGTGATGCGAATTTTTTTCCACCAATGCGCCGCCGGAGAGGCGGTTGTCCTCGATCCAGTTGTTGGTTTTTTTTTGGAAGGGGCCGCGGAATTCCCGGCACCAAACCATTTTGGGCCGGCCGATTTCGCCCGCCGTCACCAGGGTTTTGATTTTTTGGAAGAACGGCGAGTAACGCAGTTCGTGTCCCACCATGGCCACACAGCCGGAATTTTCGGCGGCGGCGAGCAGTTGCCGGCATTCTTCGGCGGTGATGCCGCAAGGCTTTTCCAGAAAAAGATGTTTGCCGGCCTGGAGGACTTGCAGCGCGAGAGGGACATGGGTGAAGTTCGGCGTTGAAACAAAAACCGCGTCAAGCGGCGAACGGATCAGCTCGGCCCCGGTCTTGAAAACTTTGGCGTCGGGAGCCGCTTTGAGCGCCTCCTGAATATGGGCGGGATTGCCGGCGCAAACTGCGGCGACCCGGGCGTGTTCACGGCACAGGGTCGCCACAGTGTTGAGATGGCTCTGCCCCATGGCACCAAGACCGATGAAGCCGAAGCGCAACATGAAACAGAGTGTCGTTGAAACGACGTTTATTGTTTATTTGGGAACCTTGGCCCAGTCCTTGAGGAAAATATCAATGCCGATGTCTGTCAGCGGATGATAATACAATTGCTCAAGCACGTCGGCGCCCATCGTGATGACGTCGGACCCGATCAGCGCCGCTTCCAACACATGGGCGGGATTGCGGACGGCTGCGGTCAGAATCTGGGTTTTGTAGTCGTAGTTGTCATAGATGGTGCGGATCTGGCGCACGCAATCCATGCCGATTTGCCCGATGGAATCCAGGCGTCCCACGAACGGGCTGACATAAGTCGCTCCGCACTTCGCGGCCAGGAGGGCCTGCAAGGGCGAGAAGGTGACCGTGACATTGGTGCGGATGCCTTCGGCAGCGAGTATTTTCACCGCCTTGAGGCCTTCGCGCAGCAAGGGGACCTTGACCACGACGTTCTTGTGTATTTTGGCCAGGACGCGTCCTTCTTGCGCGATTTCCTTGGCGTTCAGGGCGATGGTTTCCAGGCTGATCGGGCCGTCCACGATGTCGCAGATTTCCCGGTACACATCCAAATATTTGCGTCCGGTTTTGGCCACATGGCTGGGATTGGTGGTTACGCCATCAATGATGCCCCAACCCCATACCTCCTTGATCTTCTCCACGTCTGCACTATCAATAAATATTTTCATAGTTTGCAATTGCTTCTTATGCCGGGTCAGACAATCTTTTTATCTGAATTAACGCAAGACAAATCGTCCGCGCCAACTTTTTCTGCTTGCAAAGAAGTCAGTTATACCTTCAGATATATTTCTGTTTCAAAATATGTCAACAGAAAAAGACATGATATGAGTTTGAATCTGCGTCCATCGGAATTTTTGCGCCGGTCGTTCTTCAAGACCGCCCTGCAAGCCCCAGTCGGCTTGTCATGGGCGGGGTTGACCGGCGGGCGGACGGCTGTTTGCCGCCGATTTTCCTTGGAACGTCCAGCCGCTTGTCCTTCTATTCCATCCGGGCCGCACCGGGGCGCGCTGAAAATTTCCCGCAAACCGTTAACCCCTAAACATAAGCAGTCGAGTTGGAAAATAAAAATTATGAAACATGGTATTCTGTTACACGAGATGGAAGACGACGTCGGTGTCGCCGTTGAAGATTTGAAAAAAGGGAGCAAGATCGGCGCGGTGACCCTCGAAGGGAAATCTGCCGGCAGTGTTACCCTGGTCAGCAATGTGCCCTTGGGCCACAAGGTCGCCATGCGCGATATGGCTAAGGACAAATCCGTCATCAAGTACGGCCGCCCCATCGGCAAGGCGACTGCCGCCATCGCCAAGGGCGCCCACGTGCATGTCCATAACGTCAAGACTCTGAGGTGGTCCATATGATTAATCCCGAAAAAATGAAACTGACCGGATACCGCCGTCCCGACGGCCGGTTCGGCATTCGTAATCACGTCATTATTCTGCCGGTTGACGACATTTCCAACGCCGCCGCCAATGGCGTCGCCGCCCTCATCAAGGGAACGATGTCGTTGCCTCACGCCTACGGGCGTTTGCAATTCGGCGAAGATTTGGAATTGACCTTCCGCACCCTCGCGGGCACGGGACGCAATCCGAATGTCGCCGCTTGCGTCGTCATCGGCATCGAGCCGAAATGGACGGAGCGCATTGTCAAGGAAATCGCCAAGACCGGCAAGCCGGTGGCGGGTTTCTCCATTGAACGCTTCGGCGACTTGCGCACGGTTGAAATGGCCTCCCGCAAAGCGTTGGAATTCGTCCAATACGCCACCGAGCTGCAACGGGAACCGTTCTCGGTCAAACAATTGGTCATGAGCGCCAAGTGCGGCGAGTCGGATACGACCACCGGTCTGGCTTCCTGCCCCACCGTCGGCCGCGTTTTTGAACGCCTGAGCAAGGCGGGCGCGACCCTCATCTTCGGTGAAACCACCGAGTTGACCGGCGGCGAGGACATCGTTCAATCCCGTTGTGTGAATGCAAAGGTATTGGCCGATTTCAATCACATGTTCGAGGATTACGCCAACCTGGTTAAAAGCCAGGGGGTCGATCTTCTCGGCTCCCAGCCCACGGAAGGCAACATTCGCGGCGGTTTGACCACCATCGAGGAAAAAGCCATGGGCAACATCCAGAAGATCGGTCGTTGCAAAGTGCAGTCGGCTCTGAAGCCGGCGGAAGAACCGTCCGGTCCCGGCCTGCATTTCATGGATTCGTCCAGTGCGGCGGCGGAGATGATCACGCTGGCGGGCGCGGCAGGTTCTGTCGTGCATTACTTCCCCACCGGCCAGGGCAACGTCATCGGCAACCCGATCGTGCCTGTGATGAAAATCACCGGCAACCCGATTACCGTCGCCACGATGTCCGAGCATATCGACATTGATGTGACCGGCGTCCTGCGGTTGGAAATGACCCTGGACCAGGCGGCGGACCAAGCCATGCGCGTGCTGGAAAGCACGATCAATGGCCGGTTCACCGGGGCCGAGGGCTTGCGCCACGACGAATACGTCATGACCAAGTTGTATCGCAGCGCTTAATTGATTAATTAACAACGCGCGGGGGGGCATCCGTGTCTCCCCGCGCTTTTTTCTACTATGGATATACTTATTTCTGAAGATCTGGACTCGTCGGCCATCCAAAAACTTTCCGCCAAGTACAAAGTCGTCCGCCAAGGCGGCCTTTGGAAAACCCCGGCGGAATTGAAAACCAGCATCGCCGACGCCCGCGCCATCCTGGTGCGGAACCAAACCCAATTGACGGCCGACATCCTGGCCGCCGCCCCGAAATTGCAGGCCATCGGCCGCGTCGGTGTGGGATTGGATAATATTGATTTGCCTGCCGCCACCAAAGCCGGCGTGGTCGTGATCGCCCCCCTCAACGCCAACGCCACCAGCGTGGCGGAGTTGACCATCACTTTTGCCCTCGCCCTCGCCCGGAAAATTCCCCTGGCCGACCGCTCCACCAAGGCGGGCGGATGGGATCGCAAAGGCTGCACCGGCATTGAATTGGATGGGAAAACTTTTGCCATCTGTGGTTTCGGTCGCATTGGCCGCAAGGTGGCGGCGCTGGCCCGCGCCTTCGGCATGAAAACAATCGTGTTCGATCCGTTCGTCAAGGCGGATTCCCCCTTCCTCGCCGAAACCGGTTCGACTCTGGCCAAAACGCTGGATGAGATTCTGCCCGTGGCGGATTTCATCACCACCCACTCGCCTCTTACGCCCGAAACGCGCCACATGTTCAACGCCCACGCCTTCGGCCTGATGAAGCGCGGCGCTTATTTCATCAACACTTCCCGCGGCGGCGTGGTGGACGAAGCCGCGTTGATCAAATCCCTGCGCAGCGGCCATCTCGGCGGCGCGGCTCTGGATGTGCGCGAAAAGGAACCGTCCGGCCCGAAATCCGGGTTCGAGGACATGGACAACGTCATTCTGGCCCCGCACATCGGCGCCTTTACAGCCGAGTCCCAAACCCGCACTTTTGAGGCGGTGACTTCCGACGTGGACAACGTTCTGAGCGGCCGTCCGGCGATTAATTTCGTCAACATGGCCCGCCCGGCGCGGTAACCGTCGTCTGTCAAACAACTGGCGACCCGCGAGCGGACGCTTGACCGTGAACGCGCGCGGGCGCATCCTTGTTTCATGCTGGACCAAGTTGTCATAGGTGAAATAAAGCGTCTGGTGGGCGAAGCGAACGTGCTGACGTCCCAGGAGGACTTGATTTGCTACTCGTACGATGGCACCGCCGCGGTGCGGCAGATGCCCGGGTGTGTGGCATTTGCAACCACCACGGCGCAAGTCTCTGAGGTTTTGAAGTTCGCCAACAAGGCCAGGCTGCCGGTGGTCACCCGCGGCTCCGGCACTGGCTTGAGCGGCGGCAGCGTGCCCAGCGCCGATTGCCTTGTCCTTTGCACGGCGAAGATGGGCAAGATTCTCGAACTGGATCGCGCCAACCTCACCTTGCTGGTTGAACCGGGCGTCACCACCCAGGAAATCGCCACCGCCGTCGGCGCCGCCGGTTTGTTCTATCCGCCCGACCCCGGCTCGATGAAGATTTCCACCATCGGCGGCAATGTGGCCGAAAATTCCGGCGGCCTGCGCGGTTTGAAATACGGCATCACGCGCAATTATGTCATGGGCTTGGAAGTGGTGCTGGCCAGCGGCGAAATCCTTTGGACGGGGAACAAATGCGTCAAGGACGTGGCCGGCTATTCGTTGAAGGACCTTTTCATCGGCTCCGAAGGAACCTTGGGCGTCATCACCAAAGTCCTGCTCAAATTGATCCCCAAGCCCGCCGCAAAGAAGACCATGGTGGCGACGTTCTCCCAGATGGATCACGCGGCGGACGCGGTTTCCGCCATCATCGCCGCGCAGATCATTCCCTGCACCCTCGAATTTCTCGACCGCACGACCATTCATTGTGTGGAGGATTATGCCAAGATCGGCCTGCCTCTCGATTGCGAGGCCTTGTTGTTGATGGAGACGGACGGCCATCCTGCCGCAGTGGCGGATGAAGCGGCGCGCATGGAACGGATTTGCCGCGAAAAAGGCTGCACGAATGTCAGCGTGGCGCGCGACGACGCAGAGGCCGATAAACTGGCCAGCGCCCGCCGCAACGCCTTCTCCGCCTTGGCGCGGGTTTCTCCCACCACCATTCTGGAGGATGCCACCGTGCCCCGCAGCGAGTTGGCCAAGATGATCCGTTTCGTGGCCGCGACGGCCAAAAAATATAATCTGCGCGTCGGCACGTTCGGCCACATGGGCGACGGCAATCTGCATCCCACCTTCCTGACCGACGAGCGGAACACGGAGGAAATGCACCGCGTGGAAGAGGCGTTCAAGGAGATTTTCAACGAGGCGATCCGCCTCGGCGGCACCATCACCGGCGAGCATGGCGTCGGCCTGGCCAAGAAGGGTTTCCTGCCCAAGTTCCTCGGCGACGCCTCGATGCGGGTGACGCGGGAATTGCGGCGCGCGCTGGACCCCAACGGCATATTGAATCCGGGCAAGATGTTTGATTGACAGTGAACCGCCGGGGTTTTATCCCCGGTGTTTCAAGGTGTAAAAGAGCGACGCCACGGCCAGGCAAAAAAGCAGCCCGGCCAGTATGATGCCGATGTTTTTTATGGCTTTGCCGCGGCGGATGATCTTTTCCAGCTTGATCCGCTCCGCTTCCTTGAACTTCGCGATTTCCTTGTCAATTTGATCCGGTTCCGCCGTCTCGTTCCTCAGCCGCAGGGTCAGCCACGCGCCATCCGCCGCGCCGAACGCGGCCGGCAGTTTTTCCAGCGCCCCGGTTTCCGGCGCGGCAAAGCCCGCGTCTTTTTTCCACCACGGCGCCGCCTCTTTGGTCCACAACCGGAACAGCCCGTGATTTTTCACCACCATCTGCAGCCGTTCCCACAGCGCCGGACGCAATGTGTCGGTCAGGCCAAAATCGAAGAACGCCTCGGAATGGATTTTTCCGTGGCCGCTCTCTATCCGCAACCCGATGGCCCCGAGAATTTTTCCGTCCGCGTCCTCGGCCACCTGAAAATCGGTGAATTCTTTTTCCAACGCCTCCGCCGGCAGACAGGCCGACCGCCAAAGTTCGGCCAGTTGCGCCAGGTCATCCACTGTCGCCCGCCGTGTCCGATATGAATTCATATCCATGCGGGGCGCGGGGTTAATCGCAATTGGGATACGACCCCAGGATTTTGACGAACTTGCAAACTTCTTCCAGGTTGGCGATGGCCTTGGCCACTTCGGGGTCGGTCATGTGGCCGTCGCAATCGACAAAGAAGAAATAATCCCAGGCTTTGCGTTTGCTGGGGCGCGATTCGATCTTGGTCATGTTCAACTTATGACGGCGGAAAGCCGCCAGGGCGTCGTGCAGCGCGCCCACCCGGTCGGTGACGCTGAACATGACGCTGGTGCGGTCGTGTCCGGTGGGGGGGCTGCATTGCCGGCCGAGAACGAGGAAGCGCGTGGCGTTGGTGTTGAAATCCTGGGTGTCCCGTTCGATGACTTTCAGGTTGTGTTTTTCCGCCGCCAGAAAACCGGTGATGGCGGCCACTTTGCCGCGCAGTTTGGGGTCGTTGTCCGCCGCGGCCGTCAGTTCCGCCGAGCGCGCGTTGGAGGAGGTTTCAAATATCTCCGCGTTGGGCAAGTGGCGTTGCACCCAGACGCGGCACTGGCCCAGCGCCTGGGGATGCGCGTAGAGACGCTGCACGTTTTTCAACTCAGCCTGGCCGGCCAGACAGAATTGAATGGGCAAAACAATTTGGGCCACGATCTGCAAATCGCTGTCAAAAAACATGTCCAGGGTGTGCGTGACCACCCCTTCCGTGGAATTTTCCACCGGCACCACGCCGTAGTCCGCGCGGTTTCTGCCCACTTCGGTGAAAATATCCGGGATGGTCTTTTGCGGCGAGTAATTCAGGCTGGCCCCGAATTTCTGGATCGCGGCCTGATGGGTGAAGGTGGCTTCCGGCCCCAGATACGCAATGGTCATTGATTTCTCAAGCGACAACGCGCTGGACATGATCTCGCGGTAAATGGCCCGCAACGATTCCTGGGTGATCGGGCCTGCGTTCATCTTGCAAATCCGCTGCAACACCATGCGTTCGCGGTGCGGGGCGTAAATCGCCTCGCCCGACTTGATTTTCATCTCCCCGATCTGCAAGACGTGCCGGGTGCGGTCATTGAGCAACTGGACGATTTGGGCGTCGAGCTTGTCGATGGCTTTGCGATGATCCGGAATATTCATTTGCCATTAGAATACACAAGCCCCGCTATTTGGAAATACTTCCATTTGGGCCAAAATGGCCTGTTGCGCCCGGCCGTTTCTGGTAAAGATACCAGCGCAATCCCGAGAGCGGCGCGGTCGGATACGACGCCACCCATTCATACGGGACGCCGGCGCATTCCACCCATCGGGCGTGCGGCGGCGCCGGATCGTCCATCGAGTCCTTCTGGCAAATCAGCCATTCCGCCATCGGCCCGTCTTTTTTAAAGCGATACTCCACCTTTTTTTCTCCGGCGGCGCCGGCGTAATAATCCAGCATGAGCGGCGCCTGAAAATCGTTGTCGCTGTCAACCGTAATGACATCGCCCTTGGTCAGCGCGGCCATGCCCGCCACCGCCTCCCGGTAATGTCCCCGGCCCCATTGCCGCAACTCCGCCAGCGCCCCGCCGTTGACAGTCAAATATACTGCCATGCAGCCGCCGCAAACCCATTTTCCCGCCCGCCCGCCCTGCCAGAGCCAGGCCAGGACGTCGCCGGCCAGAAGAAGCAGAAAGGCCATGCTCACGATGAAATACCGGATGTAAATCACTTCCGCATGGCGCAGCACCGCCAGCAAAATGGGAAACACCACAATGACCCCCGCAAAAAACACCGCGGCCCCGCCTCCTTCCCGCCGCCGCAACCACAGTCCCGCGCCCATGGCGGCCAGGGAAACGCCGCAAAAAAGAACCGTCATTGCGCCCGAAGCCGGCGCGCCCAGCGTCCAGGCCAGAGCCGCTCCGTAAGTGCCAAGGATCGAGTGTTGCGCCAGTCCGCCGCCTTCCGCCATGCGGCCCGCGTCTGCCGCGTAGAGCCAGATCAGAAAGAGCAGGGGAGCGCCCTGGCAGGCGGCGAGGCGGCGGATGATTTCTTTTCCAGAGCAACCGCCGGTCTTCATCCGCCAGTACGACCCGGTGGTCAGCGCCAGCAAAACGCCCGTAAAAACCAGATGGGACGCCAGCCCCAGAACCGCGCTGGCCGCATAGAGCAAAGCCATCTGCCATCGCGGCCGCTCCAGATAAAGTTCCAGCGCGTAAAACGAGAGATACGAAAATAAAACCGCCTCCGCATAACCCCGCGCTTCCGAACCATACAGAATCAGCGCGTAAGAAAACCCGGTCAGGACCATGCCAAAAAAGGCGGACGCCCGGCTGCGGCGAAGTCCGATGAGACCGGCCATGATCACCGTCCCGGCCCCGGCCACGACCGACGGCGCGCGGCACAAAAGCGCCGCCCGATGCGGTCCGATCCAGTAGAGCCAAAGCCCGTTCAAATAATGGTTGTTATCCAAGTGAACGCCGGTGAACACCTGCCAGGGAGACGAAAGGCCGCCGACCAACTTGAGTGACCAGACCTCATCCAGCCAGAGATCATTCAAGCAGCCGCAAAAGCGCGCGACCACAGCCAGGACCGCCACTGCGGCGCAAGCCAGCGCAAACTTAGTGCGGCCTGGGCAATTCATTTTGTTCCCATTTCCATTCGCAACACCGATCTTAGTCTGCGGAAGACGCCAGATGAAAGAGTCAAGTCCTGAAATAAATTTGTCAGTGTGTCTCGTTTCTCCTTGGCTGAGATCC
>CAZLEE010000011.1:0-43023 GCA_964558455.1 uncultured Verrucomicrobiota bacterium | reverse complement strand
CCCGCACCCTCGCCGCGCTGCGGGACGCGCTGCTGCCGAAGCTGCTGTCGGGCGAGTTGCGTGTGCCAGAAGCCCAAACAAAATTATTGCAAAACCGTGGAAACCCACCACAATTCCAAAGCAAAAACAACAAACAATGATCCCCGCTTGGAATAGTTCTGCCGTTTTACCGCCAGTGCGCCCCGGCCAACCGGGGAATAGCCCTGACCGTTCGCCTTACTCAGCTTCGCTTTCAGAGGTCGTGCAACGGTTCGCCACCTCGCCTCAACGCATTGCCATTCTGAGCGGATTATTGGATTATCGTATCGAACTGACGCACGCCGGCATCACAGACGGATTTCAATGGCTTGACGGCAGTTTTATGGAACACAAGGAATTACTTCTGAATGAGCCGCCGAATGATGTGGATGTTGTCACATTTTTCAATCTGCCTGCAGGAATCACAGATCAGAAAACATTTGTCACGCAGAATCCTGATCTCTTTTACCCCGACCGGAGCAAATTGCGCTTCCACGTTGACGCGTATGCCATGTTAATGGGAAACGTTTTGGAGGTTTCTGACGTTCAACAGATTTCATATTGGTATAGCATGTGGTCGCACCAGCGTAACGGCTTGTGGAAGGGTTTTGTGCGGGTGGACATTTCGCCAAAAGAAGACCAGATTGCCGTGGCAGAGTTGAAGCAAATTGCACGAGAACAACAGAGCCTATGAGCCACGACGAATACATTTTTATTTCTTCAGAGATAAAGGAGCTGGAAGCTCTCCTGGCTAGAATCCCGGCAAAAAATGTCATTAACCGGGTCGGGCTGGAAGCACGGCTAGAATCAGCCAGGGAATCGATTGCCGGAGTCGATCCAGAGCAATCTTCACAAAAAGCCCGGCTGACCTTCAGAGGCCGGCCCGTACTCGGTTCGCATGGTGTTTCTGCCGACTTTGCATCAAAGGCAGCCGGTTATTTCACAGATGCATTTTCCGCCGTGGTGGCCGGCATCACAGAAAACCTGCGTTACATGGGGCCAATACCGGACAAACAGAAAAACCAGCTTTTAATTACAGGAACTGCTATTGGCTCATTTGGGTTTGAATTTGAACTGCCCAAAGTTGAATCGGAGAATCCGTCAGAACAACCCTCGCTTTTCCCGGTGCCGAACCGGCCGGAAGATGCGATGCAAAAGCTTGAAAAACTTTTCCATGTGGCAGCCGAAGGTAGTGATGACGATATTGCTGAATTGGTTGAGGAAATCCATCCGCGAGCCGTCAAGAAGGCTGCTGAATTTTTGGGATACATTTCTGAGCAGGAGGCATGGTGTGGTTTGGAATTTAAGGAGAGTTTTTTTAGATTTTCTGGAATAGAACAAGTGTGCAAATCGGCGCAGCGCTTGACATCCAATAATATCAAAGAATCTGGCGACGCTTTTACTGGTGAATTTCAAGGGGTTTTGCCAAAAGGACGAACTTTCGAGTTCAAACTTCGCGATCAAGACGGAATTTTGCGAGGCAAGGTGGGACCGGATATTGAGGACGCAGATGTGCTAAACCGTGATTACTTGCACAAGCTGGTAAATGTCAAATTGCAAGTAATTCAGGTTGGCCAGGGGCGCCCGCGTTACACCCTGCAAACGCTCACTGACATCCAGGGGGCAAAACATGAGCCAAATCATTAACATCTATTGCGACGAAAGCTGCCATCTGGAGAACGATGGTCAGCCGGTGATGGGATTTGGAGCGGTGATTTGCCCGGCGGAAAATCTGGCGGCGGCCAACGCAGCATTGGCGGCGTTGAAGGAAAAACACCGGGCGCGGGGTGAGTTGAAATGGGAGAAGGTGTCGCCGTCGCGGCTGGCGTTTTACGAGGAGTTGATTGATTGGTTTTTTGCCGAACCGAACCTGCGTTTTCGCGGGTGGCTGGTGGAGCACAAATCGCGGCTGGCGCATGACTTTTTCAATGCGGGCAGCCACGATTCGTTTTACTACAAGATGTATTATTACCTGCTTGAACCGCAGGTGCTGTGGCCGCAGACCGGCGAGCCAGAGCGGACTTACCGGATTTATCTGGACGTGAAGGACACGCGCAGCCGGATCAAAGTAAAAAATCTGTGCGAGGTTTTGCGGAACAAGAAGCACGACTGGAATGGAAAGCTCGTTTCGCGATTGCAAAGCGCGCACGCGGACGAGGTGCAGTTGATGCAACTGACAGATTTTTTGCTCGGTGCGCTGACGTATCGCAATCGTCCATCGGAACAGCCGGGCATGGCAAAGCTGGCCTGTGTGGAGCGCATAGAAAAGCGGGCGAGGTTTCCTCTGACAGGGGGCACGCCGCTGTGTGAGGGAAAATTTAATTTTTACACGTTCACACCGCAGGAGGCTGGCGAGTGAGTGATGAAGAGTTGCCAGACTGGCTGCCGCCGATGCTGCCGGTGATGCCGTGGCAGAGCGATACCTATGACGCGCTGTATGAAGTTTTCCGGCGCGATCTGCGACGCGGGGATTTGTCTTACCTCGGATTTAATGTGTGGTTTTATCCGGATGCCGAGGAAGAAGGGAAGGAAATGATCTTCTGGCATCTCACGTCGCGCGAGGACAAAAACCGGAACCCGCCGGTGCGCCTGCCAGATCCGCGCCGATGCGAGCGATTGAGCTGGGTGCGGCCAATGATTTTTCGTTGTCCCTGTGCCACGGGTGATGTGCTGGATTGGGATCATGAGGAGGGTGACGGAGGAATCAAGACCTACATCTGGATTCATCGGCACGATTTTGTAATTATCTTGAAAAAGTTGCCAGATGGCCGCCGCCGCTTGATTACGTCGTATCACTTGGATGGCGATTATCAGCGGACGAAAATGCGGAAAAAACGGGAGCGGCGGCTGCCGCGTTCGGGATAAAACAGAAGACCCCCGCAGAGCGGAGGCCCAACTCCTTCCACCATGGGTGGATGAGACGGGGTTAAGATATACCCAATGGTTTGGGTTTGTAAACAAATAAATCAGCTTGATGACAAACGACTTTAGAACATTTCTGGCGGGGCGCATCGCCCTGCAAGGCGCGCCAGCCGGACATTATGCCCGGATAGCCAACCGCAGGCCGGTGAGTCGCGACATCACGTCGCGATTCCAGCTTCCATTGAAATGAATTAAACCTATGTCCCAAGGCCAATCCAGAATAAGCGAATCGGTTGTCGAGGATGCCGCGCTCGACTGGCTCCGCGGGCTGGGCTACGAGGTTTTGTCCGGGCTGGCGATTGCGCCGGGCGAACCAGCGGCGGAGCGGGCGGATTACAAGCAGGTTTTTCTTTTCGACCGGCTGCAAACCAAGCTGGAGGATTTGAATCCCAGGATTCCGCTGGAAGGGTTGCAGGAAGCATTGCGCAAACTCCGGCTCATCAGCCATCCGACACTCATCGAAAACAACCGTGCCTTTCACCGGCTGCTCGTTGAAGGCGTGGATGTGGAGTTTCGCAACAAGTCAGGTGAAATCGTTCACGACAAGGTCTGGTTGATTGATTTTGCGAACCCCAAAGCCAACGAATTTCTCGCCGTAAATCAGTTCGCGGTGGAGGAAGGCCATTTCAACCGCCGCGCGGATGTGGTGGTGTTCATCAACGGCCTCCCGCTGGCGGCGCTGGAACTCAAAAACATCGCGGACGAGCAGGCCACCATCCGCAAGGCGTTCGATCAGTTCCAGACTTACAAGGCGCAAATCCCGTCGCTGTTTCACTCCATCGCTCTGCTGGTGATTTCGGATGGCCACGAAGCCCGGCTCGGCACGATCACGTCGGATTGGGAGCGTTTCATGACGTGGCGCACCATCACCGGGCGGGACCTTATTCCCCCGGGATCGTTGCAGCTTGAAACACTGCTAAAAGGAGTCTTCGACAAAACGCGCCTGCTTGATCTGGTCCGCAATTTCATCGTCTTTGAGGATGACGGGGAAAAAATCATCAAGAAGATTGCCGGCTATCATCAATTCCACGCGGTCAACAAGGCGGTGGAATCCACGTTGAAGGCGGCGGGGGTTCCCTCATCCGGCGCTGCGCGCCACCTTCTCCCATCCGATGGGCGAAGGGATGGCGACCGGCGGGCGGGCGTCATCTGGCACACGCAAGGCAGCGGCAAGAGTCTTTCCATGGTTTTCTATGCCGGGAAAATCGTGCAGCACCCGGCGATGGAGAATCCTACCATCGTCGTGCTCACCGACCGCAACGATTTGGACGACCAGCTTTTTGACACATTCTCGTTTTGCAAAGAATTGCTGCGCCAAACACCCGTTCAGGCGGAGAGCCGCGAACATTTGCGCGAGTTGCTCGATGTCGCCAGCGGCGGCGTGGTGTTCACCACCATCCAGAAATTCTTTCCCGATGAAAAAGGCGGCAAGCATCCGCTGCTGTCCGATCGGCGCAACATCGTCGTCATCGCCGATGAGGCGCACCGCAGCCAGTACGATTTCATCGACGGTTTTGCCCGGCACATGCGGGACGCATTGCCCAAGGCGTCATTCATCGGCTTCACCGGCACGCCGATTGAGCGCGGGGACAAGAACACGCAAGCCGTGTTCGGCGATTACATAGACATTTACGACATTCTGCAATCGAAGGACGATAAAGCCACCGTGCCGATTTTTTACGAGGCCCGGCTGGCAAAGATTGATTTGAAGCCGGAGGAACGCCCGAAAATTGACCCAAACTTTGAGGAAGTCACAGAGGACGTGGAGGAGTCCACTAAGGACAATTTGCGCCGGAAGTGGGCGCAAATCGAAGCGATGGTCGGGACGGAGAAGCGGATTGCGCTCGTGGCCGAAGATTTGGTGAAGCATTGGGAAGCGCGTTACGCCGCGATGGAAGGCAAGGCGATGATTGTCTGCATGAGCCGCCGCATTTGCGTGGAGCTTTACAAGGCCATCCGGAAATTGCGCCCCAAATGGCATCACGATGACGATGGCAAAGGCATGATGAAAATCGTCATGTCCGGCTCGGCTTCCGACAAGCTCGAATGGCAGCAGCACATCCGCAGCAAAGCCCGGCGCGAAGAACTGGCGAAGGCTTTCAAGAATCCGAAGAAACCGTTCAAAATTGTGATCGTGCGCGACATGTGGCTGACCGGCTTTGACGCGCCGAGCCTGCACACGATGTATGTGGACAAACCGATGCGCGGTCACGGGCTGATGCAGGCCATCGCGCGCGTCAACCGTGTTTTCAAGGATAAGCCGGGCGGTTTGATCGTGGATTATCTTGGGTTGGCGGAAGAATTGAAACTGGCGCTGGCCGATTACACAAACAGCAAAGGCAAAGGCGAAATCAAACTGGATCAGGAGGAAGCCGTTGCCGCGATGCTGGAGAGATACGAGCGGGTTTGCGCCATCCTGCACAGGTTCGATTATCGGGCCGCCGCGAAGCGGATGCCTTTAATCGCCCAGGCCGCCGAGCATGTTCTTGGGCAGGCCGACGGCAAACAGCGATATTTGCAGGCGGTAACGGAACTTTCCCAGTCGTTTGCTTTGGCCGTCCCCCATGATTCGGCTTTGGAGATTCGTGATGAGGTCGGATTCTTTCAAGAAATCCGGGCGGTGCTGGCAAAAAGCATCGGCGGCGAAGACGGCGGGAAATCACCGGAGGATTTGGAGGCGGCAGTCCGTCAGATTGTTTCCCGCGCCATTTCCTCGGATAAAGTCATAGACATTTTTGACGCCGCCGGATTGAAAAAGCCGGACATTTCAATTTTGTCCGACGAATTTCTGGCGGAAGTCCAACATTTGCCGCAGCGCAATCTTGCCGTTGAGTTGCTGCAAAAGTTGCTCAACAACGAATTGAAGGTTCGCTCAAAGAAATATCTCGTCCAGTCCCGTTCATTTGCCGAAATGCTGGAAGCCACCATCCGTAAATATCAGAACCGCACCATCGAAGCGGCGCAAGTCATCGCGGAATTGATCGAACTCGCCAAACAAATGCGCGAAGGCCAGAAGCGCGGCGACAAACTCGGCCTCACGGACGATGAGGTGGCTTTTTACGATGCGCTGGAAACCAACGACAGCGCCGTGCAAGTGCTGGGCGAACCGACTTTGAAGACCATCGCGCGGGAATTGGTTTCTCAGGTGCGCAAGAGCGTGACGATTGACTGGACGCTCCGCGAAGCTTCCCGCGCCCAAATCCGGGTAATTGTCCGGCGCATCCTCCGCAAATACGGCTATCCGCCCGACAAGCAGGAAAAAGCAACGCAAACGGTCCTTGAGCAGGCTGCCTTGATTTGCTCGGAAGTCACCGACATCGACGCGTAACCGCGCCATCCACCGCCTGATCGCGCAGACGCGGCGCAAGGCCGGATTGAGGCTTGCCAGCCCACCAGGGGGAAGATTAGACTGCGCCATAGAATGAAAAAAATCGCTTCATGGGCGGCAGTGTGGTTGCTGCTGACCGTCTGTTCCGTGCAAGCCCAGTTTCATGGAGTGACGGCGGAATTGAAGCTGGATCAGGATCAATACCTGCCGGGCGAGGATATCAAATTAAAAGTTCGCATCATGAACCGTTCCGGCCAGGAAATTGTGCTGGGCGGCGCGGGCGACTGGATCGTCCTCTCTGTCGTTGACGAAAAAAACCGGTCCTGCCCGAAGTTGGGGGAGATGCCGATTGAAGGGGAGTTTTCCTTGCAGTCAGGCGAGGTGGGGACGCGGACGCTGAATCCGACGCCGTACTTTGATTTTCGCGGGGCTGGCCGGTATTGGATCATGGCGCGAATTCGGATTCCGCAATGGAAGCAGGAAATCACCTGCAAATCCGTTCATTTCTCCCTGTTCAGCGGGGTGGCGTTGCCGAACCTGGAGAATTTGCAATTTGGGATGCCGTTGGCGGCGGGGGTGACCAACGCGGTGCCGGAGATGAGAAAGTATAGTTTGTTGAAAGTGACGTTTCTGAAGGAGATGAAACTTTATTTCCGGCTGACCGACAGCACGGGGCGGATTATGCGGGTTTTCCCCATAGCGCGCATGATGAGTTTCAGCGATCCGGAAGCGCAGATTGACCGCAATAACAATTTGCATGTGCTGCACCAGACCGGCGCGCGGTTATTTAGTTATGCAGTGATCAATCCCGACGGAGACTGGGTGACCCGCCAGACTTATACCTACAACGACACCCGCCCGGTTTTGAAGATCAGCGCGGACGGAAAAATTTACGTGGCGGGGGGAGAGCGTCAGGAGACACCAGACGATTTGCCAGCGCCGGCGCCGGACAGCCACTGATCAGTACCCGGCCACAATCTGGCTCGCTCGGGCGGGAGACTGGAACTGGGCGATTTTGCGGGGGGCATCGGCGATGTTGTCCAGCACGATGTCGCGGTGACCTTTTCCAATCCAGGGTGATGTCAGGAGAATGGAAGTGCAGCCGACGGTATGGGCGGCCTGGGCATCCTGCCATTTGTTGCCGAGGACAAAAGAGCGTTCCATGTTAATGTGCCACTTGAAGGCGGCTTCAGTCAGCAATCCGGATTTGGGTTTGCGGCAGGGGCAGCAATCATCGGCGCTGTGGGGGCAGATAAGAAAATCGTCGAGGCAAAACATCTGGCTGAGAATGGCGTGCATGCGGTCCAATTCGCGGCGGGACAATGAGCCGAGCGACAAACCTGGCTGGTTGGTGGTGGCGATGAGGAGGAAGCCGGCGGCTTTAAGCTCGCGCAAAGGTTCGATGGCCTCCGTCTTGGGCTCCATCTGCTCCAGGACCAATGGCGGCAGTGGCTGGCCTCTTTCAACCCGGTCAAGGTTCAGTATCCCATCCCGTTCTATAAAAATGGCCTCTCGCATAAGTGGGAACAAGCATAAGGCAGGCCATTGCCAGTCCGGCCGCGAGAAAGTGAGGATCTCGTGACATTTTATACACCACGCCTTGCGGCCGGTCAGGGCTTGTCCCAGTGTCCAAAACGATCGGCGGGCGAGTGGGCGGTTTCAGGATAAATCAAATAGACGGTGTTATGCGACGCCTTCCAAGCCTTGATCACATTCTCCCGTTTGTAGATGTGTCGCACCTTCTGGCCTTTTTGTAAATTGGTGGCGGGATCGTTGATGACGACATCGCCCGTGTCGGTGAAGCCGATGCAGACGGTGACGTGGCCGCTGCCGGTGTTGTGCCGTCCGGGGCTTAACAAATGCCAGGGGGCGGAGATGATGACGGGGATGCCGGCGTTTACCCAGTCTTCCAATTCGGAGATGTCGCTGAAGCGGGCGACGTAGGCGCGGAGGCCGGGAAAGGAGCCGGCGTAAGCGGTGTTGAAAGGCCAGTTGCCGGTGCCGTGAAAGACGTGATCGTAAACATTGCTGGCGACCACGGGGACATCGGATTTCAATTCAGGCCGGTTCAGCAAATCGCCCCAGCGCGTCAGAACCATGGTTAGCGAAGTCGGGCTGCACCAGCCTTTTTCCTGGGGATAGGAATTTTGCGCAATTTCCGGGGTGGCGATGATTTTTCCCCAGGCGGCGCGGTTGGGGGGCAGGGGGGCGGTTTCGGCATGGCTGTCAAGAAAACACAGCCCGACGAATTTCAGCTTGGGGAGGGACGCTTGGCCGGGACCGGAGAGTGTCACCCTTAACTGCAAGCCGGCTCCCGCTTGTTTGAGCGCCAATGTGTCGTCGAGGACGGCGCCGTCGGCGTCTTTTTGGCGGCGGACGGTGCCGCGGGGGAATTGGAGGGATTCACGCGACCACCGGGCCATGGTGTAATACGCGGTTTGGTGATCGGGATAAATGCCGCGCACCTCGACCTTGAGCCAAGCCTCGTTGGGGGTGTCGGCGTTCCAGGAAACGATCAATTCATTCCAGGCCATCGGCGCCTTGAGCACGGGGCTGAGCAGGATTTGCTCGTTGGCGTTGGTGGACGGTTCGCGGGTGAAATCCGTGAAATCGCGGATACCCACAAAGCGGCATTGATCCGCCGGGCCGGGAAGCGTGGCGGCCTGGGTGGAAAGGGTGACGGCGCTCAAGAGCAGGGCGAGTATGAGGACTTTTTTAAGAAGCATGGCTGGCGGGTTTTATAAACGGTTGGAGTTTTTTGATCAATTCCTTGGGCAGTCGTTTCGGTTTTTCGTCGGTGCCGGCGCAGACATGGCGGGTTTCCCCTTCGGCCAGCACCTTGCCGTCGGCGTTGAGGATGCGGAAGCCAAAAGTGAGGCGGATGCCCGCCAGTTCATTGACGGCCAGCTCAATGGCGAGCAAGTCGTCGTAGCGGGCGGCGCCTTTGTAGGCAATTTGCAATGAGATGACCGGAAAAGCGGCGCCGGCCTGGAGGAGATCGTGAAAGGAACAGCCGAGATGCCGGAAAAATTCGCCGCGCGCGCCTTCGAGCATTTCCAGGTAGCGGGTATAATAGACATGGTTCCCCACCGTGCATTCTCCATAAATGACGCGGTGCTGATGTTTGTAAACTAACGCAGACATGACACGAATTTCGGGCGGACGGGGTAAAAAGTCGAGCGGAAAGAGCATGTCCCGCCGGTGATTTCCGTGTTACAATGGCGTGAGTTTGAAATTTTATCCGGCAACAAAAACATTGGAAGTCTCGGTGCGGGAACTGGCGGAGGACGAGGGTTCCTCCCGCATTGGATTCGAGCGCGGGCAAGGCTGGCGCCGGCTCGGTTTGGGGACGGAATTGCACGCGCGCGTTTTGAAGGAACGCTGCGCGGCGCGGGCCGATTATTGCCGCGAGGTCTCCCTGCAAATCCGCTGTCCGGTGGATGATTGGACGGTCCTGGTGACGGGCCGGCTCGACGGCTGCGCGCCCGACGGCAAGGGCGGCTGGCTGATTGAGGAATTTAAATCGGCCTATTTTCCGGCGCAGGAAAGCCGGCGGACAGGGTCGCAGTTTGAGTGTCATCAAAGGCAGGTTTTGTTTTACTGCCACTTATGGCGGCAGTTGGGGCACAGTCCGGTCGCGGCATCGCTGGTCTATGTTGACCTGGCCGACGGACAGGAAACGCCGGTGGCCGTGGCCTATGACGAGGACGCGGTGGAACGCGACCTGCAAAAGCGGCTGCGGCGTCTGCTGGCGATCTGGCGGGCGGGGGAAAAGACGCGCCAGCAAAAAGCGGCGGTGGCGGCGCGACTGCCTTTTCCCCACGAATCCCCGCGCGCGGGCCAGAAAATAATGATTGACGCAGTGCGGCTGGCGCTGGCGGCCGGCGATCATTTGCTGGCGGAGGCGCCGACCGGATCGGGCAAGACGGCGGCCAGCCTGCATCCGGCGCTGGCGCACGGACTATCCACCGGCCGGCAGGTGGTTTTCCTGACGGCCAAGACCTTGCAACAAAAGATGGCGGTGTCGGCCTTGCGCGCCATGAACGGGGAGGGCGCGTTTCGCACCCAGCAAATCCGGGCCAAGGAAAGAATGTGCGCCAACGACCGGGTCATCTGTCATGAAGATTTTTGCCCGTACGCCCGGGATTATGCGGAAAAAATGGAGCGGTCGAAAATCGTGGAGCGGCTGCGCCAGACCCATTGGCATTACGATCCCGACGCCGTTTTTGCCGAGGCCAGGAAGGAACGCGTCTGCCCCTTTGAAACGCAATTGGAACTGGCGCGGGAGGCGGACGCGATTGTGGCGGATTACAATTATGTTTTCGAGCCTGGTTCAGCGTTGCGCCATCTGGATCGGGAGGAATTGGGCAACGCCATACTGCTGGTGGACGAGGCGCACAACCTGCCGGATCGCGCCCGCCAGATTTATTCGCCCGAGTTGTTGGAAGAGACGTTGCGTTCGGTCGAGGGCCGGATATTGCTGCAAGAGGGGGAATTATTTGCATCCATTTCCGGGGCGCTGGCGGCATTGGCGGGGCTTTTGCGGGAGACGGCGCAAGCGTTGGAGGCAGGCAATGCGATAGCCGAGGTTGAGCCGCCAACCGGGGAATTGCGGCGCTTGTGGAAGGAATGGGAGCCGGTATTCATCCGTTACCTTTTCTGGAAACGGGAGATGAAAGTGGCGCTGGCGGAGGATGCCATACTGGACTTGCACTTCGCCTGGCAACGGCTGATCGCGATTTTGAATTTGTTCGGGCCGGGCTTCACCTGCGTGATTGAACGGCGGGGCGGCTTGTTGCGCCTGGCCCTTGTCTGCCTGGACCCGGCCCGGGCGCTGGCGCCGATTTTTCGCGCGGCGTCCTCGGCCATCCTGTTTTCCGCGACGCTTTCGCCGGTGGAAATGACGCGGCGCATGTTGGGCTTGGAAAAAGACCGGACCCGCTCGATCACCCTGCCGCCGCCGTTTCCGCGCGAGCATCGCAAGGTGATGATATTGCCGCAGGTGCGGACGACATTTGCGGCGCGGGAAAAAAACTTCGGGCTGATCGCGCAGCTTCTGGCGCAAATGTCCGACGCGCGGGCGGGCAACGGACTGGTATTGTTTCCCAGCTACCGTTTTTTGGAAAAAGTGGCGGAACGGCTGCCGCCGATCCGGGCGCGGCTGCTGACGCAGCGTCCGAATGTCACGGAGAGCGAGCGGCACGAAATTCTGGCCGCGCTGGCCGCGCCGCCGCCGGGGGGCATTCTACTGCTGGCCGTGCTGGGCGGGATGTACGCCGAGGGCGTTGATTATCCGGGCGAACTTTTGACCGGGGTTTACATTGTGTCGCCCGCGTTGCCGCAAGTCTCGTTCGAACGCGAATTGCTGCGCCGCTATTACGACGAGACCGAGCACGCCGGATTTGAGTACGCCTATTTGCAACCGGGCATGACGCGGGTCATTCAGGCGGCGGGGCGGTTGATCCGCAGTGAAACGGACCGGGGCGTGATCGCGTTGCTTTGCCAGAGATTTTTGCAGGAGCCGTACGTCAGCCGCCTGCCGCGCGATTGGTATGAGGGGTGGCCGGCGCAATTGATTTCCCGCCATCCGGCGGAGGAGATACGTAAGTTTTTTGGCGTCGCAACTGCTCAAAAAATTCCTCCGCCACAATAAAACCAAGACACTCCGGCGCGCCGCAATGGCAGGGGTGCTCCTTGTAATCCTCCAAATCGTAGCCGTAGTTGAACGTGATTTCCTCCCCGGGCGTGATGTCGCGCATGGCGGCGATCCAGACCCGGCCGGCGTCGAATACCGCCTCGCAATTGGGCGCGCAACTATGATTGACATACCGCGCGGGATTCCACTCGAAGTTGCCGTCCAGGTCGAATTCCTCGTCCAGGCCAAAAATGTACCAATTCTGCGATTCGCAACGGCGGGCCGACTCCGCCTTGGAAATTTTTTCGCCCAGATATTCCAGCACCCTGGCTCCGGGGAGAAAAGCGGCCTGGGCAAAAACGCCCTGGCCATGAATCCGGGACGGCCCGACGCGGATGCAGTCATTCATACCGCCGCACCTTAATCCGCCCCCGCCATAAGTCTAGTGGAAAACAACTTGCGCCAAACCCGGTTGTTGACAAATTTCATTCAGCCGCTTTAATACGTGAACAGCCTGTTGCATATTAATTGGGATTTTATGAACATAGATACCCTAAACCAATCAATAATCGGCATCATGATGTCTCCTATCGGCATCATTATCTCGTGGGGAGGACCACAGTTGATTCTTGCCGTGCTTGCCGCCTTCGCTGCACGGCGGCACAAGTTGGCCGGCTTTTGGGTTCTTTCCGCCGCCGCGATTCTTTCGATGATTCAGAAGATTGCGCTGGCTCTGATTGCGACGTTGATTACTGACCGAGGCGAGTCGGGACGCATCTTCGCGTCACTGAATTTTTATCCATCGTTTTTAATCTCGCTCGTTTCATTCGTGGGCTGGCTTATGCTGGCGTTTCACGGCAGGAAAAAGAGTGGTACGACGCCCAACCTACCGGAGCCAGTGGCCACCGCTTCTTGAAGCGCCATTCAGATCTGTATCCTTGGACGAAAGCGGTTTGCGGTATTTTGAACCCGCCGATTCCAAAAATTGGCGGTTGCTTTTCCAGAACGGCGGACGTATTCCACCGCTACACAGGATGAGCGACAAGACCAACAAAGTGAAAAAGCTGCCTGTCAATGGCGCGCCACTCTCCAGAAAATAATTGCTGGATGTGTATCGGCTTGTGATTTAGGATGTTGAGAAGATGACGCCCGAACAAGGCTTCAAGGATTTGATCGCCTCCGGCATTTTCACCCCCGCCGGAAAGTTGGCGAAAGAATACGGCGGCTGACTCTCCGATCTTCCGCCCGTGTCTGTCCGTGCAAGTCCACTCCGTCCATGCCGTCCACACCGTTCACAGCCCCCACCCGCCTATTTGTCCCATTCGTCCCATAAGACCTATTCCCTCGTCCCCCCGCTCCACATTTCGCGGTCAATAAAACGCGCCCTTTTCAACCCATCCGAGGCACCAACCCATACTATTGCTCGCAATTTGATTGATAATGGCTGCGCAAGTGGGTCCTCTTTTAAACTGCCGTGTTTTCTCCTGGCCCCGGGCAGGTTCGAAACGAGGAGCAAGCCTGGAAAAAATGACAGCTTCCATTTTCCAAATTCAGCCCAGCGCGCCAGCGTCCGCTCCCAATCCTACTCATAATCTTGATCATAATCCTAATCTCCTCCCCCCCCCATCCGTGCCTCCCGGCAGGCGGGTGGGGGTGAGAGAGGGAGATGCGTCTTTGCCAAAATCAAAACCACCAAACAATGCCTCCCAATTCCCATCCTCATCCAGTTTGTCTGGTTGATAATCGGGCGGGATGGTGGCACCCTGCGCTAATGGATTATTTAAGGCGCGCGCGGGTGGTGTTTGACATTGAAGCGAAAGCGTTGAAAGCCGTTCGGGCGCAGTTGAACGGCAATTTTGGCGCGGCGGTTGATATTATTATCGAAACGCTCAAGCAGCGGAACAAGATCGTGGTCGTCGGCATCGGCAAATCCGGGAACGTCGGCCAGAAAATTGCGGCGACCCTGACCAGCACCGGTTCGACCAGCGTGTCGATGCACAGTGTTGATGCTTTGCACGGCGACTTGGGATTGGTCAACGATGGCGACGTGGTGCTTGCCCTGAGCTATTCCGGGGAATCGGAGGAGCTGCTGAATTTGCTGCCCGCGCTCAAGCGGTTTGAGGTCAAAATCATCGCCATGACCGGTGGAACGACTTCGGCGCTGGCGCGCCACTGCGACGTGGTGTTAAACGTCCATGTGCCACGCGAAGCGTGTCCTTTCAATTTGGCGCCCACGGCCAGCACGACCGCGATGATGGCGATGGGCGACGCCTTGGCCATGACCGTTTTGCAGGCGCGCGGGTTCAAGGAAAAGGACTACGCCCGGCATCATCCTTCCGGCGCGATCGGGCGCGCTCTCCTGCTGAAGGTGAGCGACATCATGCGCACCGGCGAACGCAATGCCGTGGTGGATGAAAAAGTGACGGTCAAGGAGGCCTTGCTCGTCATGACCCGCTGCAAATCCGGCAGTGTCAGCGTGGTGAACCGGCGGGGGAAGCTGGTTGGCGTTTTCACCGACGGCGACCTGCGCCGCCAGATGGCGGGCGACGGCGATGTGCTGGCCAAAGCACTGTCGGGCGTGATGACGCGATCCCCCATTTGCATCCGGGAAACCGCGCTGGCGGTGGAGGCGTTGAAGATTTTCAACCAGCGGAACATTGACGACCTCGTCGTGGTCAACGCCGCCGGCAAACCGGTGGGGTTGATTGATTTGCAAGACCTGCCCAAAGTGAAAGTCATGTGATATGCGCGCGAGATTTTTAAGCGGTATTCTGCTGTGCCTGCTCGTCGTGACCGGGCGGGGACAGGACAAGCCGCAGGATCAATTCATGGCGGCGCGCGTTTTTCACCAGAAGGTGAAGATTTCGTGCGATTATCTTTTATTCCTGCCCCGGGACTATAAGACGAACCGGACGGAACACTGGCCGCTGCTCCTGTTTCTGCATGGCGCGGGCGAGCGGGGCGCGAACGTCTGGCGGACGGATATTCACGGGCCGTCCCATTACATTGCCGCGCATCCGGATTTCCCCTTCATCGTCGTGACGCCGTTGTGTCCCTCCAATCAAGTCTGGTCACAGGAGGTTTTGACCGGTCTGCTGGATGAAACCGTGAAAAAATACAGGGTGGACACGAACCGGGTGTATTTGACTGGGTTGAGCATGGGCGGTTTTGGCAGTTGGGACCTGGCGCTGTCCTGCCCGGAGAGGTTTGCGGCGGTCATTCCCATTGCGGGCGGCGGCGATGATTTGCCGGTTATTCTGGCGCGAACGGGATTTGCCGCCTCCGGGAATGTCGCGGCGCTTAAGAGCCTGGCGTTTTGGGTGTTTCACGGGGCGCAAGACACGGTGGTGGAGCCGGGGGAATCGGGGCGGATGGTGGAGTCTTTGCGGCGGTTGGGCGTGGCCGAGGTCAAGCTGACCGTTTATCCCGACGCCACGCACAACTCGTGGGAACGCACTTACAACAATCCGGAAATCTACGACTGGCTTTTGCGGCACAAACGGTAAGGCGGCCATTGACTCGGTTATTCGCGGGTGATAGCCTGACGGGGTCGCAAACAGCCAACGCCCAGCATGAAATCCGCCTTGCGACTTGCCGTATTCTTTTTTCTGGTCCTGGTTTTGCCGATGAGAGCGGTGCCGCCGGCGGGTTATTATCTGGTATGGAGCGATGAATTCAACGGCGCCTCCCTTGATCCGACCAAGTGGTGGGTTTGGGAAGGAATCAACAGCAGCGGCTACACCACGCCGGCCGCCGTGACGGTCAGCGGCGGTTACATGACCATCGCCACTTATACCGAGAATGGCACGAATTACAGCGCCATCATATCCAGCGACGGATTGTTTCGCGAGCGCTACGGCTATACGGAAGCCAGCGTTAAATTCAATGGTTCGCCCGGCATGTTTTCAGATTTCTGGCTGCAATCGCCCGACAACACCGGCGTCATCACCGGCGATCCGGCGGCAGAAGGCTCGGAACTTGATATTTGCGAACATCGCGCTACCGACGCGAGCAACATTGATAATATCAGCGGCGAGGTCACGATTGATTTGCATTGGAACGGCTACACTTCCGGGATCGAAAAGACGGCCACCAGCGGCCTGGTCGGTTCGGGGCTGGGCGCCGGCTTTCATACCTACGGCCTCCTGTGGAACAGCACCAATTACAATGTCAGCATTGATGGCGTGCAAACGTGGAGCACCAACATCGGCGTTTCCGACCGCACGGAAACGGTCATGTTCAGTTCCCAGATATCCAGCAATTCCTTTTGCGGCGTTGTCCCGGCTGGCGGCTACGGCGGATTCCTGGTCAGCACGACTTCGACGGTGGTTGACTACGTCCGCTTTTACGCTCCCGCCACCACAGTCTATTGGACCGGGAGCGCTTCGGGCGATTGGAGCAACGGCGGGAACTGGCTGTCAAACATGATTCCCGCCCCGGCCAGCGATGTGTTTTTTTCCTATTTGAGCGCGGGGAATTTCAGCGTCACGCTGGATCAGGCCACAACCGTGAACAGCCTGTCCATTGAAGAGACGGGAGCTGCCATGGGATTTTTTGGGGCCGCGCTCACCGTTAATTCCGGCGGGATTGACATGCTGTCCGCCATAAACGATGCGGGCATTTATGCGCCTTTGGTGGTGGGATCCGCGCAGACGTGGAATATCCCCCAGGCCGGACGTTGGTCGTGGACACGACGGTCACCGGTTCGGGCAATGTCACTTTGGGGCAGCTTGGCACGGTGGCGCTGGATGGAACAAACAATGGTACCGGGCTGACGACCATCAACAAGGGAGTGTTGCTGGACAACGGCGTCATCAACGGCGCGGTCACGGTGGCGGGCGGAACATTCACGGTGGGCGGGATCATGAACGGCCCGGTTTCGGTCAACGCGGGAACACTCACGGGGACGGGGACGATTACCGCGCCGGTGGTGGTCAATGCGGGCGGGATTTTTGCGCCTGGATCGCCTCTGGGAACCATGACCATCAGCAACACGTTGACGCTCCAGCCCGGAAGTTCCACTGTGATCAACGTCAACGCCTCAACGGGAACCGGCGCGCAAATCACCGGTTTGGGCGGCATCGTTTTCGGAGGCACACTGGTGGTCAGCAATCAATCCGGCGTCCTGGCGGCGGGAGAGTCGTTCAATGTTTTCAATGCCGGGAGTTATTCGGGCGCGTTTAACCGGATCAGTCCTGCCACACCCGGTCCCGGATTGGTTTGGGACACCGGGGATTTGGCCGCCAGCGGGGCGTTGCGCGTGATTTCGACCTCCAATGCGCTCATCACCGCCCAAATGGCAGCGGCCCAACTCTGTCTATCCTGGCCGTCCAACAACATTGGTTGGGTGTTGCAAACCCAGACCAATCCGCCCGGCGCGGGAATCACGTCCAATTGGGTCACGGTGCCGGGGTCGTTCGCGACGAATTTCATTTTCACGGCCATCAATCCCAATGTGGGCAGCGTTTTTTACCGGCTGGCGACGCCCTCCTTTTCCACCGCCATATTTGCGCCCGGCGACTTGATCGTGCTGCAAGTTGGCAACGGCAGTATTGCCAGCAGCGGCGCTCCAGGCGTTCTCAACGACTACTCGCCTTTCGGCGGCGCAGCCATGGTTCAAGTGTCGTTGCCCGCCACCGGCGGCAACGCCCTTATTTTTGGCGCGTCATCGTATGACGGGGTGTTATCGCTCTCCGCCAACGGCTACGCCATCGTGGTGGAAGGATACCATGTTTCCCTGGGGGCAATATCCTCGGACATTGACACCTCCAGCACGAGCGGGAGTTCAGCAGTTCCGCGCGGGGTGGGGTTGGTGGCCGCAGACGGGACTTTTGCGCTTGGCGCCACGACGGCGCAATTTTCGGGAGGAACGATCCGTTCGGCAGTGGCGGATGGAAGCGGCAATTTTTGGGCGGGGGGCGGAAGCTCCGGCATTGTTTATCTGGGCAGCAATTCGCCCGCGGCCACCGTGTCAACCATTACCTCGGCCACGCGCGATTTTGCCTTTGTGAACGGGAACATTTATTTTACGGAAACCGGTTCCGGGGTGGGTGTGATGGGCTTTTCCGGCGCGCCCGCCGTCGCCGCCACGCCCGCTCTGAAGATAAACACGTTCGGCACCGGTTCCGGCACTCCCAGTCCGAAGGGTTTTGCGGTCAATTCCAGCCTGACCATTGCCTATGTCGCCGACAACCGCCTCGCCTCAGCCGGCGGCGGAGTGCAACGGTTCAACTGGAACGGCAGCGCGTGGGTTTACGCCTATACGCTGGGCAACACCTTGACCTCCTCGACGGAGGTTGACGACCTGGCGGTTGATTTTAGCGGGGCGAATCCCGTCATTTATGCCGTGACCGGGGAATCCACCGGGAACCATTTGCTAAAAGTCACCGACACCGGCGCTGGTTCGGTCTATTCCAGCCTGGAAACGGCGCCGGGCGGCGATGCCTTCCGCGGCGTGGTCCTCGCGCCCGGCAGTCCGTGATCGGGCCGCCGTCTCACAGCCAATTCTTCTTGATCAACCACATCTTGACCATCTGAGTCAATACGACGTAGCAGAGCAGGGTGACAAACAAGATCGGCCAGAACGATCCGGGCAGCGGCACGAGTCCGAGCATGGGGGCCAGAGGCGAGTAAGGCAGCCAGGCGGCAACGGCCATGATCAGAATCGTCGTAATTGTCAACGGCACGCTCGCCCGGCCTTGGATGAAGGGGATTTGCCTGGTGCGAATGACATGGATGATCAGAGTTTGGGTCATGAGCGATTCCACAAACCAGCCGGTCTGAAAAAGGGACGCGGGATAGGAATGAGGCACGTCGGCCTGGGCAAAATGGGCGGCCAATCCCGGTGGCGGCGTCAAGCCCGCGTCCTGGCACTTGTAGATGAACCACATCACGGCGTAGGTCGTATAATCGAAAATTGAACTGATCGGCCCGATAAAGAGAATAAAACGGGTTATCTCGCCCATGTCCCACGGATGCGGTTTGGCGATCAAGCTTGCCCCGACGTTGTCGGTCGGGATGGGCACCTGGGAAAAATCATAGAGAAGATTGTTGCTCAGGATTTGAATTGGAATCATGGGGGGGAATCGGAAAAGCGCGCTGGCCCCCAGCCAACTGAACATGTTGCCGAAGTTGGAACTGGCGCCCATGCGGATGTATTTGAGGATATTGACAAAGACCTTGCGCCCTTCCAACACCCCCTCTTCCAGAACCATCAGGCTTTTCTCCAGCAGGATCATATCGGCCGATTCCCGGGCAATGTCCACCGCCGTATCCACGGAGATGCCGACGTCGGCTGCGCGCAGGGCGGGGGCGTCGTTGATGCCATCGCCCATGAAGCCGACCACGTGTCCGTTGCGGCGCAAGGCTTCCACGACGCGTTGTTTATGGTTGGGCGAAAGCCGGGCGAACACCTGGGTGGTCTCAACCGCTTTGGAAAGCTGCTGGTCGTTCATGTTTTCGACCGCGCTGCCGAGTAGAATTTCGCCGGTTTGCAGGCAGACATCGTGGCAGACCTTGCGGGTGACGAGGTCGTTGTCGCCGGTCAACACTTTGACAATCACGCCATGCTGTTGCAGGGCGGCGATGGCCTGGGCGGCGGTTTCCTTGGGCGGATCCAGGAAAGCGATGTAGCCTTTGAGAACCAAATCCGATTCGTCCGCCTTGGAATAGGCCGCGCGCTTGTCCACCTTTTTGGAGGCGATGGCCAGGACGCGGAAGCCGTCCGCACTCAGGTCGTTGTATTCCTGAATCAGATCGCCGGTCAGGACCGGCTGCATCGGAAAACATTCCCCTTCGGATTCGAACATGGTGCAATGGCTGAAGATCGCCTCCGGGGCGCCTTTGGTCAAAATCTCATATTCTCCCTCCGGCGTTTCGACGATGACCGACATCATGCGGCGCGAAAAATCAAAGGGGATTTCATCGACCTTTTTGTAGTTTTCGATGGAGGCTTTTTTGTCGATTTCGGGGTGTTCCAGCACGGCGCGGTCCAGCACATTTTTCAGGCCGGTTTGGAAATGGCTGACCAGGTAGGCGTTTTGCAGGACGGGATTGCTTTCGTTTTTAAAGACGTCGCAATGGATTTCAAGGATGACATGGTCGCGGGTCAGGGTGCCGGTTTTGTCCGTGCAGAGGACATCCATGGCTCCGAAGTTCTGGATGGAATTGAGGCGTTTGACGATGACTTTTTTGCGGGCCATGGCGATAGCGCCCTTGGAGAGGCAGACCGAGACGATCATCGGCAACATTTCCGGGGTCAATCCCACCGCGACCGACAACGCGAGCATCAGGGCCTGCTTCCAATCGTGTTTGGTAAGGCCATTAATTAAAAACACGAACGGCACCATCACGGCCATAAAACGAATCATCAGCCAGGTGAACCGCTTGATTCCCTTGTCGAAGCTCGTCTCGATAGACTGGGTGGTGATGCTTTTGGCGATGGTTCCCAAATAACTCTGCAACCCGGTTTCCAAAACCACGGCCTGGGCCGTGCCGCTTTCCACGCTCGTGCCCAAGAAACAAAGGTTCGAACATTCCAGCGGCGAAAAATTTTCCCGCGTCTCGCGCGCGTCGAATTTTTCCACCGGCAATGATTCGCCGGTCAGGGTGGCTTGGATGATGAACAGGTCTTTGCACGAAAGGAGGCGGACATCGCCCGGAACCATGTCGCCGGCGGAAAGTTTGACGATGTCGCCCGGCACTAATTCCCGCAACGGGACTTCGCGCGGCTTGCCTCCGCGCACGGCGGTCGCGGTCACATTAATCATGGCCTTGAGTTTGGCGGCGGCGGAATCGGCCCGTGATTCCTGCACGTAACGCAAACCGACGCCCAGAATGACCATGGCGACCATGATCCATCCGCCGGCATAGTCGCTTGGTTCTCCGGCGGTGTAGAAAGTGACCGCAGCCAGCACGGACAGCAGAATGACGAGCGGATTGCGCACGGCATGCCAGAGGCGGACCAGCCAGTCGTGCCGTTTCTCCCTCGACACTTCGTTGGGTCCGTACTGGGCCAGGCGTTCGGCGGCCGCTTCTTCCGTCAACCCATCCAGTGAGGCGTCCACCAGGCGGAGGGCGCCGGCGACATCAGAACGGGCGGCCTCGGCAAGGCGGGGGTGAATTTTGGCATTGGGTGTTTTGCGTTTGGGCGTGACGGCGCCGTTGCCGCCGGGAGCGGGCGCCGGATTGGGTTTTTCGGTGTCGGCCATGCTTTGACTTGCAATTTATAATTTGCGGGTCGCCGTCATATAAAAGTCGATGCCCTCCGCAACTTAATTGTCAGTATCGAAATCGCCAAGCAAATCCTGAAATAATTTTCGGCGCGGTCCGCCTTTGTGGCGCGCATTGCGTTTTTTCAACCCAGCCGCTAACTTCCCTCCGGCCATGGAACTGCGGCACCTGAGATATTTTTTGGCGGTGGCGGAAAAATTAAGTTTTCGCGGCGCGGCCGCGCGGCTGCACCTGTCGCAGCCGGCCTTAAGCACGCAAATCAAGGCGCTCGAAGACGAATTGCAAGTGAGCCTCTTTCAGCGCAGCACCCGGTCCGTTTCGCTCACCCATGCCGGGCACGTTTTTGTGGAGGAAGCGCGCGCCGTGTTGAATGCGGCGGCGCAGGCCGAACAGCGCGCCCGCGCGGCGGAGCAGGGGTTGACCGGCACCTTGCGGGTCGGGCTTATTGCCTCCATATCCACCCGCGGACTGGCCGCGATTTTGCGGGGGTTTGTGCGGCGCTTTCCCGGGGTGCGCCTTTCTATGTTTGACTTGCCCAGTCCGGAGCAATTGCGCCGGTTGCGCGACGGGGAATTGGACGCCGCCCTCGTGCGTCCGCCGGTCGGGTTTCCGGAATTGGAATACAAACTGGTGGGGGAAACCCGCCAGATTCTGGCCGTCTCCAAGCTGCACCATCTGGCTCGCAAGCGCGGTCCGCTGGCTTGGAAGGATTTTGACAAGGAACCCCTCGTGATGATGCACCCCAGCATGCAGCACGGTTTCTACGACGGTTTTCTTTCCGAGTGTTCCAAGGCGGGCGCCGAGCCTTACGCCGCCCAATACGCCAACGATATTCAGACGCTCCTTTGGCTCATTGTCGGCCAGTTCGGTGTCGCGCCCACCGTGGAGACCATGGTGGAGATGAGGCGGCCGGGACTGGTTTTTCGCGAGTTGCCGTCCGACTTGCCGCCGGTGCAAACCATCCTGGTCTGGCGGCGCGCGGATGTGTCGCAGGTGATGTCCAATTTTCTCGCCGGTTTCAATGTTCCGAATATCGCCGCCAAGCTTTGAAGGCGATGAAAAAAAAGTGAAAATTTGAGTCAATAAAATTGTAAAATTCGCGGAGGGGATTCCCGGCCGGCGGAACCCAAAAAAAGACCCCTTGAAAAAAACTTTAAAAAAACACTTGCGCTCATGTTTCGATCTGTTATCTTCACGCTCCATTTCGCCATTTAATGGTGCGATGGCAGCCTTTTGCGCGACCGAGAACTGTTCGCCTCGCTGGGCGCAGGATTGATGGCCGACGCCGCTAAGTGCTGTTTTTTGTGTATTTGATTTTATGCCAGTCAAAACGTACAGGCCTTTAACGCCTTCGACGCGCTATATTACCATGGCGTCGTTCGATGAGATTACAAAAGATACTCCAGAACGGAGTCTCATTAGTATTCGCAAGAAGTCCGGCGGCCGCAATCACTACGGTCGGGTCACTGCGCGTGGCATCGGCAAGGGACATAAACAATTTTACCGGCATGTCGATTTCAAACGGCATAAGCATGGTGTTGAAGCGGAAGTGGCTGCGATTGAGTATGATCCCATTCGCACTGCCCGTTTGGCGCTTTTGCAGTACAAGGATGGGGAAAAGGCCTACATCATTGCTCCCAATGGCCTCCAAGTGGGCGCCAAGCTGATGAGTGGTCCGACTGCCGCCCCGGAACTTGGCAACTGCCTTCTGCTCAAGATGATTCCTGTTGGGATTGAGATTCATAATATTGAGATTACCCCTGGTCGCGGAGGACAGATGGTTCGCACGGCTGGCGGCGCGGCGATGTTGATGTCCCGTGGTGATGGCTACGCCCAGATCCGCCTGCCCTCAGGCGAGATTCGGCGGGTGCATGAGAGTTGCTATGCCACCATCGGCCAGGTTGGCAATATCGAGCACGAGAATGTTAAGTTGGGCAAGGCGGGTCGTTCGCGGCATCGCGGTATTCGCCCGATCAACCGCGGTGTTTCCCGCAACCCTGTTGACCACCCGAACGGCGGCGGCGCCGGTAAATCCAAGAGCGGTGGCGGCTGGCAGCAATTGACCTCTCCTTGGGGTTTGCTGGCCAAGGGGTATCGCACGCGCAATAAACGCAAGTACTCGAATCGATTTATCTTGGTGCGGCGCGATGGCCGGCCCATGAAACGCAAATAACTATTTAGAATCCTATGGGACGCTCCATTAAAAAAGGCCCGTTTATTGACCAGCATCTGCTGGACAAGATTCAAGTGGCCAAAGATTCCAAGAGCAAGCTGCCGATCAAGACCTGGTCGCGCCGCTCGATGATTACGCCTGATTTTGTGGGATTGACCTTTAATGTCCACAACGGCAAAATATTCAACCCGGTGTTCGTGACGGAGAATATGGTGGGCCATCGTTTGGGAGAGTTCTCATTGACGCGCATCTTTAAGAAACACGGGGCGCATACGGCCAAGGCCGAAGCGAAATAGAGGAACAGAATCATATGGAAGCTCAAGCCATTACAAAAAACGTGCGCATGTCGGCGCAGAAAATGCGGGAGGTCGTCCGCCAGATTCAAGGCCTCTCCGCCGCCCATGCCAGCGCTGTTCTGGCGGTCGTCCCGCGCAAGGGCGCCCGCGTTGTGGCCAAGACTCTCAAGTCCGCCATGGCCAATGCGGAGGATCTCAAAGCTCACAAGCCCGAATTTCAAGGCTTCAAAACGGATCAACTGCGGGTCAAACTCGCGGTCGCCGGCGCTGCTACCACCATCAAACGTTTCATCCCCAAGGCTCGCGGTTCCGCCGGCCCCATCCTGAAGCGCAGTTGCCACGTCACAATTATCGTGTCAGACGAATAACGATTATGGGTCAAAAAACAAATCCAACCGGCCTGCGCATCGCCGTCAACAAGGACTGGACCTCCAAGTGGTTCGCCGAGAAGAAGGAATTTGGCAAGTTGCTCGCCGAAGACCGTAAGATTCGCGAGATGTTAAAGGCCAAGCTCGAAGGCGCCTCTGTCTCCAAAATCGGCATCGAACGCGCCGCGTCACGCTGCCGCATTACCATTTACACCGCCCGTCCGGGCGTCGTCATCGGCCGCAAAGGCGCTGAAATTGACAAGCTTAAGGAAGAAATCGGCAAGATGACCGGCAAGGAAGTCTATGTGGACATCCAGGAAATCAAACAGCCTGAACTGGACGCCCAACTGGTCGCCGAAAATGTCGCCGTCCAATTGGAACGCCGCGTTTCCTTCCGTCGCGCCATGAAGAAAGCGGTCCAGGTCGCGATGGATTTTGGAGCCGAAGGCATCAAGGTCCGGGTAGGCGGACGTTTGGGTGGAGCGGAAATCGCCCGCGTTGAGAAGTATCATCAAGGCCGTGTTCCGCTGCACACCTTGCGCGCTAATATTGATTACGGATTCGCCGAAGCCAACACCCTGTATGGCAAGTTGGGCATCAAATGCTGGATTTGCAAGGGGGATGTGCCGGTCGTGAAGAAAGAACAGGTTAAAGCAGCCCCCGCTGAACCGGTCGCCGCCTGACCATTTACCAGAAACCAGGAATTTAAAGAAAATCGTTTATGCCACTGAGTCCAGCACGAGTAAAATATCGCAAGATGCACCGCGGCAGCCGCGCCGGTCTGGCCAATCGCGGGTCCAGCGTCTCCTTTGGCGAATACGGCCTGCAATCCCTTGAACGCTGCTGGCTGGATAGCCGTCAGATTGAGTCCGCCCGTGTTGCCGTCACCCGCTACATGAAGCGTCGCGGCAAAGTCTGGCTCCGCGTTTTCCCCCAAAAATCCTACACCAAAAAGCCGTTGGAAACACGTATGGGCAAAGGCAAGGGACCCTTGGAATCCTGGGTTGCTGTCATTCGTCCTGCCAACGTTTTGTTTGAGGTTGATGGAGTTACCGAAGTTGTGGCGCGCGAGTCCATGCGTTTGGCCGCGACCAAGCTGCCCATCAAGACCAAGTTTATTTCCCGTCATCGCGCCAGTTAATTGTTTATGAAAATGAGCGAATTAAAAGATTTGAGCGAGCAGGAGTTGAAGGCCAAGAGCCGCGACTTGCGCCAGGAAATATTCAACCTGCGACTCCAGCAGGCCAGCAGCCAGTTGGAAAAGCCCGCCCGCTTGAAGACCTTGCGGCGCGATGTGGCCCGGCTCGAAACCCGAATCTCACAACTCCGCCCCAAAGCGGCTTGATTGATACGTTATGCCAGAAGCTACCCAAATTGATCGTGGCCACCGCAAGGAGCGGCAGGGCAAGGTTATCTCCAACAAGATGGCCAAAACCATTGTCGTGGAAGTGCAACGCCGTTTTCCTCACCCCCAATATAAAAAGGTCGTGACCGCCTATTCCAAGTTCTACGCCCATGATGAGAAGGGCGAGGCCAAGGTCGGCGACATGGTTCTGATCGTGGAGACCCGTCCGCTGTCAAAACTGAAACGCTGGCGCCTGACCAAGGTGGTCGAGCGCGCCGTCGAGGCCCCCGTCGCAGTCTAAGGAATTTATGTTACAGATTCGCTCCATTTTGGATGTGGCTGACAATACCGGCGCCAAGCGCGCGGCCACCATCGGGGTTATCGGTCGCAATCAACAGTATGCCGGCATTGGTGATGTCATCAAGGCTCACATCAAGGAAGCAGCTCCGGATGGAACGGTCAAAAAAGGCGACGTGGTTGATGCCGTCATCGTCCGCACCCGCCAGCGCATCCGCCGGTCCGATGGTTCCTACCTTCGTTTTGACAACAATGCCATTGTCATCATCGACAAGGAGCGCAATCCCCGCGGCACCCGCATCTTCGGGCCGGTCGCCCGCGAATTGCGCGACAAGAAGTTCATGAAGATCATTTCGCTGGCCCCGGAGGTTATCTAGATTATGGCAAAAGCTCACATTAAAAAAGGGGATGAAGTGGTGGTCATTGCCGGCTCCGAGCTCGGCAACCGCGGCAAGGTCCTGTCCGTCAACAAAAAGAAACAGCGCGTCGTGGTCGAGGGACTCAAGATGATCAAGCGCCACACGCGCAAGAATGACAAGAATCCCCAGGGCGCCATTATCGAGCGCGAGGGCACCATTCACAGTTCCAATGTGATGCTCGCCTCCAAATACGACCAGGCCGCACCCGCTAAACCCGCTGAAACCCAAGCTGGAAAATGAAACCGAGACTTTACGAGAAATACCTGAACGAAGTGCGGCCCGCCTTGAAGGAGAAGCGGAAGTACCAGAACGTCCACCAGATTCCCCGCATGGAGAAGATCATCGTCAACATGGGCGTGAGCGCTTCCCTTGAAAAGGGCGCAGTGGACGACGCCGTGCATGACATGACTGCGATTACCGGCCGCAAGCCGATCATCAACAAGGCCCGGCACAGCATTGCCAATTTCAAGTTGCGCGAAGGTCAGAACATCGGCTGCCGCGTCACCTTGCGCCGCGAGGTCATGTATGAGTTTTTTGACCGTCTGGTCGCCGCCGCGCTTCCGCGCATTCGCGACTTTCACGGCTTGTCTCCCCGCTCTTTTGACGGGCGGGGCAATTACACTCTTGGTGTGGCGGATCAGACCATTTTTCCTGAGATCGAAATGGAAAAAATCAAACGCACCCAGGGCATGGATATTACCATCGTCACCAACGCCCCCACCAATGCCGAGGCGCTGGATCTGTTGAAAATGATGGGCATGCCGTTCGCGGACAAATAAACAAATTTATGGCAAAGACAGCTTGGTTGGAACGGAACAAGAAGAAGGCGGACACCGTCAAAAAGTACGCCGCGATACGGGCGGAGTTGAAAGCCCGCCATGATTACGCCGGCCTCAGCAAACTGCCGCGCAACGCCAGCCCCTCCCGGGTGGTGAACCGCTGCTCGATGTCTGGGCGCCGCCACGGTTATTTGCGCAAGTTCGGCTGTTCCCGCATGACTTTCCGCGAGGCCGCTCTGAACGGCTTGATTCCTGGAGTAACCAAGGCTAGCTGGTAATAATAATATGAGCGACCCCATTTCAAACATGTTGACCAGTATCCGCAACGCCGGCCGCGCCGCGTTGCCGGACGTGTCCATTCCTCATTCCAAAATGAAGGAACAGATTGCCCACGTCTTGAAGCGTGAAGGTTACGTGGCCGAGGTTGCCGTTGAAGGCAAGCCCACCAAGAAAATCAAGATTACGCTCAAATATTCCGGACGCAAACCGATCATTGAAGGCATCCGCCGGATCAGCACCCCCGGCTTGCGCCGTTATACCGGAGCACTCGATGTCCCCCGTGTCCGCGGCGGCCTGGGCGTTTCCATTCTTTCCACCTCGGAAGGGATTATGACCGCCCAACAGGCTCGCAAAAAAAACGTTGGCGGAGAATTACTCTGCGAAATTTGGTGAATTTATGTCTCGAATTGGAAAATTACCCATAGCGGTCCCCGCCAAGGTCAAGGTGGAGATCAAAGGCCGGAATGTCTTTGCCGAAGGCCCCAAGGGCAAGCTCAATTTCGAGCTGCCTGAACGCACCTCGGCCAAAATTGACGGCACCAATGTGATTGTCACCCGCGATGGCGAGGATGCCCAAGCCAAGGCCTTGCACGGATTAAGCCGCGCTCTGATCAATAATATGGTCAAGGGCGTGAGCGAGGGTTTCTCCAAGAAGCTGGAGATTCAGGGTGTTGGTTTCAAGGCCACCGTCCAGGGCAAAAATGTCAATTTGGCGCTGGGTTACTCCCATCCGATTAATTATCCCATTCCTGACCAGATCAAGGTGACGGTGTTGGAAAACACCAAAGTCACCATCGAAGGACCGAGCAAGCAATTGGTGGGGCAGGTCGCGGCTGAAATCCGCAGTTACTACCCGCCTGAGCCTTATAAAGGCAAGGGTGTCCGTTACTCGGATGAGCACGTCGTCCGCAAGGAAGGCAAGACGGTTCAATAGCAATTACGTTGCCACGGCCAAATCCGTGGCGCACCAAGATGAGAAACAATAAAAAAGTTAAACTGGCCCAATTGCGTCACTGGCGCATACGGAAGAAAATTTCGGGCACCAAGCTGCGTCCGCGCATGAGCGTGCGGTTCACGAACGAGCACATTTACGTGCAGTTTATTGATGACGCCGCAAGGGTTACCCTGGCGTCCGCCTCCACCCTGCACAAGTCCGTCCCGGATCGCGCCGGAATGTCCGCCAATGCTGTCAGCGCCAAGAAAATCGGTGCCCTCGCCGCTGAGGCCGCCAAAAGCAAGGGAATTGTCTCGGTGGTATTTGATCGCAGCGGCGCCCGTTACCATGGCAAAGTCAAAGCGCTGGCTGATGCCGCGCGCGAGGCTGGCCTGCAATTTTAACCTGGAAGGATACCGTGCCCGAACCCACTAAATCTTATTCGAACCCAACCAATCGCGGTCCTAACCGCGCCGGAAATCGCGGTCCTAACCGCGGCCCTCGCCGCGCCCGGCCCGCTTCCACCGACAATGCCGAAGGATCATCGGAGAAATCCGCCGGGTCCGAGTTGGTTGAAAAGGTTGTGTTCATCAATCGCTCCGCCAAGGTTGTCAAAGGCGGTCGCCGTTTCAGCTTTAGCGCGCTGGTTGTCGCCGGCGACAAACAAGGCAATGTCGGCCTTGGCTTGGGCAAAGCGGTGGAAGTTTCCGAAGCCATTCGCAAAGGCGGCGAAATGGCCAAGCAACACATGGTTCATGTCTCGCTGAGAGATGCCACCATTCCGCACGAGATTTTCTGCCGCTACGGTGGGGCCAAGGTTCTCCTGCGTCCCGCTTCTCCCGGAACCGGCATCATCGCCGGTAAAACGGTTCGCGCCGTGCTTGAATCTGTCGGTATCAAAGACATCCTTAGCAAATCGCTCGGATCCAACAATCCGTCCAACGTGGTCAAGGCTACTTTGGCTGGCTTGCAACAACTCCGTTTGGCTGAAGAAATTTATCGTGGTCGTGGCATCGAGTACAAGCCCCGCGTTCCTGCTGTCGCTCCCGTTGCTGTTGCCGCTCCTGCTGTTGCCCCCGCGTCTGCTCCTCAACCAGCCCCGGCCGTTGTGCCGGATTCGGCGCCGCCTATTGCCTGATTTTTATGCGTTTACACGATCTTAAACCTCGTCCTGGTTCCCGGCATCGCCGCAAACGGTTGGGTCAGGGTGAATCCAGCGGTCACGGCAAAACCAGCGGTCGCGGTGGCAAGGGTCAGACGGCCCGTTCCGGCAGTTCCATCCGCATTGGTTTTGAAGGCGGCCAGATGCCTTTGATTCGCCGCATGCCCAAGCGCGGTTTTAACAACATAGCTTTTGGCACCCGTTATATCCCGGTTAATTTGGATGCGCTTAACAAGTTTGAAGATGGCGCGGCTGTGGATGAGAGTGCTTTGCGCAGTCTCGGCTTGGCCCGTGGCACCGGCAAATATATCAAGATTCTAGGCACCGGCGAACTGACCCGCAAATTGACGGTCAAGGTTCATGCCTTCAGCGCTTCCGCCCGCACCAAGATCGAAAAGCTTGGCGGAGTGTGCCAGTTGGTGTCGCCTCCGGTTGAGGCCGCCCCGAAGGCGAAAAAAGCGCCCAAGGCGGAAAAGCCCCAGGCAGAAAAAGCCGTCAAGGTGGAAAAAGCACCCAAGGCGGGAAAAACGCCCAAGACGGACAAGTCTGCGGAAAAACCCGCGGCAAAGCCGGATAAAGCGGAATAATCAATGTTCGCCTCCATCCTCAACACACTAAGTAACTGCTTCAAAATACCGGAGCTGAAGTCCCGCATCATCTTTACGGTGATTGTGCTGGGAATTTGCCGGATTGCCTCCTTGGTCCCCGCGCCTTTTTTGGACGGCGGGGCGTTGAAGGCTTATTTTGACAGCCAGGCCGGTTCGCAAAGCGCCGCCAATGGTTTGATGGGGATGTATAGCATGTTCACGGGCGGCGGTTTCGAGAAATGCGCCGTCGGCGCCCTGGGCATCATGCCCTATATCAGCGCGACCATCATTTTGCAACTCTTGCAGGCGGTCATGCCTGGTCTGAGCAAGTTGGCTCGCGAAGAGGGTGGCCGGACCAAGCTCATCCAATACGGACGCGTCCTGACCTTGGGCCTTTGCATTATCCAAGGCGCGGTTATGGCCATCGGTTGGGAACACGCCGGTTCTATTTTCAAGGGATTGACCGTTCCTCTGATCGTTCCGTCGATGATGCATCATTTGTGGTTGTATCGCATAGAAACGACCATTGTTCTCTCCACTGGCACCATGTTGCTGATGTGGCTGGGCGAGCAAATTACCGATCGCGGCATCGGCAACGGTATTTCTTTGATCATCACGGTCGGCATTCTGGCCCGCCTGCCTCAAGCCGGCCAAGGTTTGAGGGATATGTTTTTCGCCGCCGGCACGACTTTCAACGTGTTCCATTTCATTGCCTTGATCCTGCTCCTTTGCGCGGTGGTTGCCGGTGTGGTTGCGGTAACCCAGTCCGAGCGCAAGATTCCCGTGCAATACGCCCAGCGCGTCGTCGGTCGCAAGACTTTCTCCGGCGGGAGTTCGTTCATGCCTTTGCGGGTTAATTATGCGGGCGTCATGCCCGTCATTTTCGCCTCGGCCATTTTGATGTTCCCGGCCATGATCCTGAATTTCCTCGGCAGCCGGTTTGACCTCCGTTTCTTCCTAGAAATGGCCAACCAGCTTTCGCGCGGTTCGATCCTTTACCTGCTCCTCTACGGCCTGATGATTCTGTTTTTCTCCTATTTCTGGGTTGCGACTCAGTTTAACGAATTGCAAATTTCCGACGACATGAAGAAATCCGGCGGCTACATTCCGGGAGTTCGTCCGGGCCAGGCCACCAGCACTTTCCTGCATCGCACCATGAGCCGCATTACCCTGGCCGGCGCGATCTTTTTAACCATCATCGCCGTCATCCCGATTATTTTGCAGGAAGCGATGGGAATTTATTCCACGGTTGCCCAATTTTTTGGCGGCACCAGCTTGTTGATTATTGTTGGTGTCATGCTTGATACGATGCGACAGATGGAAGCGCACTTATTGATGCGCCATTACGATGGCTTCCTTAAGAAAGGGCGACTGAAGGGCCGGTTTTAACGGCTTTCCAGCGCCCGGGAGGACGTCCGTGGCATCGATCATTTTAAAGAGCGAACAGGACATGGAAAAGATGCGGCCCGCCTGTGGGTTGGCCGGCACGGTGTTGGATGAGGTGGCGGCTTTTGTTCGTCCGGGTCTTACCACTCGGGAGGTGGATGATTACGCGGCGGAGCGGATAAGGCATTACGGAGCGAAGAGCGCTTTTTTGGGGTATCATAAGTATCCGTGCTGCATTTGCATCTCGGTGAACGAGCAGGTGGTGCATGGCATGGCCGGCCCGCGCCGTTTGGAATTTGGTGATATTGTCAGTTTGGATGTCGGGGTTGTTCATGATGGGTACGTCGGGGATACGGCCAAGACGGTTGCTGTCGGGGGATGCGATGTGCGCGCGCAGCGATTGATGGATGTGACGGAGCAGTCGTTGGCGAAAGGGATAGCACAAGCGCTGCCCGGCAATCGCGTGGCGGATATTTCGCGCGCGGTGCAAAATTATGTGGAGAGCAACGGGTTTAGTGTCGTGCGGGAGTTTGTGGGGCATGGAGTGGGAAGGAAGATGCACGAAGAGCCGCAGGTGCCGAATTATGTGGAGAAGGGCAAGGTGTCGCCGAAATTGCGGCCGGGGATGACGATTTGTATTGAGCCGATGGTCAATGCGGGTTCGCCACAAGTGGTGGTGTTAAGCGATGGCTGGACAGTGGTCGCGAAAGATGGTCAACTATCGGCGCATTTTGAGCATGCGGTATTAATTACCGAGGCTGAACCGGAAATATTGACGTGGCCCGCGAAGGTACCATTGAAGTTGAAGGCAGGATAGTGGAGATCCTGGGCGATGTTTTGTTTCGCGTTGAGTTAAGCAACGGCCACCGGTTGGTGGCACATGTGTCCGGCAAGCGCCGGTTGGTTTTTGAGCGGTTGTCGCTGGGCGACTGCGTTACGATGCGATTGTCGCCGTACGATTTGTCCAGGGGCAGCATAACAGCGAGAGATGAATAATTTATGAAAGTGCGAGCGTCAGTCAAAAAACTTTGCGAGAATTGCAAAATTGTCAAACGGAAGGGCGTCATTCGCGTTATCTGCACGAACGCCCGCCACAAACAGAGACAGGGTTAATATTTAGATTTTATGGCACGAATTGTTGGAGTTGAAATTCCGGGCGAGAAGCGAATCGACATCGCTTTGCGCTATATTTATGGCATTGGGCCGTCCAATGCCAAAGTCATCCTGGCCAAGGCCAAGATCGATCCCGCCCTCCGCGCCAAGGACCTTGACGAAAATCAGTTGTCCCAGATCGTTCACGCCATCCAGGCCGGCAAGTATGTCATTGAAGGTGACCTTCGCCGCGAACTGGGCATGAACCTCAAGCGACTTCAGGGCATCAAGTGTTATCGCGGTGTCCGCCACCAGCGCGGCCTGCCCGTGCGCGGCCAACGCACCTCGACCAACGCCCGCACCCGCAAGGGGCCGCGCAAGACTGTCGGTGTGCAACGCAACCCCAATGCCAAGACTGGTATTCACTAAGATTTATTTATGGCTGAAGAATCCAAACCGAAAAAATCCGCGCCCAAAAAGGAGGGCAAACCCGCTGACGCGACTGCTCCAGATCAAGGAGAGTCCGCCAAGCCGGCTAAAAAAACCGCTCCTGCCACGGAAGCTTCCGGCGAGGCCGGAAAGAAGCATGCTGGTGAAGCCGGGAAAAAACACGCCGGTGAAGCTGGAAAGAAGCACACTGACGAGGCTGGACAAAAGCCCGCCGGTGAAGCCGCTGCCGCTGTTCCTGGCGCTCCGGCCGCTCCTGTTGCCTCTGCCGCCGCTCCCACTGCCGCCGAGTTGCTGGCCGATGACGCCAATGCCAAGAAAATTGTCAAGGCCAAGGGTGCAAAAAACATTTCTGTCGGCGTGGCAAATATTTTGGCCACGTTCAATAACACCAACGTGAGCATTACCGACATGCAGGGCAATGTGATCGGTTGGTCCAGCGCCGGCCGCGTCGGCTTCAAGGGTTCGCGCAAAAGCACCGCTTTTGCCGCCCAACAAGTCGCCCAAGACGCCGCCCGCCAGGCTATGTCCCACGGGATGCGCGAAATTGAAGTGCGCGTCAAAGGGCCTGGATCCGGTCGTGAATCCGCAATCCGCGCTTTGCAGGCCATTGGCTTGGAAATTACCACCATCAAAGACATTACCCCGGTTCCCCACAATGGGTGCCGTCCGCGCAAAAAGCGCCGCGTCTAAACGGAATAATCTTTTACCGCAACTGATATGGCTCGATATACTGGTCCTCGCACACGCATTAGCCGCCGCTTCGGTATTCCGATGTTCGGCCCCGACAAATATTTGGAACGCCGCAACTACGGTCCAGGCGTCCACGGCCCCAAGTCGCGCCGCAAGCACACCGATTACGGCCTCGGCCTGATCGAAAAACAGAAGCTGCGCTATTTTTACGGCCTGATGGAACGCCAATTTCGCGGCGTCTATGAAAAGGCCCTGCACCGCCGCGGTGTCACTGGCGAGCAAATGCTCCAGATTCTCGAGACCCGTCTCGACAACGTTGTTTATCATCTCGGCTTCGCCATCACTCGCGCTGCCGCCCGTCAGATGGTCAGCCACGGTCACGTCAAGGTCAATGGCCGCAAGGTCAATGTTCCTTCCTACGCCCTGCGCGTTAATGACGTCATCGAGGTTCGCGAATCCAATGTTTCGCGCCAGTTGGCCACCAAGAATTTGGAATTGTCCACCAGCAAGGTTGTGCCTGACTGGCTCGCCTTGACCAAGGAATCCTTCAAAGGCACGGTGATGCGCATTCCCACCCGGGATGAGATTCACCCCATTGCCAATGAGCAGACTGTCGTTGAATTTTATTCCCGTTAAACCGTAAAAACGTCCCGCCGGGCGGGACAAAAAACAATTACACGGGCTGTCCCGCTGCGGGAATAACGCGGGGCGGCCAGATTAAAATTGTTGAAAGGAAATTATGCCAATTCGTCTCGGGCGTTTTGAAATGCCCAAACGGCTGATTAAAGAAGAATCGACCGCCACTGATACTTACGCCAAGTTTATCGCCGAACCGTTCGAAACCGGTTACGGCCACACCATCGGCAACTCGTTGCGCCGCGTCCTCCTCTCCTCTCTGGAAGGGGCCGCCATCACGTCCATCAAAATTGATGGCGCCATGCATGAGTTCACCACCGTTGACGGTGTGGTGGAGGATGTCACCGACATCGTCCTGAATCTTAAGAAAATTCTTTTCCGCGCCCACTCGCGCGAAACTCAAACCGTCCTTCTCTCTGTCAACAAAGAGGGCGAAGTCACCGCTGGCGACATTGAGTTGAACCAGAATCTCGAATTGGTCAATCCCAAGCAGCACATCTGCACCATCGACAAGAAGAAAAAGTTCGAGATGGAACTCGAAGTCAGAGTCGGGCGCGGTTTCTGCCCCGGCGACGAGAACAAAAAGATTGACCAACCCATCGGCGTCATCGCCATTGATTCCCTGTTTTCCCCCGTCACCCGCGTTCGCTACCTGGTAGAAAACGCCCGTGTCGGCCAGCGCACCGATTACGACCGGCTTATCATTGAACTGTGGACCGACGGTCGCATCTCGCCTGACGACGCCTTGACCCAGGCTTCGGCCATCTTGCAACATCACTTGGACGTGTTTGTCGGTTACGACAAAAACGCGGTCGAGTTTGAAGAGACCGAGACCAAGCAGGACGATGAAAAGTCCAAGATGAAGAAGTTGCTCAACATGAGCGTCAACGAAATCGAGTTGAGCGTGCGTGCTGCCAACTGTCTCAACAACGCCAACATCACCACTGTCGGCCAGTTGTCCATGAAGACCGAGGCGGAAATGCTCAAGTACCGCAACTTCGGCAAAAAATCTCTCAACGAAATCAAAGAAAAACTGGCCAGCCTCAATCTTTCTTTGGGCATGAACATCGATCCGACCTTGTTGGAAGCGCCCAAAGAAGAGCCGAAGCCTGCCGAATAATTGGAGTCTTATGCGCCACCTTAAACGCACGGCCAAACTGGGCCGCACCGGACAGCATCGTAATCGCATGCTGGCCAACTTGGTTTGCAGCCTGATCAAACATCGCCGCGTCAAGACGACTTTGGCCAAAGCCAAGGCCGCCCGATCCGTCGCTGAAAAAATGATCACCCTCGGCAAAGCCGGGACCTTGCATGACCGCCGTCTTGCCGCCGCGCGGCTGCACCAGGATGAGGACGCCATCAAGACGCTCTTCAACGAAATCGCGCCCACTCAAAAGGAACGTCGCGGCGGTTACACCCGCATCGTTCATCTTAACCAGCGCCAAGGCGATGCCGCGCAAATGGTCATCCTCGAATTCGTGGATGTTCCCTTGCCCGAAACCGCCCCCGTCGCCGCCTCCGCAACTGCTGAAAAGCCGGCTGATTCGGAAAAGAAAGCCGATAAAAAGGCCGACAAAAAGTCCGAAGCCAAGAGCGAAGCCAAAGGCGAGGAAAAGAAAGCTGCCGCCACTCCGGCCTGATCCGGTTTGACTTATTTCACAAAGGCCCGTTCCGAAAGGTTTGGGCCTTTTTTGGCATCTTTTCCAGCGCCAGCAGGATTTTCCGATGCGCGGCCGCGAAGGGAAGCCGCCTCAGTTCCGGCAGGGTCCGCCATGCGCCCGGCGCTTCCGCCTTCGCCCCGGCCCAATACGCTTCCAGCGTTATCCGGTAGCGCGTGATCGAATGACGTATCAAACATATTGCTTCTTCTTCCAAAACCCGAAAACCATCCTTGCCATCGCTTTTGTCCCATTTCCCCCATACTTCCACATTCGGGAATTCCCACAAGCTCGCGTTCACCACCCCCTCGGGCCGCTGCCGCACCATGAACCGGTCTCCTTTCCGCGCCACGAAGGCCACAAACCGCCTTGCCGTCGTCCGAACCCGCGGCGGCGCCGTTGGAAATTCCGCCACCCGTCCATGCAGTTGCGCGAAGCAGAGTCTGTTCAGCGGGCACTCCGGACAATGCGGTTGGCGAGGCGTGCAAACCAACGCGCCCAATTCCATCAACGACTGATTCAAATCCGAACACCGCCCCGGCGCCGCCTGCGCCAGCTTCTCCGCCATTTTCCACAGGGTTGTGTTGATCTTTTTCTCCCGCGGATTTCCCTCCACCCCAAAAAAACGGCATAAAACCCGCATGACATTCCCATCCAAAATCGGTGCCGGCTCATTGAAGGCAATACTGCTGATCGCCCCGGCGGTGTATCGCCCGATGCCCGGCAACGCCAGAATATCCTCGAAACCGCGAGGGAACGCGCCGCCGTGCCGTTCCATGACAATCCGCGCCGCCGCTTGCGCATTGCGCACCCGGCTGTAATAGCCCAACCCCTCCCAAAGTTTGAGCACCTTCTGCGGACGCGCTTTCGCGAACGAACCCACCGTCGGCAATTCCTTCATCCATCGCTCAAAATAGGGAATGACGGTTTTCACCTGGGTTTGCTGCAACATGATTTCGGAGATGAAGACCGAATAGGGGTCCTTCGACCGTCTCCACGGCAAATCCCTGGCATTCGCCGCGAACCACTCGAGCAACCCGGCTGTCATTTGTTTGATTTTGCGTGTTTCCAACTTGGGCTAATCTGGCGTGCCGCGCTCATCCGGTCAACCCGCCAATAAAATATAATCAGGAACGCCTAGCCCATTGCGTCCAGCGATTGCATCTGGCGCAATTCCCGTTCCCGGTACATGCGATTCGTCCTGGCCAGTAATAAGGGGAAGATCACCAGCAGAAGAATCCCAACCAGTAGTGACGGATACCATACGGCAAACGATTGTCCCTCCGACAGCGCAACAACCCCTACCACGACCGCCACCGCGCCCAGACCGATCAGAAATTTCATCAGTGCGATGACCAGACCACGCGCTTTCCCAATTCCAGCCAAAATTCCGACTAATCCACCCAGACAGCCAATGATCAGGCCGCTCCCGCTGCCAATCCAAATCGCCGCACGGTTTGACCACCAGGCATGGGGCGCGCTGCCGTAAAACCAGGACAGGGATTTTTCACTGCCATATTGCACGAGCTTGACCGGCCCGATCCACACCGTGCCGCGTCCTTGCAGAACAAGATTGATTTGCAACCGCGTCGGTGCCCCGGAAGTTCCCGTGCTGTCGAACGGCAGCGAAAACGTCCGCCAATCCGATGCGCCGCTGATTTTTCCCATTTCGCCCGATTCCCCCAGTGTGCGCGAGAAATACTGGCCTTCGGGCAGGCCTGGCTTGACCGGCGGGAAATAGTTCCACATTTCCAGAAATCCGTCCCCGTGGACGCCGCCGTATTTGATCTCGCCCTGCACCGCATAACGTTGGGCGGCGATCTTGGGGGCTTTCACCGTAAACAACGTTACGTGTAACGGCGCGTCGTTGGCATTCTCGATCTTCAGCGCGGTCCGGTCGTCCACTTGCACGGATATGCTGTCGTGCGGCAGGGCGCCTTTCCAATTAAACTCCGCCACAGTCTGCTGGCCCCAAGCCGAGGCGGCCCACGCCAACCCGGCGATGACGCCAAACATGGATTTCATGTTCATTCCGTTCATAATCATTCCTCTTGTGAATTTTCTTTTTGTTGCCGGTAAGTCCGCAGAAGTTGTTTGAAAACGTCCGATTCCAGCCTGCCTTCGGCGAACGCGGCCCGCAGCATCCGTTCGTAATCATCCTCGACCTTCTCGCTGTCAAATATTTGGATTTTTGCGATCAACCGATCCAGACGCAACCGCAGGGTGGGGTAGGTCACATGATACGCCGTCGCCAGATCCTTGAGTGAACCCGACAGGAGAATGAAGCGTTTGATGAACGACAAATCCTCCTCCTCCAAAAGATTGATCCACCGGCGCGATTTTAACGGTTCTGTATCCATATTGTTAAATGACAACCCAACAATACAAAAAATAAAGTGAAAGTCAACTTATGTTTTATTATATCGCGATTTTGATTTGAGTTCCTGGTTGCAGCCGTCATGCTAGGGATGCGATGAGCGACAAAGCGTCTTACGAACAACGTATAATGCGAACGTTAAAAGAGCTGGGCATTCCGGCCACCTTCGCCACCCAATCCAAAATCCCCATGCAAATCGAGAGCGACACTCTGGTGTCCATCGGTTTGGATATGTTGCAGCGCGAGCAGCGGATGGAACCTCGCGCCGCCGCTCAATGGCAAGTCATGGTTGCGGCTGCGGCCCAAGACGGGGTGATACTCGCGCCAGTTTCCGCTTTTCGCAGTTTCGATTACCAACGGTGCATCATTGAGCGCAAGCTTGCCGCCGGCCAGTCTCACGACAAGATTTTCCGGGTCAGCGCCGTTCCCGGCTTCAGCGAACACCACACCGGCCGCGCCATCGACATCGGCACGCCCGGCTATTCCGAGCTGACCGAGGATTTTGAAACCACCCCGGCTTTCGCCTGGCTGACCCGCCGGGCAGGGGAGTTTGGTTTTTCCCTGAGCTACCCCCGGGATAATCCGCTCGGCATCGTTTACGAGCCATGGCATTGGCTTTACCAGTGACCCGGGCCGGCTACCGCAGGTTTCACAAGTTCCATAAGTCCGGCCTGGGTTTGACCTTGCGCCGCAACGTCGTAATTTGTCTTCATGTTTGAATTGACCGCCCCATATCAGCCGGCTGGCGACCAGCCTCAGGCCATCGCCAAGCTGACGGAAGGCGTGTTGGCCGGCGCAAAGCATCAAACGCTCATCGGGGTCACTGGCTCCGGCAAAACGTTCACCGTGGCCAACGTCATCCAGGCCGTCCAAAAACCGACCCTCATCATTTCGCACAACAAGACCCTTGCCGCCCAGCTTTACGCGGAGTTCAAAAGCTTTTTCCCGCGCAATGCCGTGGAATATTTCGTCAGCTATTTCGACTATTACCAGCCCGAGGCCTACATCCCGCGCACCGACACCTTTGTGGAAAAGGATTCGAGCGTCAACGAGGAGATCGAAAGGATGCGGCTTTCCACCATGAGTTCACTTTTCACCCGGCGCGATGTCGTGGTCGTGGCCAGTGTCTCCTGCATTTACGGCATCGGCAGCCGCGAGAATTACGAGGCCCTCGTCCAGCAGGTGCATGTCGGCATGCAACTTTCCCGCGACATCCTTCTCTCCCGCCTCGTCGATCTGCAATACGCGCGCAACGATATCGCCTTTGAGCGCGGCCAGTTTCGCGTGCGCGGCGACGTGGTGGAATTGCGTCCGTCCTGGACTGAGGACGGATTGCGCATTGAGTTTTTCGGCGAGGAAATTGAGCGGCTGACCCGGTTCGATCCCCTGACCGGCGACAAAACGGAATCGCCCGCCACCGTCGTTATCTTTCCCGCCAAACAATTCGTCACCCCGCAATCCAAGATCAACAACGCCTTGCTCGCCATTCGCGAGGAATTGGGCGAACGGATTGCATGGTTCGAGTCGCGCGGCAAATTGATCGAAGCCCAGCGCATCAAGATGCGCACCGAATATGATTTGGAAATGATGGAGGAAATGGGGTTTTGTTCCGGCATCGAGAATTATTCCCGTCATTTGGCGGCGCGTCCTCCCGGTTCGCGTCCGGGGACTTTGCTTGATTTTTTTCCGCCCGATTACCTGCTCATCATGGACGAGTCTCACGCCACAGTTCCCCAGATCGGCGCCATGCATGCCGGCGACCGCTCGCGCAAAACTGTCCTGGTCGAACACGGCTTCCGCCTCCCCAGCGCCTTGGACAATCGCCCGCTCGAATTCAAGGAGTTCCAAGCCCTGCAGGGCCAGACCATTTACCTTAGCGCCACTCCGGCTCCGACGGAGTTGCAATGGTCCGAGGGCCGGGTCGTCGAACAAATCGTCCGGCCCACCGGTCTGATTGATCCCAAAATCACGGTCAAACCGCTTGAGGGCCAAATCGACGATCTGCTTGAAGAGGTCCGCAAACGCAGCGATGCCAAGGAACGCACTTTGGTCACCACTCTGACCAAACGTTCCGCCGAGGAATTGACCGATTACCTCCGCGGCGTCGGCGTCAACGTCCGCTATTTGCACAGCGAAATTGACGCCATTGAGCGGGTTGAAGTCCTTCGCGCCCTGCGCAAGGGCGACTTCGATGTCCTGGTCGGGATCAACCTTTTGCGCGAAGGTTTGGACCTGCCCGAAGTTTCACTGGTGGCCATTCTCGATGCCGATAAGGAGGGTTATCTGCGCAGCGCGACCAGCCTGATTCAAACCGCCGGGCGCGCCGCCCGCCATATCAATGGCGAGGTCATCCTTTACGCCAGCGTGATGACTGAAAGTATCAAGAAATTCCTTGCCATCTCTGGCTATCGCCGTCAGCGGCAACTGGCCTACAACAAGGAACACCACATCACTCCCCGCAGCGTGAGCCGGGCGGTCGAGGACAGCCTGGCCGTTTACCAAAGCGCCAAGTCCAAGGCGCAACTCCTCCTGCACGAAGTGGACGGGAATTTCGATGTCACCGAGACCTTGCGCGAATTGCAGGGGGAAATGGTCGAAGCCTCCGAAAAACTCGAATTTGAAAAGGCCGCCCTGTTGCGCGACCAGATCCGGGAATTAAAGCGGAACTTTTCCGGCGTCCTGCCCGAACCCGCCCCGTCTCCTGTCAAATATACCAAAAGCCGTCGCGGCAAAAAACAAAAACAGAAAGCCTAGTGTTTCGCGGCTTGGACGGAGGGACGCTCCTGCTCCTTTTTTACCTGCTCCAGGATCAGCGCGGCGGTCTGATCCGGCGTCTTTCCGGAAGTATTGACGACCATCGCGTCCGCCGCTGCCTGCAGGGGCGCCACTATTCGCCGGGTGTCGCGCTCGTCGCGCGCCGCGATGTTTTCCCGGACGCCTTGCGCCGCCCGCCGCCGGCTCCGTTCGGCCAGGCTGGCGTCCAGATAAAATTTGAATCGTGTTTCGGGAAAAATTTGCGTTCCGATGTCGCGTCCTTCCATGACCAGACTGCCAAATTGCAGGCAGCGCCGCTGGGTCGCCTTCATCCACGCCCGCACTTCCGGCAAAGCCGCCACCAGCGGGGTAATCTCGCTCACTTCCGCCGTCCGTATTTCCTTTTCCGGATAATAGCCGTCCACCAGCAGCCGGATGGCGCCGTTCGCGCAATTAAGAGTGGCGGGCCATTGGCGGCAGGCGGCGGTGACCGCCTTGGCGTCATGCAGGTTCACCCCGATTTTCAGGCAATACCACGCCAGCGTCCGGAACATCGCGCCGGTGTCAACATGGATGAACCCCAAAGCCCGCGCCACCATTTTGGCGTTGGTGCTCTTGCCGCTGGCGCTGGCGCCGTCGATGGCTATGACGATGGATGGTTTCATGGCAATGGGGAAATCAGCGGGCAAACAGGTCTTCTCTGCCCAGGACCCGGCCGGTGGCCGCGTCCAGAATCTTCGCGCCCAGGCCGGATGGCGGCGGGGCCGATAGTTTTTGGAAAAAGTTCGGGAATGTTTTCTTCACGCACGCAGGATGCTTAAGTTTGATTCCGGGAATTTTCAAGCCAAAGATGGCAAAACACATCGCCATGCGATGATCGTTGTAGGTCTCGATTTCCGCCCCGTGCATTTTTCCGGCGGCGGGAAAGACGGTTAATGTTTCGCCTTGCTCCTCCACTTGAACGCCGCAACGGGTCAGTTCCGTGCGCAACGCCGCCACGCGTTCGCATTCTTGCGCGCGCAATCGCTCCAGATGGGTGAACTTGGTCGGGCGGTCCCCGAAGGGCGCCAGGGTGATCGCCGTCATAATGCTGTCTCCGAGCTGGCCTCGGCGCGAAAGTTCCGCCGACAACGGCAGATATTTGGGGAATGCCGCGTCAATCTGCCAGTCCGAGGTTGGAAACGCCCTGACTTCGATTGGACTGTCCAGCAGCCATTTTGCCGCGCAAAAGTAGCTGGCGCTTGATGCGTCCGGCTCGATTTGAAATTCCCCGCCTTGTTGCGGAAATGTCTCAACCAGCCGCCGGGTCATTTCCACGTAAGCCGTTTCTTCCCCGGCCGCGCCGGAGAGTTCGGGATGCCAGCCGCCATGTCGTGCGCACAGCAAAAGAGCCGAGGCGAACTGCGAGCTTTCTTCAACCGACACCATGCACATTTTATTATTGTGCGGGCCGTCTCCAAAAATTTTTGCCGGCAACCGGTCGTTGTCCGAATCGACGCGGTAGCCCAGTTCGCGCAAGGCTTGGAACAAGGCGGCTTGCGGACGTTGGCGCATGCGCTCCGTTCCGTCCAGCCGGTAAACTCCGCGTCCCAAGCAGACCAGTGCGGCCAGAAACCGCGCGGCTGTGCCGGCATTTCCGACAAATATTTCCAGCGGCTCTTCCGCCTCGCCGTCGCCCGAAATTTCCCCGCCCAGACCGCGCACCGTGATTGTCCGGTTGCAAGTATCTGCCGCATCCCGCTCGATCTCGATGGCGATGCCCAGGCGTTGCAGGGCTTCGGCCATGATTTGCGTGTCCTCACTCCATAACGCGCCGCGCAGGGTGGTTTTGCCTTTCGCCAGCGCAGCCAGAATCAGCGCGCGATTGGTGATGCTCTTTGAGCCTGGCACGGTGATCGCGGCAGTGACTTTTCCGGTCAACGGCGTGATTTCAATCAGGTCAGGCAACATTGAAAGTGGGGGTGGATGGGTTGATGGGGTTCATTCCGGCGAGGAGGCCGATGCGTTGGCGCGCCATTGGTCGCGACGTTGTTTGGCATTGGCAAAAAATTCCTCCACCGTCGCGACGTCCTCGCGTTCGAGCGCCAGTTGAAATTCCTGCAAGTCCTCGATGAAAACGCCCAGGACCCGGCTTAGATTTTTGCGGTTGGCCAGGGCGATGTCCCGCCACATTTCCGGGGAACCGGAGGCAATGCGGGTGGTGTCGC
>CAZLEE010000010.1:0-43851 GCA_964558455.1 uncultured Verrucomicrobiota bacterium | reverse complement strand
GACGACCATCCGCTGGTGCGCGAGTGGCTCGCCCAGTTGATCCAACGCGAGCCTGACTTGGCGGTTTGCGGCGAAGCCGAAGACGCGCCCGAGGCGTTGGAAAAAATCCAGGCAACCAAACCGGACATCGTCATCGCCGATATTTCCCTCAAGACCACCCACGGTTTGGAACTGGTCAAGGACCTGCAATCCTGCGCGCCGTCCCTGCCGGTGCTGATCCTTTCCATGCATGACGAATCGTTGTATGCGGAGCGGGTCCTGCGCGCCGGGGCCAAGGGTTACATCACCAAACAGGAGGCCACCAAAAAAATCCTCCCCGCCATCCGCAAGGTTCTGGACGGCCAGATTTACGTCAGCGAAGCCATGTCGGCCCGCATCGTTCATAAAATGGTGCAGGGCCGCGCCGAAGAACAAAAATCCCCCATCGAACGCCTAACCGACCGCGAGTTGGAGGTGTTCCAGTTGATCGGCAGCGGGCGCGGCACCCGCCTTATCGCCGCCGACCTTAACCTGGGCATCAAAACCGTCGAGTCCTATCGCGCGCGCATCAAGGACAAACTGAAACTGGAGGATGGCACGCAGCTATTGCAGCAGGCCATCCAATGGGTCCACAGTCTGAAAGACCGTTGAATTATTTTGCCGGAAACAAATCGGCCGGGTTCGTCCCCATGGGAAGAAACCGTCCGCCGCTCTGGCAATCCTCGATTTGATGACCATTCCAGCGCCGCAGACGGTAAACCTGGGCAAACATGAATTGGGCCGCCGCGCCGCCCTGGCCGCCCACCAATTCGCTGCCGCGCCGCACGTTGTCCAGCATCCAGGCGGGCAGAAGAAGATGATACGGGTTGCGCTGGACTTCCCCCACATGGAAGGAGATCGCCGCCACCAACTCCGCCACCACCTCGGCGGAATATTCCACCAGCAGGTTGGGCGTTTGCATCTGCCCCCAGAATTCCGTCTCCACCACGTAACAGTTCAAATCCGGCACACCCGCCAGCGCGTCCATCACCAGATGATGAACGCCAATGTGGGTGCCGTTCCAGTCGAATTCATGCGGCATGAAAACCACGCGCGGCCGATATTCTTGCAAAACCTTCACCGCCAGCCTGACCATCTCCGCCCACGCCGCCGGTTCCTTGGTGCGGGATGCCGTCGTGACACCGTTCAAACCGTTCGGGTCCAGTTGGGCCAGGTTGAAACCCAGAAAATTGCAGGCGTTTTTCAATTCCGCCAGCCGTCCGGCTTTGCGCTCGGGTATTCTGCCCAGCGTGACGGACACATTGGTGACATCCCATTTCGCTTCCTGCAACAGGCGCAGCAGCAGCCCGCCGGCGATGGTCTCGTCATCGGGATGCGGGGCGAAAAAGAGCGCCTTGGGCGCGTCCGGCGCCAGGGCCGGTTTGGGCAGGGAAGGAAATCCGCCAAGGGGGATGGAACGGCCATCGGTCACCAGTTTGGCGACTTTGGAGACGTATTTCGTGTAGGGAGTCGTAATTTTTTTACTCATAAAATCAAATCGCCGGGAGGCTCGCGGCCGCAATCGCCTGGCCGTGCCGTTTTTCCTTTTCGTCCGGCATGTCAAAACGGGTCTTTTTGGCGAGGGCGGGGAATTCGGCGCGCAAAACTTCCTGGGCGCGTTGCACGATGATTTCGCCCCCGTGCCCCGTGGTTACCCGTCCCAGCACCAGAACGTGTTTAAAGTCGTAAAAATTGGCGCAATGCGCTGTCCCGTAACCGAGATAGACGCCGATGGTCTCGTAAATTTTTTGGGCGCGGGCGTCGCCGGCTTCCATCAGGCGCTGGACGCGTTTCAATTTTTCCGGGAGCGGCTCATCCGCCGGACATTCGATGCCGGCCGGCTTGAGCAGACGGCCCACCGCTTGTTGGGAAAAATATTGCACGCCGCAACCGCGGTCGCCCGACCATTCATCCTTCGGCGCGCCGGGATTATAGTCGATGGGCGCGAAGGCCAGTTCATTGAGCCAGGAGGTGATGTTGCCCTCCGGCGTGACAAACCCGGCTGCCTGGCTGGAACCCATCGCTATGCCCAGAACCGCGTTGTCCTCCAACGCCATCGATCCGGCCAGAGCCGTCACTTCGCCGTCGTTGACCACTTCAAAGGGAATGTTTTTCCAGGCCGCCTTCAATTCCAGAAAGATATCGGCCACCCGCTGGGCGGAGGCCGCCGGAACGCCCCGGAAAAGGGAGGCGACGCGCACCCGGTTATTGACATACACGCCGGCGGAACTTCCGCCAATCGCGTCCACCCGCGGCAGATGTTTGGCCGCCTGCTTGAGTGAATCCATGATCTGGTCGAAGTGCCATTGCGGATCGGATTGCGGCACCGGATTCCAGACTGTTTCCTCGCTGAAAACAACCTTCCCGTCCATGACCGCCGCCGCCTTGCGATCGCTTGCGCCCAGGTCGAATCCGATGCGGCATCCGTTCAGATGCCGCCCGAGGGGGGTCGTGCTGGCCCGAGCCGCCGGGATGTCCTTGGTCAGCACCACTTCAAAGGGCTTGGAGTAAATCTTTTCGCCCATGGTGTCCGCATCGAACTTGCCCGTGGCGGTTTCCCGAAAATACTTCTGCAACAGCGCGCCCAAGGCGGCTGGACCGTCAAAATAGACCCGGAATCCGCCCCGGGACCAGAGAAGGAATTTCACCAGCCGTTCGATATGAAAAAAATTCCCCGCCGCTTCCGGCTTGTCTTCAGTGAAAAGGAATGTGTTGAAATGGAAGACCGATCCGTCCGCCTGTTCCAAGGCGAGGCGGGCTGGAACGGCCTGTTTGGTGGCCTTGGCCCGCTTGATGAACATCCGATGGCCCAGCGCGGCCGGGCGGAAATCAGGATCCAGTGGTGGGAAAATCTTCGGTAACTGTATAAGTGCGTTGTTTGTCATCTTGCAAAAAATTTAAAAAAAATTGATCCCATTTCCATAAAAAAGCAAGACCGTAAGCCAATGGGCGGGCAGGGGGATCGAGCGGTGAAAAAGTTTGGCTTGACATGGCACATAAAAGGCATTAAAGGACGGGCGTCGAATTGGTACTAGTCTCCTTCCGGTCGCGAAACACGCAGGTTTTGTGGCCGTAAATATGTCTGATACGGGCAACGGCAAAGTCGGAAAGGAACCATGAATAGATTCGTAAAACCACGCCGGGTGTTGTCGCTTTATTCCATTGTGTTGTCGGGCGCAATTTGCTTGTGCGGCGTTTGGGGCGCGCGGGCGCAACAAGGACACACGTTGATTGCCGAATACCTCTTCAACCAGTCTGTTTATTATGGCGCGGCAGACGTGTCGGGTAACAACAACAGTTTCTACGGCGGCTTGTCGTGGGCGAACTCAGGGAACACTCAGTTTAGCACGAACGGAATTGCGGGCGGGGGATCGTTGTTGCTCGACGGCGGAGAATGTATATCCATGTCTTCGCCGCCGGGAAGCCAGACTTTCGACAATTGGCTGGCCACGTTTCACGGCAGTTTTTCCATTTCGCTCTGGATCAATACAACCAATGTCGCGGGCAATGATTCGGATACCCCCAACGGCAACAATGATGCCGCAATCATTTGGACCTACAACAATGGATCCAACGACACTCTCCCAGTCGTGCTGACCGGCCATAAGGCGGCTTTTTTTACGGGAGACCCAACCGGCCAAAACGGGGATACACTGCATTCGACAAGCGACGTCACCACCGGCAACTTCGTCCATATAGTGGTGACCCGCGATCAATCGACCGGCCAGAAATCGATTTACATCAATGGGGTGCTCGACTCCTCGGATACGGCAACCACGAACAATTTGGATGGGGACACCGGCTTCTATTCCATTGGCGGCTACTTTTCCTCAGGATACGCGGGCTTGTTGGACGACGTGCAGCTTTACTCGGGCGTTTTGAATGCAAGCGAGGTGGCTTACCTCTACAGCCACCCCGACACACCTGCGACCAATGTTGTGGCGGGGCCTTTCAGCGGCTTGGTTGCCTACTACGATTTTGACGAGAACACGGATCTGGCGGCGGACCTGACGGCCAACGGCAACAACCTCATTTATGGCGGCAGTTTCAGCGGCCTTGTCCTCAGTACAAATTCCGTCAGCGGGAGCGGGGCCGTTTATTTTAATGGGGGCGCTTTTCTCACGCCTTCGAGCAACCTGCTCTCGACCCTGGCGGGAAACTTCTCGCTTTCTCTCTGGGTGAATACAACCCAAAATTTCTCCTACGATACGGCGCCGGCCTATTACGGCGCGGGCATTGTGTCGGCCGACGTGCCTGGCTTGACCAACGATTTGATTCCCATGGCATTGACGGGCGGCGCCATCGGCTTTAATTCCGGGGGAACCAACGATGACTCGATTAATTCTACGACGGATATTAACGACGGCCACTACCATCATGTGGTGGTGACGCGGAATCAGGCGACGGGCGAAAAGCAAATTTATATCGACGGAGTGTTCAGCTCCAATGATTTTGCCACCCGCGGTCTGTTGAACGCCCCGCAACTGATTACGATTGGGGCGCTGGCCGATGCAAGCCAGTCAGACCCAACCAGTCCCGAAAATTCCGGTTACAACGGATTTGTGGGATTGATTGATGACATCCAGGTTTATTCCCGCGTCCTGGCGGCAAATGAAGTGGCGGCCCTCCACGCCCAACCGGGTTCGAACGTTACCAACGGCTTGGTCTGCCATTATGATTTTGATGAAGGCATGGTCCTGGCGGCGGACGTGTCCGGCCACGGCAATAATATGGTCTTCGCCGGAGCTTGCAACGGGGGACCCGGGCCGGTCGTCACCAACGACACGGAAAGCGGATCGGGGGCGCTGGCTTTTGGTGGCAACAACTACTTGGTGCCGGAGGGCAATCTGGTCACGAATCTGGCGGGGGACTTCTCGCTTTCCGTCTGGCTGCAGACGACCCAGACATTTGGCACGGCTGGGGATCCGGCCTACGAAGGCGCGGGAATTATCACGGCAGAGGTGCCAGGCCGGATCAACGACTTGGTGCCATTGGCATTGACAGGCGGCAACATCACTTTCGAGACCGACGGAAATTCCCAGGACGAGCTGACCTCAACGGCAACGATCAATGATGGCCATTACCATCATGTGGTGGTCACGCGAAATCAGGGGTCGGGCCAAAAACAGATTTATATCGACGGGGCATTGGATGGCTCCGATGTTGACGACGGATCCTACTTGAACAGTCCGCAAATCCTGATATTCGGCGCCCTGGCCGACGCGAGCCAGTGGAGCCAGACCAGTCCCGCCTATACCGGTTACAACGGGTATGTGGGACTAATGGACCAGGTGCAGTTCTATTCCCGGGTCCTGTCGTCAAACGAGGTGTCTTACCTTTATGCCAATCCCGGTTCGACCTTGTCGGCCAATGGCAGTTCCAATAACGGCCACACGAACCTCCTCTACTACTCGTTCGAGGATAATAACATCTTTGCCAACGATTTTTCCGGGCATGGCAATAACGTCAATGGCGTTTCGTGGGATCTGGCTCCTCCCTACATCACCAATGATGCCGCCGCAGGGTCTTATGCGGTGGGCTTTGCCGGCGGAGCCGGCGGCGCGGGTTGGCTGAGTGTGCCCACTAATCTGGTCGCCACACTGGCTGGCAGTTTTTCGGCTGCGCTTTGGGTCAGAACTTCAGAAAGTCGGGGAAATGATTCCGACACGGCCGATACCGGGTCCGGCTTGATGGCCGCAAATTCCGACCAGGTGATTCCTCTGGCGCTGACCGGAAGCAAACTGGCCTTCCTCACCGGCGGCAGCCCCTTGGATACGCTGCACTCAGCCACTTCGATCAATACCGGGAATTACGTCCATGTCGTTGTGACTCGCGACCAAGGGAGCGGCGCAAAGCATATTTATGTCAACGGCCAGTTGGACGCTTCCGACTTTGGCGCTCCCGGCCAGTTGAACTCGTCTTCCAGCCCAACCTTGTCCCTTGGCACAGACACGTCGGACGTAAACGGTTTCGCGGGCGACATGGATGAAGTCCAGATTTATTCCGGCGTGCTTTCTTCCGACGACGTGGCCTACTTGTACAGCCACCTTGGAACAGCCGTTCCAGACAGTGTCGGGACAGGAGGTGGAACGCCGTCTTTCAACGCCGCCCTCGGCACCACCAACACGAGTTGGATCACCCTCGGCGCCGCAAGTTGGTTTGTGGAATCCACCAATACTTACTCCACCAATGCGGCCGCCGCGCAAAGCGGCAGTATCCAGGATAACCAATCGTCCATCCTGCAAGCGACCGTCACGGGTCCGGGCACAATCAGCTTCTATTGGCAATCCGTGGCCCACAATGGCGATGATTTTGATCTCGAATTCGATATTGATGGCAATTATCAGGACGATGTCAGTGGTCAGACTCCATGGTCTCAGGACAGTTTCCAAATATCAGGTTCCGGCACGCATACCCTGACTTGGGATGCAAACACCCTCGCCGACAACAATAACGCTTCGCCCGCCGACGCAGGCTTTCTGGACCAGGTTGTTTTCACGCCTGCCGTGGCGCCGGTCATCACATTGAATCCGTTCAATCAAACCAATTATCCCGGTTACAGCGTGGCTTTGCTGGCGGTGGCCACAGGCACGCCCGACCCAACATGGCAATGGTACGAAGCGGGCAACTCCAGCCCCATTTCGGGGGCAACCAGCGCGTTGTTCATTCCCGCCAATTCGGGAACAAGCGGCGTGGCGGGCGGTTATTACGCCGTGGCCTCCAATCTGGCCGGGTCGCAAACAACCACGACGGCGATGGTCACCTTCGTCACCGCTCCGCAGCCGCCGGATTGGTCGGAGGCAATCAGATCGCCGTTTGTCAACTATGACAATGTCGGCGTCTATGCGGCGAATAGCGTTTATCATGCCTGCCTGGTGGATGCAACGGGGACCAATATTTATGCAACAGGCTTCTCCGAGGGAACCAACGTCTTCGGGACAAACAAGATCGTGAGCGACATCAATGGGGGCTATGAGGCCGTCATTGTAAAACAAACTGCCGCCGGAACCGGCCTTTGGCTCGTGGCGGTGACCAATAATGGAAATGGAAACTCCTACGGAGAGGCCCTCGCTCCCGCGCCCGGCGGCGGCATCTATGCTGCCATCGGCTTTTCGGGCACAAACTGGCTTGGCACCAACCTGCTGGAGGATTCGGGCGTGGGAAGTATTTACCTGGCCAGATATGACGCGAACGGCAACGCTCTCTGGAGCCAAACCATCACCTCAACCAATGGCGCTTTCCCGCAATTTAGCTGCCTTGCGGCAGACCCATCCGGAAACATAACCCTGACCGGTGTGGTCAACGGCTCTTTCACCATCGCAGGCACCAACCTGACCGTCTCCGGACAAACGGGTTTCCTGGGACAGTTCAATGCCAGCGGCGCGCTAAACTGGGCGGAACACGTCCCGAACATCATTGAATACCTCCAATACAGCGGAGGGCGCATCTATGCCAGTTTGTTGAATTGGTTGAGCGGCAACACGAATTACACCGTGGGCGGCCTGACCAATGCCATGGCGCGCAATTACACGCTCGCCGCCATCAACGCCACCAACGGACAGGGAATCTGGCTGCGCGATGTCGGCGAGGCGTCCGGCGCAAACCCCTCTTATGTGATCGACGATTATCCGGAGATTTCTGTTTCCGGCACAAACTTGTTCCTTGTCGGAACGGCTTATGGCTCCAATGCCGTCTTTGGCTCCTTCACGGTTCCCATCGCGAATGGCCGGGGCCAGTACTTTGCGCGTTACGACACCAATGGCAATGCCGAGCTGGCCACGGGATTTGGCGGCGCAACGACCCAACCCGAATCTTCGGTGGCCGATGCGACCGGTAATGTTTATGTCGCCGGCAATTTTGATACTTATTCTTATTTTGGCAAAGACATCCTGGCCGCGCCGCGTCTGGGCACACTCGGCAATGGTTATTACGGTCAGGCTTTCGCCGCGAAGTTTGATCGCACCGGAACGGCGCAATGGGCCTGCATGGCGACATCGACCAATCTGACCTTTTACCCGGACACGGACTTTGTCACTTTCTGGGGCATCGCACTCGGCCCCAACGGCGTTTGGGCTTGCGGCGAAGGCAGCGGTGCGATGTATTTCGGAACCAATCTCGTCAATTCCGTCGATGAATTGTTTGAAATCGGCACAAGCACCTACGCCGAGGAATTCATTAGCGGCATGTTGGGAATGATCACCGTATCGGAGCCGCTTTCGCCTGTGCAATTGCTGAATCCGGCGCTGGCGGGCGCCAATTTCCAATTCTCCTTCGTTTCGACGGCGGACCATACCAATTACGTGCAATACAGCACAAACCTGGCAAACACCAACTGGCTGCCCTACAGCACCATCATCGGCGATGGCACAACCAAGACGGTCATTGTGCCGACGAATCATCCTGCGGCTGAGTATTTCCGGGTCGGCACGCAGTAGCGGCGGTTCCAAGCTCTGCGGTTCGTGACGTCGAATTTGCTTCGCAAAGCCGGTTGCCTTTGACTCGTGAAACCTTTACCCTCTCCCCTTGCCGGGAAAAAAGGCCGGCGGAAAATTAATGGCTCTCATTGTTCAAAAATTTGGCGGAACCTCGGTGGCGAACCCTGACCGCATTAAAAACGTCGCCCGGCGCGTGGCTAAATACCACGCCAATGGCGATCAAGTTGTCGTCGTTGTCTCCGCCATGAGCGGCGTGACTGATAATTTGATCCGGATGGCCAAGGAATTGATGCCTATTCCCAGCGAACGTGAAATGGACATGCTCCTGGCCACCGGCGAACAAACCACCATCGCCCTTGCCGCCATGGCTCTCCACGCCCTGAACGTTCCCGCCATTTCCATGACCGGCGCCCAAGCCGGCATCGTCACCGACGGCGTCCATACCAAGGCCAAGATCAAAAATATCACTCCCAAGCAGGTTTACGCCTTGCTCAACAAAGGCAACGTCGTCATCGTGGCCGGCTTCCAGGGACAGACCATCGAAGGCCAGATCACCACTCTGGGCCGCGGCGGATCGGACCTCACCGCCATTGCCCTTGCCGCCGCCCTCAAGGCCGGCATTTGCCAGATTTACACTGACGTCGATGGCGTGTACACCGCCGACCCCCGCATCGTCCCCAACGCCCGCAAACTCGCCGAAATTTCCTATGACGAAATGTTGGAACTGGCCAGTCTCGGCGCCAAGGTCATGCAATCCCGCTCGGTCGAATTTGCCAAAAAATTCGGCGTCGTATTTGAAGTCCGCTCCAGTCTCAATGACAACCCAGGAACGATTGTGAAAGAAGAAACACGCAGTATGGAAGACGTGGTCATCCGCGGCGTCTCCCTCGATAAAAATCAGGCCAAAATCACCCTCGTCGCCGTCCCTGACCGCCCCGGCGTCGCCGCCCACGTTTTCAAGGCCATTGCCGACGCCAGCATCAACGTGGACATGATCGTGCAAAACATCAGCCATAGCGCCTCTGCCGCCACCGACTTGTCCTTTACCGTGGACAAGGCCGACCTGCTCAAAGCCAAAAAAATTATAGACGGATTGAAAGGCAAAATCGGTTTCCGTGAAGTCCTGGCCGACGAAAAAATCAGCAAGCTTTCCATCGTCGGAGTCGGCATGCGCAGCAACCCCGGTGTTGCCGCCAAAATGTTCGGCACCCTGGCCGATGCCGGCATCAACATCGATATGATCTCCACCAGCGAAATCAAGGTGTCTGTCATCGTTGACTCGGCCAAAGGCGAGCAAGCGATGCGTCTTGTCCACGAAGCTTTTCTTGGCGCCAAGTCTTAAATTTTGCTCATTTCCACGGAGCTAAATCGTCTGGATTCCGGGAAACTTTCCCCCGTAAAACCACACGCATACCGTGTGCCAAACGTGGTGGAAACGGATAATTTAAAACGCTTAAATTTGGCCAAACACCTTGACGTGCCGGGGACTGACTTACCATATTGTCGTTCAATTTGATACCCTGAGAACGACCGTTAAAAAACTATGGTGAAGCCGAACGCGAAGTCTGCCGCCAAAAAAGCAAAATTGTCTGTTCGCAAAAACGCCAAAGGTGCAGGCCCGTCTGATTCGTCACCCCCGCCGGCCCGGCCGGGTGCGGGGACTTCGCTGACGGAAGACCTTAGGGCGTTGAAAAACAGCGGCCTTGACCTCGCCGAGAAAATCAAGGAATTGGTCCGCCTGGCCCGGGAGCAGGGTTACCTCACCTACGGCGACATCAATGATGCTCTCCCCGATGGCGCGGTTTCCCCCGACGAACTGGACGATCTTTACAGCAAGCTTCGCACTCTGGAGGTTGAGATTGTTGACCAGGCCGAGGTGGACCGCGTCAAACAACCGGAGCCGGATGATGACGAGGACAAAATGCGCCTCGACATACTGGATGACCCGGTGCGCATGTACCTGAAACAAATGGGCCAGGTCCCCCTCCTCACGCGCGAGCAGGAAGTGGAGATTTCCAAGCGCATTGAAAACGCGGAGAACGAGGTCAAACGCATCATTTACAGTTTCGGTTTTGCCGGCAAGGAACATATCGCCCTGGCGGAAAAACTCATCTCCGAACCGCCCAAGGAGCGTTTTGACCGGGTTATTGTTGACAAAAAAGTCGATGGCCGGGAAGGACACCTCAAGGATTTGCGCAAACTGCTCAAGCGGGTGCATGCCCTCGACCGGGAGGTGGACGACCAATACCTCGTCTGGCAAAAGGCCGCGCCGAACTCTCCCGCCGCCGAAAAATCGGCGCGCGAATTCAAAAAACTGGACGACAAACTCCAGCGCTCTTTCGCCGGCTTTTATTACAAACACAAGGTCATTGAGGAAATGTCCCTTGTGGCGGACAACATCCATGACCGGATGCAGTTGAGCCTCCACTGCATGGCCGGGATCGATGAACAGCGCAAGTCCGTCCAGCAGCAAAACATCCTTCAATCCGAGCGGCGCAAACTCAAGCAGCTCGAGGAATTCGTGCGCATGCCGTACACGACTTACCTCAAGGCTTACCTCGAATTGCAGCACTTTGCCCGAAAAGCCATCCAGGCCAAAACTGAAATGGTCGAGGCCAACCTCCGCCTCGTCATTTCCATCGCCAAAAAATACACCAACCGCGGCCTGTCTTTCCTCGATTTGATCCAGGAGGGAAACATGGGTCTGATGAAAGCCGTGGAAAAATTCGAATACCGCCGCGGCTATAAATTCTCCACTTACGCCACCTGGTGGATCCGCCAGGCCATCACCCGTTCCATCGCCGATCAAGCCCGCACCATCCGCATCCCCGTGCATATGATCGAGACGATCAATAAGCTCATGCGCGTGCAAAAACAATTGATCCAGGATTTCGGACGGGAACCCTCCCCGGAAGAAATCGCCGATGAATTGCAAATGCCTGTGGATCGCGTCCGCGCCGTCTTGAAAATGGCGCAGCAACCCATTTCCCTCCAATCCCCGGTTGGAGACAGCGAAGACACCAATTTCGGCGATTTCATCGAAGACAAGACGGCGGAAAACCCCTCGGAAATGACCAGTTACAGTTTGCTCAAGGATAAATTGGGCGACGTGTTATCCAGTCTCACCGAGCGCGAACGAAAGGTTCTCGAATTGCGTTTCGGCCTGGGCGACGGCTATTCCAGGACGTTGGAGGAAGTGGGCAAGCAATTCAAAGTCACCCGAGAACGCATCCGCCAGATCGAAGCCAAGGCCCTGCGCAAGATGCGCCACCCTACCCGCCTCCGCCAACTTTCCGGCTTCCTCGAAATCGACGAGCAGACGGATTGACACCCCCGTTGCCTCAAATTTTTTTGCATTTTGTTCTTTCCTTAAGTAGTGGATTCCATTACAGTCTGTGCTGACAAAGCATATAGCGTCGTTTTATTGAGTCGAACGGCGGTTACGTATAATGCAAAAGGTAGGAAAAAAAACGCAGCGCTTGATGGGTAAGGAGTTTTTCTCCGGTTCCTTGATTGCTCATGCCGTGGAAAACCTCAACCCGCTTATTCATGCGCATTTTAGCTTATATTGATCCCGGCGCAGGCGCCCTCATCTGGCAGTCAATTATTGGAATTTTTGTTGGTGTGATATTTTATCTGCGGCGGACGCGGAAATGGGTCAGTGGGATTTTCGCCAGGTTTCTGCGGACGGAAACAAAGGACGCCCATGTCCCGGGAGGCCTGCCGGCGCACAAGTCCAAGGCGGAGGCCAATCACATTAATGCCTGAGCCAGCCCCCTCCTTTCGCGATCCGATGGGATGCTGCTGCGTTTTGGAACGCGGTGTGATGCGGGTTGTGGGCGTGGAGCATGTCGCCGAGTTCGATGGTTTCCTCAATACCCGCGCCGCGCGCGATTATCAGGCCCGAAAACAGCTCGTTGCCAGCCGCCGTTTGAATGAAACGGAAATCGCCGGCCTCCGCGCTTCCCCGTCGTTCAACGCCATGCTGGCCGCCTGGCCGGATGCCGCCGTCTTCGAGCACGACCGTATTCCTTTTCCCTCTTATCCTCAGGAATGGCCTCCGGAAATGCTGTGGGAAGCCGCGCGGCTCACCCTGGAACTGGGTCGCGCCGTGCTGGCCGACGATTACGGTTTGAAGGATGCCACGCCAACCAACATTCTTTTTCGCGGCTGCCAGCCTGTTTTTATTGACGCCCTTTCTTTCGAGCGGCGCGAGCCGCGCGACCCGATCTGGAAACCCTGCGCCCAGTTCATTCGCACTTTTCTCCTGCCCCTGCTTGCCAACCGCCGCTGGGGCGTGTCGCTGGCGGATATTTTCACCACCCATCGCGACGGCCTTGATCCGGAGGAGGTTTACCGCCTCTGCCGGCCTCTGGAACGGTTGCATCCCCGCATCCTGTCGCTGGTTTCAATCCCAACCTGGCTCTCCCGCCGGGCCAATCCGGACGACGATGCCATCTACCACCCGCGATTGCTGGCCGATCCGGAAAAAGCGCGCTACATCGTGAATTCGGTTTTCTGCCGGATGAATCGCGCCCTCAATTCCCTCCAACCCCGATCCGGGAAATCAGTCTGGTCGTCTTACATGGACGAACACAGTTACCAAGAGCCTGCTTTCGCGGCCAAGGAACAATTCGTGCGGGACGCGTTGGCGGAATTCAAACCGGCCCGGGTCCTGGACGCGGGCGCCAACACCGGCCATTTCAGCGCGCTCGCGGCGCAAACCGGCGCATCGGTTGTGGCCATTGATCTGGACCCCGTTTGCGTCGGACGAATCTGGCGGCGCGCCTGCGGCCAAAACCTGGACATTCTCCCACTGGTGGTGAATTTGGCCCGCCCCACCCCGGCGACCGGCTGGCGCAATGCCGAATCCTTATCCTTTCTGGACCGCGCCCGCGGCGGCTTTGGCGGCGTGCTGATGCTCGCGCTCCTCCATCATCTGCTGGTGACGGAACGCATTCCCCTGGCTGAAATACTGACCCTGGCGGCCGAATTGACCACGGATTTGCTGGTTCTCGAATTCGTCTCCCCACGGGACTCGATGTTCCGCCGGCTGACCCGCGGACGCGACTCTCTGCACGCCGGTCTGGACGAAAAAAAGTTTGAGGCGGCTTGTGCGGGTCATTTTCAAATTATCCGCTCCCTTTCCTTGCCCGGCACGCAACGCACCTTGTATTGTCTTAGAAAGAAAGGAATCCGGTGATCCCCGTTGCGTCCGCATCTCAGTCAGATAAAAAGGCTTTCATTCTGTTGACGCCCCGGTTCAGGTGGAGGATCAATGCCGCCATCGTGGCGCTGGCACTGGCCAATTGGTGTTTCGTGCGGACCTGGTCGCATCTTCTGCTAAATGGCTATCGCTTTTATGACGACCAGCCATTGACCTTGGCGGACCTTTTCGCATTGACCGCCAACATACTCGGCTTTGCCGTTTTGTTCTGGTTCGGCATCGCGCTTTGGCGGCGTTCCCGAACCGGCATCCCGGCTCTGGTATTGGAGCTGTTGTTCTTTTCCCTGCTCATCATCCCCATCGATTTTCTTCGGGCGGAAATCTTCGGCCAGACCGACGCGGAAGTCATCGCCAGGATTAAAAACCCGCTGGCGATGACATTGGTCGTGGCGGCTCTTTTATTTCTCCTTTGGCAACATCGGCGTGTGGCGCGCGTCGCGGCTGCGGTTCTTGCCATTACTTCGCCGGTCGCATTGTGGACGCTGTTCAAAATCATTCTGGCGGGATGCAACCTGACCCTGATCAAGACGTGTTCCATTTGCGCTTTACCGCCCCCGCTCCTGCCGGTGAACGGGGATCATCCGCGCGTGGTTTGGATGATCTTTGATGAAACGGATTACCGGATGGCTTTTGCCAAGCGTCCGCCCGGTCTGACCCTGCCGGAATTCGACCGGCTGCGCGATGTGTCTTTGTCGGCCGATCATGCCTGCGCGCCGGCTGATCAAACGCTTGTTTCCATGTCCTCGCTTATCGTTGGACGGCGTCTGGCGGCCGTGTCCCGCGATGGCTGCGATATGGCGTTGCAGATGGAGGATGACCGGACAACCCACGACTTGTCATCGCTGCCGTCGGTCTTTTCGCAGGCGCGTGAATTGGGCGTCAACACTGCTTTGGTGGGATGGCATGTTCCCTACGGACGGCTGCTGGGCGGCAGCCTTAACTATTGTTCCTGGTACGCTATGGCCAGTCATCAAATGGCCGGGGCGGCGCCGTGGTTTGACCTTCTGGAACATCAAATCGCCGCCATGGCCTGGCCGCTGCGCAACCGGCAGATTTTCATCAACATTTGCCAGGGCAGTCTTAAGGACGCTCTCTCCGTGGCGGGCGACCCCGTCTATGGCCTGCTCCTGTTTCACCTGCCGCCCCCGCATGCTCCCGGTGTCTATTTGCCGGAAAAGAAAAAATTCACCTTCATGGGAATTCACCGGCCCAAAGCGTATTTCAACAATCTCGCCTTGGCGGACTTTGAACTGGGCGAGTTGCGGCGGAAAATGGAAACATCCGGCCAATGGGACAAAAGCTGGATTATCGTCAGCGCGGATCATTCGTGGCGGACGTCGCAGTGCTATGACGGCGTGCGCGATTACCGGGTGCCTTTCCTGGTCAAGCCTCCCGGGGCGGAAACATCATCTGTCACTTATACGACTCCCTTTAACACCGTTCTGACCCATGATTTCATCCTGGCCATCCTGAACCGCCAAATCACCAACCAATCCAACGCCAAAGCCTGGTTGGACGCGCATATTGTCCCCGGCCAGCCGGTGATGCCATCGAAGGCTGTGTTTGAAATCGAATAAGAAAACAGTCCCGGCCGGCCGCGCCGCCGTGCTCGTTCTTTTGGCCGCCTGGCTGGGGCCTGGCCTCGCCGCCTGGCCTTCGGAGAATGACTTCGACGCCACCTCCGACCCCGTGGGCGCCAACGCCGCCGCCGCCTACGAAACCCCTGTCAATCAATTGATCTCGCCCGCCGGCCGGCAAATTGAATTGCCCGGCCTCAGGCCCCAGGCCCTGGCATTCAGCCCCGATAAGGCGATACTCGTCACTTCCGGGCAATCGCATGAACTGATCGCGCTCGACCCCGTTCATGGAATAATCCTCCAGCGCGTTGCCTTGCCCGACGCCGCCACGGATCATCCCGCCGCGCCCGTTTCCAAGGCGATCTTGTCGCCGGACCCGAAGGCGCAGATCAGTTACACCGGCCTGGTTTTTTCACCCGACGGCTCGCGGATTTACATGGCCAACGTCAACGGGGACATCAAAGTCTTTGCCGTTGAATCAGGTCACAGGATCAAGCCGTTGTTCTCAATCCCTCTCCCGTTGCGCGCCGGGCCGGGCCGCGCGGCCGCCATCCCTTCCGGCCTCGTCGTTTCGGCCGATGGCAAACGCCTTTACGTCGCGCTCAATCTCTCCAACCGCCTGGCGGAACTCGATGCAATCACCGGGCGAATCCTGCGTTTATGGGACGTCGGGGTCGAACCTTGCGATGTGGCGTTGACGCCGTCAAAGGTGTATGTCAGCAACTGGGGCGGACGGCGGCCCGATGCCCGCAGCATCACGGGACCCGCCGGCCAGCACACCTTGGTGCGCGTGGATGCGGTTCGTCACGTCCCTGATGAGGGGTCGGTTTCGATCATCAACCTTGCCACCGGTTCCGCCGCCGAATTGCTGACCGGGATGCACGCTTGCGCCCTGGCTGTTTCCCCGGACGGACGTTATGTGGTCGTCGCCAACGCCGGCAGCGATACCTTGAGCGTGATCAACACCCGCACCGACGAGATTGTGGAGACTCTTCAGACGCGGCAGAATCCGGGGGATTTGTTCGGCGCGCAGCCCAATGCTCTCGCTTTCGACAAATCGGGCCGGACACTTTTTGTGTGCAACGGAACACAGAACGCGGTGGCCGTCATCCATTTTAATCCGGGCCAATCGAAGCTGACGGGTTTGATCCCGGTCGGTTGGTTCCCGGGCGCCATCGCCTACGACTCCAAACGCAAGATCATGGCCGTGGCCAATCTGAAAGGGGATCGGGAAAATCCGGACAAGTACGCCGGTCGCACCGCGTTCAACACCCTGGATTGGCACGGATCCATCTCGCTTGTGCCCGTGCCGGACAAAACCGCGCTGGCCGACCTGACCCAAACCGCCTTGGACAACATCCGTTATCCCCTCCTAGCTGCCGCCGCCCTGCCTGCGCGATCCGGGCGGAAGCCCCAACCGGTGCCGGAACGCGTCGGCGAACCAAGCGTCATCAATCATGTCATATATATAATCAAGGAGAACCGGACTTACGACCAGGTGCTGGGCGATGTTTGGCAGGGTAATGGCGATTCGCACCTCTGCATTTTTGGCCGGGACATCACTCCCAACCAGCACAAGCTGGTCCTCCAGTTCGTCCTGCTGGACAATACCTATTGTTGCGGCAGCCGCAGTTCGGATGGACATCAATGGGCCGACAGCGCCATCGCCACCGATTACATGGAAAAAATCTTCGCCGGCTTCCCGCGCAGTTATCCGTTTGGCGGTGACGAACAAGCGGAAGACGCCATGGCCTACGCCCCGTCCGGGTTTATTTGGGATGACGCCCTGGCTCATGGCAAAACCCTGCGCCACTACGGTGAATTCACTTTCTCGCACAAGGAATGGAAAACGCCGGGGCACAGCCAGCCGCCGCATTTTTTGGATGTTTACCGCGAATTAACTTCCGCTGCCAAGACGATCCGCCTCTGGAGCACGCCCACCATTGAAACCTTGCTCGGCTGCATCGACACCAACGCCATCGGCTGGGATCTGGATGTGCCCGACGCTTATCGCGCGGCGGAATTCATCCGGGAATTGAAGGAATTTGAACGGAAAGGAAATTTCCCGAACCTGGTCATCCTCTGGCTGCCCAACGATCATACCGATGGCGCCAAACCCGGCTACCCGGTCCCGGCGGCGATGGCGGCGGATAATGATCTGGCGGTGGGAAAAGTCGTTGAGGCGGTCAGTCACGGCCCGTTCTGGAAAGACACCTGCATTTTCGCCATTGAAGACGATCCGCAAGACGGATGGGACCATGTCAGCGGCTACCGCACCGCCGCCTATCTCGCCTGTCCCTACGCCCGGCGCGGCAAAGTGATTGGAACCCAATACAACCAGACCGGCGTCTTGCGCACCATTGAACTCATGCTCGGCCTGCCGCCCATGAACCAGATGGATGCCACCGCCACCCCGATGTTTGACTGTTTTGTCAATACTCCCGACTTTACCCCCTTCGATGCCGTTGCCAGCCAGGTCCCCCTCGATCAGATGAACCCGGACCCGGACCGCATCTCCGACCGCCGCCTGCGCAACGACGCCCGCATCTCCGCGCGTCTCCCCTTGGAAAAACCCGACCAATGCCCCGACGATGTCCTGAATCGCGTCCTTTGGCGCGCCATGAAAGGTCCCCAAGCCGCCTATCCCGCTTGGGCCGTCAAATCCGACGACGACTGATCTCTCCCCCGGCCTTTGGGGTCAGACTTCCAGCAGTTTTTCGAACTTGGTCAAATTGCGCGGGCCTTTGGTCTCGACTGAAACAACGTCCTCCAGACGAACGCCGCCCAATTGGGGATAATACAAGCCTGGTTCGACCGTGACGACGTGGCCGTTCTGCAGAATGTCCTTGGACGTCAGGCTGACGCGGGGCGCTTCGTGAATCTCCATGCCCACGCCGTGCCCGAGTCCGTGAAAAAATCCCTCCATGCGGCCATTTCTCCGTCCCGTCTTGTAGCCTTGGCTGTCAAAATACGATTGCACCGCCTGATGAATTTCCGAGCCGGAAGTGCCGCAGGTCATTTTCTCGAAACCGATCTCCTGGCCGCGGGCCACGGTGGCATACAGGCGGCGGATGGCTTCGCTGGCGCGGCCTCTGACCACCGTGCGGGTAATGTCGCCAAAGTAACCGGTCTTTTGCGAACGCGGGAAAACATCCATGACGATGGGTTCGTGGGCGCGCAACGGGCCGTGGCCCTGTTCATGCGGATCACAGCTCTGCCGTCTGCCCGCGACAATGGTGTGGCAGGCCAGACCGCCGCACCCGATGATCGCCGTGTCAATTATGGCGCGCAGCTTCTCCGAGGTCAGCGGCGCGCCGCGATAAACGAGCTTCCGGTCGCGGGTGATCTTGGAGGTTTTCAGGGCCTGAATGCCCTCGGCCAGCCCAACCTCGGCCATCATCAGGGCGGCGCTGATTTTCTTAACCTCATCGGACCGCTTGAATTCGCGCTGCGGAAAAACGCCGCCCTTCCTGACCCGAACCTTGATCTTGTGATGGCGCAGTTCCCGCGCGAGGCCAAAGGGAAAATCGGCCGGGACAAAAATCTTATGGAGCCGCTTTTCCTGCAATATCATGCTGATGATGGCGGCCAGAGTCGGCTGTTTGTTGACATGGCGGCGCAGTTTCTCGACGCATTGGCTGTGGGAAACAATCCGGCAATGCGGCGCATTCTTGCGCGCGCGATCAATCTCCAGATCGTTCATCACTATGTTGCACTCGCCCTTGTAACGAAAATAAATGAAGGGATCCGGCACAAACATCCCGACTGCATAAAGCATGTTCGCATCGTGTTCGCTGTCCGCCACAATCAGTATATTATCCGAATCGTTCATGGTTTCACCCAAACACTCCGGACGTTCGCCGCCCGGCTGATTTTTTTGCTTGCATGAGATCAAATCAATTTCCGCGCCCAAGCGCAACATCATTTTCCGCCGGGGCGGATGGAGAGTTTAGTGCAGGACGGTCGTGGGCAGTATGTAGTAGAGACGGCCGGCTTCCAACGCCGGCGCCCCCATGCCCAAATCGATCTTGAGCGCGGGCGTTTCTGTCTTGCCGAAAAGATGGGAGACGACCGATTGAAAATCGAACACAACGTGATACCCCACCAGGGAGGCGTCGGAAATGCGGGCCAGTGTTTTGGCGCGTTTGACTGCGACATCAAAATCGCCCAACTCATCCACAAACCCCAGTTCCAAGGCGTGTTTGCCGGAAAGAACCCGTCCGTCGGCATAGTCCGTCCAGTTTTTCACCAGACTGCGACCCTGGCCATTGTTCGCCTCGGCGGCCTGGCCCCGTCCGTTTTGGACCACGGACTTGAATTTGTTGTAGGTCTCGTTGATCAGCGACTGCACCATCCGGTCTTCTTCCTGACGGTCTTTTTGCTCCACGGATGAAAGCTTGTTGGTGTCCGGCTCGCGTTCGCCGCTCAACATGTCCTTGAACCGTCCGCTTTTGAACACATGGGGGCGTATGCCGACCTTGTCCATCAATTCGCGGTAGTTCCAACTGTCCATTATGACCCCGATGCTGCCGGTGAGGGTTAACTCGTTGGCGACGATCCAGCGGCAGGGCGCCGAAACATAGTAACCACCCGAGGCGGCCAGGGCGCCCATGGAAACAACCACCGGCTTGCGCGATTCGTCTTCAAATTTCCGAATCGCGTTGTTGATCTCATCGGATGCGAGAACTTCGCCGCCAGGTGAATTAACCTTGAGCACGACCGCTTTGACGTCGCTGTCGGTGCGGGCGGCTTTCAATTGTTCGGCCACAAAATCAACCATGTTCATGCCCGAATGATCCCCCATGCCGCCGGTGATGATGCCATCAACGGAAATGACGGCGATTTTGTTGTCGGATTTGGCTTGTTCGAGAATGGTTTCCTCCAGGCCGCGGCTGCGATCAATCTGCGCATGGCTGCGCGCCGCAACGACGCGGGTGTAACCGCCAAGCGACCGGCTGAGAATACTCAGGCAAAGCAGGCCCAGAAAAACAAAAGTGAGAATTTTCCAGAGCGCGCCCCCCTTGGAACGAACCACCGGCGCGGAGCAAATTATGGGCGGCGGCGCAACCGGCGGCGCAACCGGCGGCTGCAACGGCTGTGGCGGCGGCGGTGATTGCGATGGCTGAATAGGTGGCGGTTGGTCATCCATAACGCCGCAAACCTAACCCAATCCTCCCGCACGAGCAAGGACAGAAGAAGTCGCCTGCGGCGGCCATCCGGGCCGCCGCCATTTCTTCGCGAGTGCTTATCCTCCAACAGGTCATACCGCCGCTTTTTTCAAAAGCCCCCTTGTTTGCTGCCGGATTTTCCGCTGCCGGACTTCCTGCCGTTGCGCGGCATAAACTTTCTCCTCCAGCAAGGCTGGGAAGAAAAGCAGCGGGAACGGCGTGAACCATGCCAGACCGGCCGCTTCATTGGCCGCGCGCTCCAAAGGCACGCTTTGCTCCGGGGCTTCCGCCTGGTGCAGCAACGGCTTGAGCAGGCGAGCCTTCAATTGTTCCAGATCGCTTTCCACCTCTCCCCGGGGGGCCGTCGCAACGGGGCCGACCTCGAACCGGGTTTCAGGTCCAAAATTTGTGATTACCCTTTTATTCGTCTTTTTCATCTTGTTCATCTTCATCTTTTCCTTTCCAAATCCTCCGCCGGCCGAAATCATCGGCCCCAAAACAAAAACCCACGATTGGCTGGCAATCGTGGGTTTCTCAAATCGTTGTTCGACCTTCAAAAAATTGCCTCCACATTGCCGGCTCGCCGGGTCGCGCGCCACATTGATACGACCCCGCAGGAGCAGTATCGACGCGCACTAGTATGAGATTGCAGTATGCTATTCATTAATCACCGCAACCCAGTTAAACATGATGCGCAAACCTTGTCAAGGCGTGTTTTTACCTTATTCCACTTGTTCCTGCCGTTGCTCGTGGTAGTTTCCAAACGTGAGCAATGAAACAACGGGCGACAGCAAGCCATTGAAAATGGTGACCTGCGGGCGTTGCAAGTCCAAGACGTTCATATCGGGTGACCTGCCCCCGTTTGGTGTGGAGGAGTGTAAAAAATGCGGACATCCGGTCATGCTGCCGGTCATGCTGCGCAATTTCGAACTGCGCACCATCATCGCCTCCGGCGGCATGGGCACGGTCTATACCGCGCACGATGTCAAATTGGAACGGGAGGTCGCGCTGAAAATGATGAAACGCGAAATGGCCTCCGATCCCGAAGTCACGGAGGGCTTTTATCGCGAGGCCCGCGCCAGCGCTTCGCTCAACCACACCAATATCATCCACATTTACAGTTTTGACGAATTTGAGGGACGCCCCTATCTGGTCATGGAACTGGCCAACCAAGGCAGCTTGGACAGCCGGATTGAAAACGAGGGCCTCGTCCCGGAATTGGACGTTTTGGATGTCGGCGTCAAAATGGCTTACGCCCTGGCCACCGCCCTTAAACACAACCTCCTCCATCGCGACATCAAACCAGGCAATATCCTGTATAATATTGATGGCGAACCGAAACTGATCGACTTCGGGCTGGTGCGGGCCGCCGCCGTTGACAATGCCTATGAGGAACACGTCTGGGGAACCGTCTATTATGTCGCCCCGGAAAAAATTGAACGCAAAGGCGAAGATTTTCGCTCCGACATGTACAGCCTCGGCGGCACCATGTATCATGCCATAACCGGACACGTCCCTTTCGAGGCGCCAACCTCGGAAGAAGTCGTGTGGGCGCAGGTGCATACCCCCCTGACCCCGCCCAATCAAGTCGTGCCGGCCATCACCCAAAAAACAAGCGACGCCATCGCGCGGGCCATGGCTAAAAATCCCAAGGAACGCTTCGGTTCTTACGAGGAAATGGCGATGGAACTAGAGGCGGCCCGGAGCAGGGTGCTTGTGCAACAAGTCCAGACCGCCGATGAAAGCCAGCCCGGCAAAGGCAGTTGGTGGAGCTGGGGGCGGAAAAAAGAATAGGCCGCAACCTTATTTGCTGTCCGCCGGAGCTGTCGGGGCCGCCGGAGCCGCTGCGGAGGCGTCGGCTTTCTTGTGTTGGCCCATGTTCACTGTGGTGGCAACGAGGTCGCCGGCAGCATTGCTGTGGTAAGAGACCATGACTCTCAAGCCTGCGGTCGCGTCGGCCAATGTCGCCGGTTCGCCATCTTTCTTGATCTTGGTCTTCGAGTCAATATGCAGCACCTTCGTTTCGCCTTTGGTGGTGGTGATCGTGAGGGTCTCCGCTGTTGCGTCAACGCTGGCAACCTTGCCCATATAACGCAGGATGCGGGCCTTCGGCTTGACCGGAGCCGGAGCATTGGTGCTGGCGGCGGCGGTCGAATCCGACTGGGCGCTGGCCGTGACGGCGGTCAGGGTTAAGGAAGCGAGCAGGGCAAGACAGACTTTCGTAATCGATTTCATAGATTTCAATCAGTTAATTTTTTAAGTTTGGCGAACGATAAATTGATAGCAAAGCCCGGCCCGCCCGCCAAGCACTTTCTTTGACAAGCGCGCCCCGGTTCAGGGAGCGTCTTCCCGCGGCGGCGGAATGCGCGTCGGGAAGAGCGCGGCAAAAATCCGCCCCGCCACAAATACCGGCAGCCGCAACCAGTTGAACACCCATTTGTCCTCGCGCATGATCGTCCGGATCGTATTGAAAACCATTTTCGGACTTCGCGCGCGCAGTCCTGCCAGACCGTTGAGCAAAGCACGGCATGAACAAAAAAACATGCTGTCCCGCTCCGTCTTCGCCCACTCGTCGGCAAACAGCCGCCGCACCGGCTCGCGGGCCAGACACTGGCGCGTGATGTCATAAAAGACGCTGATTTTCAACCCGGTCTGATGCAGGCTGGCCGTGTGGCAGGTAGGCATGAACCGCCATGAGGTCAACACCTCGTCGATATAATAATAATCCCACACCGGCGCCACGCGCATGCACATCTCCAGGTCTCCCGCAAAATCCGCTTCCGCCGAAAAAGGTCCCGCCTGTCGCAACGCCTCCGTCCGAAACATTATGCCGCTGGGCACGGTGCATGGATAATCGCGCGTCAGGAAATCCCGCAGGAGATGGCGCCGGTCGATCAATCCGTCCCCCACCTGATAGCGATACCGGTAGCGCATTGTTTGGAAGACATAAAAACGGGGGCAGATCCTTCGGTCCGTTTCGTCAATCAAATCCATGGGCGCCATGGCCACGCCCGCGGCCGGGTTTTCTTCCATGGCTTTGACCATCAATTCCAGACAGCGGGGTTTGAGCAAATCATCGTCCATCAGGAATTTGATGTATTTGCCCGCCGCCAGTCCCACTCCGCGATTCGTACTCCCCACCGCCCCGATGTTTCCCTCGTTTTTATAGTAGCGGATGCGGGGGTCTGACCACGTTGCCGCCATCTTTTTTGAATCTTCGTTGGTGCTGTTGTCCGTGATGATGATCTCGAAATGGGGATAAGTCTGCGTCCGGCACGATTCCACCGCCCGGCGCAGATACTCAGGCCGATTGTAGGTCGGCACACAAATGGAGACCAAAGGCTCTGGCATTATGAGGGGGATTGACCGCCGGCCTTGCCCCCTGCCGGAGAAGCGGCGCCGCTCCTGGCATCCAGCCCGCGCTCATAAATGGCCTTCTTCAATTCGGCGGAATCGGAGTAGGGTGTGTCCAGCATGTCAATGGTGATCGGCTGATCCTTTTTGCAATCCTGGATCATATGATGCCCGTAACGGCCCAGCATCAGTTCGCGGCTGGAAATCTGGCCCTTTTGCAGCGGGATGGCCATGTAAATATCCTCCTCCAGCAACTGCTGCCCAGCCTTCAAATCCGTTCGCGCATAAACCCCGCGCACATAGGTGTCAAGATAAGCCGTTTCCTTCGCCAGGATGGTTTTGCGGTAGCCGCCGGAGCTGCCCTCCATTTCCCGCACCTTGTTAAACGCCCTGAACCACACGTCGATCTGGGCCGGCAGCGAGGAATATTTGGCCACCGGCTTGTCCTCGTCTTCTATGTCAATATGCCGCTCAAATGTCCGCGCCCCCTTGGCATACGCGATCATGATCGACGAACTCCAATCCTTATACTCATGGCAGGAATAGCCAATGGTATGATTGGGATAACGATTCTTCAGGAAATCTATCTGGCTCAACTCGCACTCCGCGTCCTCATGCGGATAAGCCGCCACACAATGATTGATGGCCATGGGAATGTTGCGATGCTCGAAAAAGGTCACCATGTCGTCCATGTCCTTCAAGGAAAGCCCGCCCACGGACACGATGACCGGTTTGCGGGTGCGGGCGATTCTTTCCAGCAACAACCAGTCATTGCTGTCCGCGCTGGCAATCTTGATGATCGGCATTTCGAACTCCACGCACCAATCCACCGATTTTTCATCAAACGGCGTGGCCATCGGGATGCAGCCGTATTTGCGGATGGCGTTGACCAGGGTCTCGTAATCGGCCTTGGACATTCTGGTTTCCAAGGTGCGGCGGATATAGCGGATATCCGACCGTTCCCGGAAATCCTTATGCACAAAGCTGTCCACATCCCGGAATTGAAGCTTGATCGCCGCCCGCACATTGTTGAATCGAACAATCCGGGCATGCTGTTCGGTGATTTTTAGCGCGCGTTCCAAACTGCCCAGATGGTTGTTGGTCATCTCCAGGACAAACAAATCTTCAAAAATATCGCGGTTCATAGATTTTGCTCTCAGCCATTCGATTTTACACCATGATCCCGCCGAAAAAAAGCGGATTCATCCCGTCTTAGCATTGGCGGGCAATAAATTCCCCCACCCACGGCCGCAATTGTTCCTCAAGATTCATTGCCGACTTTTCCATCCGGCCCGCGCCTCGCGTGAGAATACAGTTTACAGCATCCCGGGTGTTTTTCTTGTCGTGTTTGATCGCGCTCAGAATCTTTGTCAAATCAAGGGTTTTCAACTTCTGTTCGTAGGGCTGATACCAGGGGCGCAACTGGCCCCGCAGCTCCTGGAAGTAATCCATGTCAACCCACCCGATTTTCGCCGAAACATACGTCGCGGTCAGCATGCCTAAAGTGACGCCGATACCGTGGGGAATGCCGTATTGGGAAGCGGATTCGTAAGCGTGTCCAAAGGTGTGACCGTAATTCAGGAGATTGCGGACGCCTTGGTCGAATTCGTCTTTTTCGACGTAGGTTTTTTTTATTTCCAACGAATGCCGGATCCATTTCGGCAGGACCTTTTCGCGCCCGCCGGGAGAGGCGAGATCCCCCATCAACTCCTTGAACCCGGTTTCGTCCGCCAGCAAATGAAGTTTGATCGCCTCGCCCAGGCCGGAACGCATTTCATCTTCCGGCAGTGTTTTCAAAACGCTGAACGTCAAACAAACCCGGTGCGGCGGATAAAACGTCCCTATCTGGTTTTTATAGGATTCAATATTGATCGAACTCTTGCTGCCAATGCAACTGTCGCATTGGGCCAGCAGCGTGGTCGGCGTCAATTCCCAGCGCAATCCGCGAAAAAGAACGGAGGCGATAAAACAACCGATGTCCTGCAAAACGCCGCCGCCCACCACCAACAGACATCCGTCCCGCCGTAATCCGTTTTTAAGCAGCCAGACGAATAACGGCGTCAAACGCTCAAAGGTTTTTTGCTCTTCACTGGCCTCAACCAGCAATATTCTTTCCTTCGGCAACGCCTTCAGAAAATCCTGCTCATAAAGGGAAAAAACCCGCTTGTCCGCCAGACAGAAAACTCCGGGCCGCGCCCGGTAATCGACCAAGGCGGCTCCCAGGTCCGCATATTCCTCGACCGTGTAGGGATGGCTTTTGCTTTGTATTTTAATCATGGGTTATTGGCTGGTGTATCCCCCGTCCACGACCACTGACTGGCCGGTCAAATAGGTGTTTTCCTCGGAGCAAAGAAATCCCGCCACCCGCGCCAGTTCCACTGGTTGGGCGAGGCGGCGCAACGGGATTGAGTCTATGATTATTTTCAGGGCGGCTGGGGAATTGTTCCGGCTTGTCATTTCCGTGCCGACATATCCGGGGCAAAGAGCGTTGACCAATATCCCATCCGGCCCCAGTTCAACCGCGGCGGTGCGGGTGAGGGCGTTGATCGCGGACTTGGTCATTGAATACGCCGCCCTTTTTTCCTTGGCCAGCAGACTTAGAACGGAGCTGAGGTTGAGGATTCGCCCCCATTTTTGACTGCGCATAAACGGCGCGGCCCATTGGGTCAATGTCAGCGGCGCGGTCAAATTGACTTGCAGCATTTCGGCCCAAGTCTCCGAGTCCAGTTCCGGCAGGGCCTTTAAAAGATTGATCCCGGCGTTGTTTACCAAAACATCAACCTGGGCTTCCGCGTGCGCGTCGATAAACCGTTTTACGGACGCGGCGTCGCCCAAATTCAGCTCGGCCCGGGAGGGCGCCCAGATTTCATATCCCCGCCGTGCCAGTTCTTGCGCGATGGCCGCCCCGATACCGCGGCTGGCACCGGTCACAAAGGCTTTTCGTTGGTGTGTCATATTTGGATATCAGTCTGCGACGCCAGCATGTTTTCCGCCAGCTCCTCGCGGCTTAAAAATGGCGCCATGTCCTCGAATGAAGCCGTCACAATCCGCCCATCGGGCAATTGGCGGGAACTGAGCCGCGGCTCGAAGCCTTGCGCCCGATCCAGCACGACTTCGCATAATCCCGGCCCCGGCGTCCGCAAAAATTCCTCCAACGCTCCGCCAAAATCCGCCCGGTCAATTCTGGCCGACTGCAACCCGTAAGCCGCCGCCACCTTGGCGAAATCCGGAAACGAAACGCCGCTGCGCGGACTTTCGCCAATGAAATTGCCCTTGAAAAACCCGCCCTGGGTCAACCGCATGGAAAGGTAGCCGTCATTGTTCAGGATGAATATTTTGATGGGCAGGTTGTGATGCTTGATGGTTTGCAGTTCCTGAATGTTGAAGTGGCCGCTGCCGTCCCCGGCCAGACAGATGACCCGCCGTCCCTCGCCTGCAAAAGCCGCCCCAATCGCCGCCGGAATGTCATATCCCATCGAAGCATCGCCCGAATTGCAGAACATTCTCATGCCCCGTTTGATTTGCGCCACCTGAAACGGAATCACGCACGCGCTTCCATCTCCGCACACGATGACATCGGACGCGTTCAACCGCCGGATCAGGTCATCGAGAAAATGGTAGGGATTCAGCGGCGTCCCGGCCTGGCGTTGTTTTGCCGTGACCACCGGGTAACGTTTGACTCGTTGCCGGCACCAAGCCAGCCACTCCCCATGAGCCGGGGGCCGGACAGCCGTTCCGTCGATCTGCCGGTCCAGTTCTTGCAGAAATACCTTCAAATCCGCTTCCACCGCCAGATCGGCCTGAACGGTCGGTTTGTGTAATTCCGCCCCGTCGATGTCCACTTGGATGCGGTAGGCGCTCCGGGCAAAATCCTTCCAATTGTAACTGACTTGCCGGATATTCAACCGCGAACCGAGCACCAGCAGCAGGTCGGCATTCTGCACTGTAAAATTCCCGGCGCGATCCCCCAGACTGCTCGGCCGTCCGCAGAACAAGGCATTGTCGCTCGCCACCAGATCGTGCGCCGTCCAGGCGGTGGTGACCGGAATGCCCAGTTTCTTTGTCACCGTTTCAAATAACTCCACCGCGTCGGCCAGCCGCACTCCGGTCCCGGCCATGATCGCCGGACGTTTGGCGTTTTTAATCCGTTCTAAAATCTCGCCGCATGTTCTGGCCAGGGCGGCTGGATCCGCCGGCTTTTCGTCTTCCGCCGGGTCGTAGCCCGGCAGACTGTCGGGATCGATCATGGCCGATTGCACGTCCACCGGAATATCCAGCCAGCACGGGCCGGGCCGGCCGGTCCGGGCCAGGTGCAATGCGCGCTCCAAATGATACCGGATCGTCTTGGCATCCCGCACAAAAACGGCATACTTGGTCACTCCTTTGACCATTCGTATGATGTCCACTTCCTGATCCCCAAGCTGGCGCAATTCCGGCAGGTTGTAAGAGGCCATGCAGGTTTCCAGTTTTACCTGCCCGGAAATAATCAGCATCGGGATCGAGTCCGTATAAGCGCCAAACACCCCGTTGAGCGCGTTAATCCCGCCCGGCCCCGTCGTGACACTGACCACCCCTACTTTTCTGGTCACGCGCGCATAAGCTTCCGCCGCCATGGCGCAGGCTTGCTCGTGGTGGCAGCACACATACTGGATGCGCGGACAGTGGCCGAGGGCGTCATTGAGAAACATGGCGCCGCCGCCGGTGATCAGGAATACATGCTTGGTCCCGGTGTCGGCCAGATGATCGAAAATATAATCCGCTACTCGCTTCATTCCATGTTGGTTGTGAATCTTTTTAATAAATCGCTGACAGCCGACTTTAAATCCTCCCCCATTTTGGCGGCAAGGCATTTGATTCGGCCCGTCCGGCTAGGAACTCCCGATCACGAATCCCACCAGAAAAACCAGGGCGCCGCCCAAGCCGACTTGCAGCATCGCCGAGGGCCACGCCGTGTCCATGTATTTATGCCGGATCCACGAGATGACTCCCAGTTCCACGCAGACCACTCCCACGGCAATGCTGGTCGCGATATGCACGTCTTTGACCAGGTAGGGCAGGGTGTGACCCAGACCTCCCGCCGCCGTCATGCTTCCGCAAACCACCCCGCGCGCCCAAGGATGCCCGCGTCCCGTCAGTGTGCCGTCGTCGGACAAAGCTTCGGCAAATCCCATGCTGATGCCCGCGCCCAGGCTCGCGGCCAATCCCACCAAAAATGTCGGCCAGCTTTGGCGCGTTGCGCACGCCGCCGCAAAAAGCGGCGCCAGGGTCGAAACCGAGCCGTCCATCAAGCCGGCCAATCCCGGTTGGACTATTTGCAGGGCAAAACGGCGTTTCTCAGACACCATTTCCTCCGTGCTCAATTCGGCCCGGCCCATTTGCTCGGCGGCATGCATGTGTGCCTGCTCTTCAGCCGCCAAGTCGGTCAGCAATTTCCGGACCCCCTCATCGGTCGCCCGCCGCGCCGACGCCTCGTAAAACCGCTCCGTTTCCATCTCCATCATCGCCGCCAGTTTCCGCGCCGCTTTCAGGCTTAACGGACGGGCCAGCCAGATGGAGCGCCGTTTCACGAACCCCCGCACGTCCTCGCGCCGGATCAGGGGAATGTTGGGGCCAAAGCGGCTTTGATAAAGGTTGCGCAATCGCTGGGCGTGACCTTCTTCTTGCTGGCGCATCTGGGAAAATGCCTCCGCCTGGGTTGGATATTTTTCGCGCAACCCCTCCGTAAAGGAGTCGTAAATACGCCCATCCTCATCCTCCAGCGTGATGGCCAGCGCCAAAACCTCCCGTTCGTTGAGGCTATCGAAGCTTCTCATGCCCGCAGTGTATGCATTGCCTGATTCTGTTCAAGCCTGCTGTGTCAATCAATCCGCAGCCAGACCGTTTTCAGATAGGCCGGCTCCGCCCGATGCACCGGAAAATCCTGCGGTTGTGGTATGTATTGGCGCGCCACCGCCCGGCGCTGTTTTTCTTCCAGGGCGCGGTCGATTGCTTCCAGAAATTTCTCCGGCTCCAACGTGACTGCATTGGCCGAGGCCAGCAGCGTCCCTCCCGGCTTGAGCAGCGGCAGCGCTGCTTTCACCAACGTGCCGTAATCTCTTTCCACCCGGAAAACCCCGCTTTCTTTCGAGCGCGAAAAGGTGGGGGGATCCAGTATGATGTTGTCATATAACCGCCCCTTTTTAGCCAGACGCCGGAACCACTCAAAGGCGTCCCCGTAAATAAAATCGTGCCCGGCAGGGTCAAGGTGGTTGAGAACGAAATTGCGCCGGCCCCAGTCCAAGTGTTTTTTGGACAGGTCCAGGCTGGTCACGCGCGCTCCCGCCTTGGCCGCGCAAACCGAGAAACCGCAGGTGTAGGCGAAGGCGTTCAGCGTCTCGCCGCCCGCCGCCAATTCAAATCGCGGCGCGATGTAACGGGTCAGCAGCCGCCGCCGATTGTCCCGCTGATCCAAAAAAAGCCCGGCGGAATAGCCTTCGTCAAAACGCAATTCGAATTGCGCCCCGTTCTCCCGCGCGATGATTTCTCCCGGCGCAATCTCCCCGTCCAACCATTGCGGGGCCGATCGCGCCTGGCGTTCGAGTATCTTGTGATAAATTCCCCGCGCCCCCGCCCGCCTGGCTTGCCCATCCACCGCATCCCGTTGCGGCGCGGTCAGCGCGAATTCCGACTGCGCCAGCACAAAATCCCCCAGCCGATCCGCGTAAAGCCCCGGCCACCCGTCGGCCGCGCCATGAATCATCCGGCAGACGTTCGTCTGCGTTTCGTCAATCACCGCTTTCCGCAAGGCCGCCCGTGGGTCATCGCAAAAATCCGCCGCTGCCGCAAAACACACCGGCTCGCCTGTGACCGGATGAACAAATCGAATCTCCCCCGCATGCAAATACACCCGCCCCGCCGCCGTTCCCCCGTAAAGTGTGTCGCCGAAAATTGGAAATCCCTGCGCCGCCGCGTGTACCCGGATTTGGTGCGTCTTGCCGGTGACCGGTTCGGCTTCGATCCGGCTCAACTTTCCCGCCCCCGCCAGTTCCGGAAAATCACGGCCCGCGCCAAAACAGGTCTCCGCAATCTCGCCGCCGGCATGGGGCGGACGGCTCGTGTATTTGTCGCCCAGACGGGCCAGGGCGGATTTGACCCGTGTCGGCGCGTCCGGAACGGGCCGATCTGTCAATAATACGTACTTCTTCTTCACCTGCCGCCGCTCAAATTGTCCGGTTAATGAACGGTTGGCCTCGGCTGTTTTGCCGAAAACGATCAGCCCCGATGTTTCCTTGTCCAGCCGGTGTATGATGGCCAGCCGGCTCCAGCGCGGTTCCCGGTTCTTAAGCCATTCGTACAGTCCTTCGCCGGCAAACGGCGACGGGGAATGGGTGTTCCAGCCCGCCGGCTTGTTGGCTACCAGCAAATGTTCGTCTTCAAAAATGATCAAGCCCACATCAACAGCAGTGTGTTGCCATCGCGGCGCGGAGCAAGCCCCGTTTTCGGAGACAGGCCGGACCGGCATGAATGGCGTGGTTCTGGCAGGGATGCGGCTGATGTTTTCCGTCCGCGATTTGGCCGGCAAAACGTTCCGTCAACCGTGAAATTTCTCACTCGCTATTCTCGGAAGGATCGCCCTCGCCATCTTCCTGATCGGAAGCGCTTTCTTCACTTTCAACCGGTTCGGCGTCAGGATCGATGCCATTCCGAATGGCGGCTTCGCGTTCGGCTGCCAGCTCGGCGTCGCGCTCGGCTTGATGCGGATTCTTGGCCCGCTTCGCCCGGGGCAACGGACTGAGCATGATATTGATTCCCTTGCCGATGAGCTTGGGCGGCGCGTCGGGATGACCGTAAACGGTCAGGAGGGATGTGAATTTTTCGACCTGCTGAAAACCGTATTCCTTGTGGGCCATTTCGCGGCCGCGGAAGCGAAGGGTGACTTTGACCTTCATGTCCTCGCAGAGGAAGTCAACGGCGTGCTGCAACTTGACGCCAAAGTCGTGGGCGTCGATGTTCGGGCTGAGCTGCACTTCCTTGACTTTGTTGGCGTGCTGATGCTTGCGCGCCTCCTTTTCCTGCTTGGCCAGTTCGTAGCGGTATTTGCCGAAATCCACCAGACGGCAGACGGGCGGCGTGGCATTGGGGGCGATTTCCACCAAATCCACCCCTTGGGCGCGGGCCAGACTGATGGCTTCGCTCAGGGATAAAACGCCCAGTTGCTTCTTTTCCGTGTCAATAACACGAACTTCGCGGGCGCGAATCTTCCCGTTGACACGCGTGAACGAGGCGGGCGAGGAAAAAGTACGAGGAGCGAAGGGGCGGCTCAAGAGGCCCTCACGGGTTGAAACTTATTCATGTATGCTTCAATATGACTTTTCCGGCGGACGCTACGGCCCGGCCAGACGACAGTAATAAACCAAATCCTGGCGTTATTGCAAGTTAAATCTTTGACTAATTGCCGCCAAATTGTCAAAACCGGGTCAGATTTTCAAGCTCTTTAAAACGCCTGGCAATCAACGCCCGGGTCACGCGGGTCAAGGCCGACAACCCAAACCCACCGCAACAATATGATGCTAAAATACTTCCGTAAATAATAGCCGGACGGATGTTGCTCTCAACCGGGCCTTTGGCCGTGGCCAGATATCCCATCATGCCGCCAACAAATGAATCGCCCGCCCCGGTGGGGTCCATCACTTTTTCAAGGGGAAAAGCGGGGGCGATGAATAATTTGCCGCGCGCGGAGAGGATGGCGCCATTTTCGCCTTTCTTGATGATGACGTATTTTGGCCCCATGCCGTGAAGCTTCCTGGCGGCCCGGATCAGGTTGTTTTCCCGGGTCAATTGCCGGGCCTCGCTCTCGTTGAGGACGAACCCATCGACGCGCTTCAGCAGTTTCAGCAAATCCGGCAGGGCGATGTTCAACCACAAGTCCATGGTGTCGGCCACCACGAATTTGGGTTGGCGCATTTGATCCAGAACGTGGTGTTGCAGCACGGGGGCGATGTTGGCCAGCAGAACAAATTCGCTCTTTTGACAGGAAACAGGCAGACGCGGGGTGAAGGTCTCAAACACGCCCAGCTCGGTTTTAAGGGTGCGTCGGTTGTCCATGTTGGTCTCGTATTCGCCGGACCAATGAAATGTTTTGCCGGCGACAACCTGCAACCCCTCAAGATCAATCTTGTGTTTCTTATAAAGGCGGAGGCAGGCCGCGGGAAAATCGTCCCCTACGATACCGATCATTTTGACCGGCGCAAAAAAGCTGGCCGCGACCGAAGCATAGCTGGCGGAGCCGCCGAGGAGACGGGGATGTTGCGCCTGCGGGGTTTTAATTGAATCAAGGGCGACGGAGCCGACAATCAAGACACTCATGATAAAGGCGCAAAATTCCAATATTCAAATTTGGCATCAAAAAACAATGCCGCGAACATACCCGCCCCCAGCGCGAAGTTCAAGCCGGGAAAAGAACGACAGATAAGACGCCGTCCCCATTCCCTGCTTTGGCCTTCAACCTTCAGCCTTCTGCCTTTCCGATCCGTCTTGGTGCTTGCCCACCGGCGGTTTTCGCTTCACTTTGTGGGCAGGATGAAAACAATACTCGGCGCGTCTTTTTTTTGCCTGGCAGCGGCAATGTTTTGCGGTTGTTCGTCGCACCACGCCGGGCCTGTTTATCACGCGGGCGACGAGATGCCGCCGCTTTTTCTGAGCGGGCCGGTCGGGGCGGTGCTGACCAATTTTAACGGATTCGGCGCCCGCGTCAGCGCCACCCTCTCCTCCCAGCCCGGCGAGTCGAAGATTGTCGCCGGAGAATTATTGGGACGGGAAGGATTGCTGATCTTTCAACCCTCGCTCGGCATCAAGGGAAAACGGGCGCGGACGGAAGGCGGATTGTTTTTCATTTGGGATGAGCGAAAACATTCGGGCTATGTCTTGAGTGAGGCGTTGCAGGCCTATGCGCCCGTGCAATCAGCGGCCGCCACCACCGGCCCGATCCACATTGCCAACGACGGCATTCAGGCGGAGGTCGATGGCCACCCGTGTCATCGCAGCGAAACGGCGCTTGATTTGAGCGATGGGCAAAAGGCGCGTTTGACCGTCTGGCGGGCGGATGATGAGAGGCATTTCCCGCTCAAGATCGAAGTGGTGAACGGCACGGAACGGGTCACGGTGAGTTTTTCGGAGGTTCGGCGCGAATTGCCCGCCTTGGATTTATTCCGCCCCCCGGACGGGTTCGCGGTCTATCCGACATCGGTGGCGTTGATGAATGAACTGATCGTGCGGGACGCCAGCCTTATCAAGAGAAACCAGACGGAGGACCTTTCGGAGCCGGCCGATGTCCGATCCCAAGCCTGGCATCAGCTCCCGGTCGCGCAATAAGGATTTGCGGGTCCCAAGGCGGCCGCCGTTTTCAGATGCCGTCTCCGGACGTCTGGCGGACATTGATGCTGCCGCCCATGGTGGCCAATTTCAACAATGGGCCGCCGCCGTTGATGGTGCCTTTCATACTGCTGTCATGCAACCGGCCTTCCACTTGCACGGGCAAATCGGACGTGACGCTGCCTCCCATGGTGTGCGCGTCCAGCGTGATGGCTGCGCTTTTGGGAATTCTGGCGGTGACGTTTCCCCCCATGGTATGAAGATCGCAATCGGATTTCGGCGCGCTCAGGAATTCGGCGGTGATTGAGCCGCCAGCGGTGCTGGCGCGGAGGCACGACCCGGAAAATTTCTCAATGTCAATCCCGCCCCCCATCGTATGAACGCGCAATGCGCCCGTGCATCTGATGGCGTGAATATCCCCGCCCATGGTTTCACCGTCGGTTTCCCCCTCCATGTTCTTGAGGTCAACGTTGCCGCCCATGGTTTTGACATTCACGCCAGCCTGAATGTTGGCGACCTTGACGCCGCCTCCCAATGTCTCGGCCTGCACCGTGAATTTGCGCGGGACGATGATGTCGTAATGAACCTCCAAGTCCGGCTGCCTCTTCCACAGCCGCCAACGATGGGTGCGCAGGCTGGCCGGTTCGTGGGCGGTCAGGGATATATCATCCCCGTCTTGTGTCAACAGCATGCGCTCTTCTTCCAGAATCTTGGCCGCCACGGAATCGCTGGCATACCTGACTGCGCGATCCACCCGGATTTCGAGGTTGGTCTGGTCGGAGCCGGTGATGCGGATATCTCCCCGATCTGCTTTCAGCGTCAATTTTCCGACCGGCCCGACGGCCAGGGTCTTGAAAAACTTCGTGGCATCGCCGACCGCAATGGTTCCAGGAAGAATCACCGGCGTATTCCCGGAATTGGCGCGGAATTCCGGATCAGGGGCGGGGTCGGACGCCGGCGCAAAGGATGCTTGGGCGAGCCGGAAACCGATGAGGCACATCGCCAGGATCAGCAGGACGCCCGCAATGATCGCCAGCGGCAATACGACCGACTGGCGCAAGGCGGGGAACGACGGAAGGTTTGGCGCGCTCGTGAATGTGGCCTTGATTTCCGGGCGCAGCAGAACAACCAGCGCCCATATTCCAAATCCGATCCCAAGCAACCCGCCGCTCACAATGGAAACAATGGCGGCGGCGACGGCCCATTCATACCGGCGGACATGCATCATTTCCACCGCGCCGTAAATGACAACCGCTGCGGCGGCCAGCTTGAACGTGGCGCCGCCGGCCAGAAACAGCGCGCTCCAATGGAACAGGGCGAGCATCCCCAAATGCGAAAACAGGGCGTTGAAGAACCAGCCAACCGGGCCGGTGAATATAAAGAGAAACTTCAAGACCGACATTATTTTCAGCACGCCGGCGACGATAAGGGCGGTGGCGGGCGCGACCAGGATGCCGGGTTGCCGCTGGATGTTTTGCTGACTGTCAATGGTATTCACAATGCGCTTCCTCGGGGTGTGGCGGACGGCGCGGACGCGCCGGCATCCGTGTCAATCCATCTGGTTATTCGTCTGCCCTGACCGTCGGTGAATGACTTGCACAGGATCAAAATCCAGTCAATCGCAGCCCAGATGCCCAAGCCGCCGAGGGTGAATAATTGCAAAATGGCCGTGCCGGGCTTCCCGACATAAAACCGGTGCGCGCCAAATACCCCGAAAAAGAAAGCGAGGAGAAAGGCAGGGAGAAGCAGTTTGTCGCTCGGACCGTGGCCTTTCACGCCGGGATGAACCCAGAGAGTGATCCGCCTGCCCTGGCCATCGCTGAACGACTTGCAAAGGATCAGTATCCAGTCAATCACAGCCCAAATTCCCAAACCGCCAAGAGTGAATAATTGCAGCAGGCCCGTCCAGGGTTTCCCGACATAAAATCGATGCGCGCCAAACACCCCGAAAAAAAAGACGAGAAGAAAAGCGGGAAGAATCACCTTGTCGCTGGCTGGCTCGCTTGGCTGGCCTGAAATGGGCGGCGGAACAAGTTCCGGTTGGGGCGCGACTCCTGCGGACGGCGGAACGGGTGGAACCGGTGGAATTGACGCGACCGGCGCAGCCGGCGCGGCTGCCGGGATGGGTGGAGGGGATTGCGGCGCTTTTGCAGCGATGGTCTCGACCTCCGTTTTGACTTCGCTGACATGCTGGTAACGGCGGCCCGGCTCTTTCTCCAAGGAACGCAAGACTACCTCATCCAGGCGCACATCCATCTGCACCTTCTGCGACGGCGGCTGAAACCTTCCCAACGGCAATTCGCCGGTTAGCATCTCATAAAACACCACGCCAAGTGAATAAATGTCCGCCCGATGATCCACCGTCTGCGGCTGTTCGATTTGTTCCGGCGCCATGTAATGCGGGGTGCCGACAATATCCTTCACACCTGTGAGCGAAACTTTGTCCACCGGCGCGCCCAGTATTTTTGCAATGCCGAAATCGGTGATTTTCACCCGGCCTTTTTTGTCCACCAACAGATTTTCCGGCTTGATGTCGCGGTGAACGATGCCTTCGTTGTGCGCAAACTGGAGCGCTTCGCAGATTTGCGGGACGATGGCCAGGGCTTGTTCGGGCGAAAGTCTCCCCGCTCGTTCAAGTTCGCGCAGGTTGGTGCCATCCACCAATTCCATCAGCAAATAGTGCAGCCCGCCCGCCTGCCCAAAATCATGGATAGTGACAATATTGGGGTGACTCAGACGGGCCAGGGCGCGGGCTTCGCGATTAAACCGTTCCGCAAATCCGGGGTCGTTGGCCACGGTCGGGGGCAGCACTTTCAAGGCGACGAACCGGTCCAAGGCTGGCTGGCGGGCTTTATAGACGGCCCCCATCCCGCCTTTGCCGAGAAAACAGACAATTTCCAACTGCGGAAACAGCTTGGCGATTTCCTCCACCGGAGGCGGCGTAAAACCGGGGCCGGGCGCCGCCGTCCCCGATCCGCTGGGGAAGCCGGCCTTGATCAAACAGTCCGGGCAAAGTCCCAAGGGCGCGTCCGTCGGCAGCGTCTTCTGGCAATTCGGGCATATTCTGATCGTGTCCATATCCAACCCTTACTTCGGGAAAAACGGCGGAAGGTTGCGCAAAATCATCATTTATTTCCCAAGGCGGCGAATAGGTGGCGCAGTTCGTCGTCCACTTCACCCGGATCAGCCACGGTATGGGCGATTTCTTCCTTCAACAATTGGCGGTACCTCTGGCGCATCCGATGCACCGCCGATTTCACCGTCCCTTCGCTTACGCCCAGTTTCGCGGCCAGTTCGGCGTAAGGCTGGCAGGAGCGGTCGCCGATCAGGCACGGGTTGAGGGCGGCAAAAACCTTCGCCTTCCCTTCCTGCTCAAATTCGTCGCCGAGCCGGCGGAGGACTTCTTCCAGCAGCGCGCAAGCCCAGCGTCGCTCATAAGTCTGATCGGGCGTGGCGGGGTCGGCCGGGTCGAGACCGTAACGGGTTTCGGCGGCGTCAAATTGCAGGGGAATGTGAACCGCGCCGCCGCCCCGCTTTTGGGCACGGACTTTGTCCCATTCGTCGGCCAGAAAATGGTTCATGGTCGAGAGAAGGAAGGAGCGGAATTTTCCTTTCTGACGGTCGGCGCGCTCAATCCAATGGCCTTGCAAAAGCCGGGCGAAAAATTCCTGGGTAAGATCCTGGGCGTCCTCGGGCGAACGTCCGCGGCGGCGGACGTAGGCGTAAAGCGGATACCAGTAAGTCTGGCAAAGCTTTTCCAAAGCAACGCGGGTGTGCGGGGCGTCGCTGTGTCCTGCTGTCAAGACAACCGACCAGCGGGTGGTGACAAATACAGGCTGCCGCAACGCGTCGTCACCATTCAAGGAAACGCCGGTCGAAGCGGTTTGCGTGGAAATGCTCACCAGCCAGGAGGTTGCCTAAAACGGGCAAAAAAGCAAGGGCCGCCATTACTGGCGGCCCTTGATGTTGTAAAATAAATTACGGATTAAGCCTTCCGACGGCGATAGCTGCAAAGCACGCCCAAGCCGCCAACCACCAAGAAGAGGGTCGAGGGTTCAGGGGTTTCAACAAGCATGCCGTTGGGGCTTAATGCGGCCAACCCAGCGACGCCGTTGATGTCAATGTCACCGAGTTGGGTGGCGGTCAGTCCGGGAGTGCCACTGCCGAATTGGAGGGAGTCAATGGCACTGTTCCAATTGGCGAGGTTGAGTGTGCCGGTCCAAGCCAGCAGGGAACTGTCGGCAAAGGACACCGCGCTCGCGCCCGCGCCAAAGTCAATCGTGGAGGAGGCAGTCATGCCAAGCGTGGTGGTCGGCATGGCCTGATTGAAGCCGCCGGGATTGAATTTGCCGCCAGCCAGAATCAGGCTGGAGCTGTGGGAGATCGCGTTGGCAACACCGAGTTGGAGCGTGATGGCAGTGTCACTCGTCACACCAATTGTCGTCGAGCCGGTGTACGTGTTCACCCCGCTTAAGAGAACTGTGCCGCCATTGGCGCCGCTAAAGGTCACAGGCAAGGCGGTGCCACTCAGAACACCGGAAAGAGTTTCGGTCGTGCCAACACCGTTGTTTCGGATGTTAACAGTATATCCGGCCAAGTTCCAGTTGCCGCTCATGGTCGCGCTGTTGCCAATGAAGTCAACGCCGGTGGTGCCTCCAAGAATTTGAACAGGGTTTGCGATGTTAACCCCCGCAGGCCCCGTATTGTTCATGATCGAGAAGGTGGTGTTGTCGTAGCCAATCTGGCTGGAAGGGTCACCGAAGGAGTTGTTGTTATTATAATTAACCAAAGTGCTGCTGGAGCTGAACAGGGTCCCGCCGGTATAGGTATTATTGCCGAGAAGTGCGAGAGCACCGCCGCCAGATTCTTCCTCAATTCCGCCGACGCCGCTAATCGGCGCATTGATATTGAGAGTTCCACCTCCAGTGAGGAATCCTTGGGGAAGCCAACTGAATCCATTTTGAGTAAGGGCAGTGCCCGGGGTGATGTCCAAAGTGCCGGTGTTGTTGCCAGCGTCGTTAATGTTTACAGTAACAGCCCCGCCATTAAGATACATCCCAGCCATTGACTCGTCGGCATTGACGGTGACCGTATAACTGGCAGCGCCGTACAATCTCGCGAACCCCCCGCCAGTCCAGAAACTTGTGGCAGCAGCGCCGCCCGACGTCGTCGCCCAGTTCGGGCCATCCCAAGAGTAAGTGGCGCCGTTAACCACGCCGTAACCAGCCGTCGTGCCGTTGACGTCGAAATACTCGCTCTGTGCTTTTGCGTTGTTAGCCAGCAAGATAGCCAGCAAGCCCAAGCCCGCCGACCCGAATTTGAGTGATTTATTGATGAAACATTTAGAGGTTCGCATAAGATTCAGTTGTTTTGGTTTTTCCCGCGATACAACAATTTACCAAGCCACACGGCCCAGTGATTGACAACGTTTCTACAAGAAATGGCCTTGAAAGGCAAGAAAAAAAATGAAAAAAATGAGCTTTTTTTTGCCTTTACTGACCCGAAGGGCGCACAACGTAAATCTTCGGATTCTTGATTTACCGCCTATTTTCCTTGCCAGATATAGATGACATCCATACTTCGACCATGACTGCACCTACGTTTCCAAGCCGGGGCCGCTGGAGGACTTTGGCCCCGTGTTGAGGCAGGAGGCAATCCGTCTGGAAAGACCGCCTCAATCGCCGTGCTGCCAGCAACGACTGCCTGAAGCTGGCGGCCTAACGAAGAATTTTGTCGTGCGCCCGGCGGGCGTTTAAAAACTGATTTGGAAGAACTTGACGGCGACCGGCTCTTTTCCTAGCCTGTCCAACTCGCGTCGGGCCAATCCCGCGTGAAGGGTAACGGTTGATAGTGGTAAAAACGGCGCATTCTGCGCCCAGCGCGAAATTCGAAAGGTTTTTTTGTGAATGTATCAATGGAAAATTTGGCTCCATGCAAACGCTTGCTGCGCGTGGAGATTGACGCGGCCAAGGTGAATGAAACCTTTGACGAAATCATCCGCAGCTTCCAGCGCGAAGCCAAACTGCCCGGCTTCCGCCCCGGCAAAGCGCCCAAGGACATGGTGACCAAGCGCTACGAAACGGAGATTCAGGACGAGGCCAAACACAAGCTCATCTCCGAATCCTATCGCACGGCTGTGGCCGACCAGAAATTGAAAGTGGTGGGGCCGCCCGACATCGAGGAGATCGAGTTCGCCCGCGGCCAGAAATGCCAGTTCGCCGCCACTTTGGAGATCGCGCCGGAATTTGAATTGCCTGAGTACAAGGGGTTGGAGGCCAAGCGCGAAATCGGCGGAGTCACGCCGGAGGACATCGAGCGCGCCCTGCACATGCTGGGTGACCGCCAGACTGAATTTCAAACCGTGGCCCGCGAGTTGAAGGAGGGGGATGTGGCCGTGGTCAATTATACCGGCACCTGCGACGGCAAGCCGATCACGGAAACAGCGCCGACCGCCCGCGGGTTGTCGGAGAAAAAAGCGTTCTGGATCAACGTGGACAACACCTCGTTTATTCCCGGATTCGGCGGGCAATTGGCCGGCATGAAGGCGGGCGACAAACGGACGGTCACGGTTGATTTCCCGGCGGATTTCGTCACACCCCAATTGGCCGGGAAAAAAGGCGTGTATGAAGTCGAAGTGGTCGAGGCAAAGGAAAAGAAGGTGCCGGTGCTGGACGACGCATTCGCCAAAACCTACGGGGCGGACAACATGGACAAACTGCGGGAAGGCGTCCGTTCCGATTTGCAGAACGAATGGAATCAGAAACAGAACCGGAACATTCGCAACCAGATCGTGCAAAATTTGCTGGGCAAAATCCAATGCGACCTGCCGGAAGGGCTGATTGAGCAGGAAACGCGGGAGATTGTGTATTCCATAGTGCAGGAAAACCAGCAGCGGGGCGTGACCAAGGAAGCGCTCGACGCGCAAAAAGACCAGATTTACGCCATGGCCAACGGCACGGCGAAAGAGAGGGTCAAGGCCATGTTCGTATTTCAGCGCGTGGCGGAAAAAGAAGGGGTGCGCGTGGAACAGATGGAGATCGCGCGGCGCCTGCAAGACATGGCGGCGCAATACAAAATGCCGCCGGAAAAACTGATCAAGGAATTGGAAAAGAGCAGCGGATTGAGCGCTGTTTACAGCCAGCTCCTCAACGAAAAGGTGGTGGAGCTTCTGGTGCAATACGCGAAGCTGGAAGACGTCCCTGCCGCCGCGCCTGTCGTGCCTGCCGCGCCCGCATCCACTCCGTCTGCCACTCCGTCCGCCCCGGCCTAAGCCGGAGAGCGCGGGGTTGGAGTGATTGATTCCCTTGACCTTCGGGTCAAGGCCGCAAGGGGCAGCTCTATTCGTGAACCGGATGGAGCGTGGCGGGAGGTCTGAGCCAGCCATAGGTGGCCACTGAATTTTTCCAAAAGAATTGTCCGGCCGCCTTTTCCCCTCTATGCCGGACATAATCCGCCACGACTTGATAGACCTTAGCATAAGGGGCAATCAGGTCGCTGACGGGCCAGTTGCTGCCGTAAAGAACGCGGTCGTCGCCCAATAATTCCCAAAGTATATCCAGACGCGAGGCGTAATAGCCCTGATCGGCCAGGACGCGTCCGTCCACTTGGCGGAGGACGCTGGAGATTTTGGCATAGACGTTGGGCAAGGCGGCGGCTTCGCGCAGGGCGGGGCGGATGAGGGCGGGGTCGCGATCCCATTCGCCAAAGGGCAAATGATCAATGACCAGCGGGGTGTGGGGAACGATTTTTGCGATGCGCGGCACGGCGGACAGGACGGCGGCGCTGCCGACAATATCCAGGGTCAGGCCGCGTTCGGCCACGCGCCGCAAATCTTTTTCGAATGCCGCCTGACCCAGACCTTGGGCAATCATGTCATCGCGCAAACGCAGTCCCCGGAAAACGGGATTTTGGGCGTAACGATCAAAGCGGGCGGCGAAGCCGGGCTGGCCGGGAGTCAGGCGTCCGATGTAACCGGCGATGGCGGGATTGGTTTTGGCCAAGTCAAGCACCCATAGGTTGTCATCGGGTTCGGCGTTGGCTTCGATGACGATGGCGGCGGACACGCCGAGGTTTTGGGTCAGGGCCTGGAATTGGGCGGGCAGGTGCGGGGAGTAGAGGACGGGAATTTCCCGGGGCGGCCAATGAACGCCGGGCCGGGCTGTGTCGTAAAGGTGGATATGGGTGTCAATAACAGGTGGCGGGGTGGGCGCGGCGGCGGACGCGGGGAAACGGGGGCCGAGCGCGGCCGTTGCGCCGGCAAGGAGGGCGCCCCGCCGGAGAAATTGGCGGCGGGAAAGGGGGTTCAGGTTCGGTTGCACGGGATGGGGTCTAGCTTTCAATGGTTGTTATTTGTCACCTTTCGTCTGCTTGTTTCAAAAAAAATTACCCCCCCCCGAAAAACCCAAAAAACCCGAAAAATGCCGAGGGACGGGGGGCGAGGGCAAAAGCAGAAATTGGGAAAGTAGAAAGCAGAAAGCAGAAAGTTGAAATTGGCAAGGCAAAGGCAAACTCCCGCCGCCGCCATAGGCTATGGAGGGTATGGATGCCGCTCCGTGGTTGTTCATTGATTTTCATAATTTCGTTTATCCCTCAAAAAAATAAGTGAAATAATTACGTAATAAGTGAAATGGGGTCATGGTCAGTTTTGTTGCAACCGATTGTTAACATGGGTGTTCCAATTAAAAACCAGGTTCAGACCGTTTTTACACTTATTACACTTATTACACTTATAACGCTTGCCGGCACGGCTGTTGGCGGGCGTGGAAGGAAAAAGCTGAAACGCTGGCATCGGACGGTTGCGGAAGGACAAAAGGGATGTATGGGACGAATACGCCGGATGGGACGTATGGCGGGCAGATAGAATTTCCGAAGCGGCACAGGAGCTACCAGCATAGCCGGCTGGAGGGCGGTCGGCGTCCGCCGCCGCCAAAGGCGGCAGCCGGTCGGCCGGATCGGACAGGTCCTCCGTCGCCAAGGCTATGGAGGACGGGGCGCAAGTTTTTGATTCGGTGCTCATTTTTTGTCTGGCGGGCATTTTGGCACAAATGGGGGAAAAAGAGGAGCTAACCGTGACCCTTTTCTTTAAAAGTATATCTCCAGTGTTTGCAAGGTGTTACGCGTTTCGCACCCGTTTTTGTCAAGTATGTTTTTTTGACACAGGGGCGAAAAACGGGAGATGGGAGCTGGAAAGATTGAAGATGGTAGGCCGGGGAATTCAACGCAAAGTCGCAAAGTCGCAAAGGGATACGCTGAAAGTCTGGGCGGCGGACGGCGCTCTGGTTTTTTTGCGTATCCAACTGAAACGAACCATGCCATGGGTTGACCGCCGCCCTTTGACCTTGCCCAGCGAGAAGATAAACTTGCCATAAAACCATCCGTGTGCGAATGTTTACATTGTATGGCAAACATGACCAAAGACGCTACCGTATCCGTGCGGCTCACCGCCCGCGAGAAATCGGGGCTGGACGCCGATGCCCGGATGAAAGGCATTCCCTCCGGCACGGCGGCAGCGGGCTACATTGCCGAGGGGGTGCGGCGCAGCCGGTTTCCGGCGATTGAATTTCGGGACGGCCAGCCGGGCCGCGTGGCCTATCTGGTGGGCAGCCGGTGGCCGGTCTGGATGATTGTCGAACTGGTGCGGGAACTGGATGGCGATCTGGCCGGAGCGGTGAAGCTCATCCGCAAGCCCGCCGCGCTGGTGCGGATGGCGCTGGCCTACGCGG
>CAZLEE010000009.1:0-46875 GCA_964558455.1 uncultured Verrucomicrobiota bacterium | reverse complement strand
ATCTGCTCAGGGCTGGCAGCAGCATGGCCGCCAGAATGGCGATGATGGCTATGACGACGAGCAGTTCAATCAGGGTGAATCCCACCGAGAAGGCGGCCACCAAGGAATGGTGTGTCTTTTTTTGCATATTAGAATTTTCCAAGCAACGATCCTCTGCTTCCCGCCATTCACGCATTGACGTCTTGCGTCTGTTTTTTCTGGCGGCCCAGGCTGACGCCAACATCGCATAAGGATTTCATGCTGGTATTGTCGATAAAAGACGGCCAATCGTAAATCCGTATGTTTATACGGGGCAATTGAGAAACCGGACGACCGCTTCCGTGCGCGAATGGACGCGCAATTTCGTATAGACGCTGGAGATATAGCTATGGAGTGTGCCGGGGCTGATCTGGAGATTAAACGCAATTTCCTTGTAGGTGAAACCTTTGGATAACTGGCTCAAGACGTCGATCTCGCGCGGACTGAGCGTCGGCAGGAGTTGACCGGTCGGGGGCATCTGCTGAAAATGCTGCACCACCCGGCGCGCCATCTCCGGGGTCATGGGCGCTCCGCCGAGGCAAACTTCCCGGATGGCCTGCAGCAGTTTGTCGCGCGGAATGCGCTTGAGCAAATAACCGCCGGCGCCGGCCATGAATGATTTAATCAGCCGGTTGGTGTCCCGGTACACCGTCAACATGATGAATTGCACATCAGGCATCTTGTTCTTCAACTGGCGCACGCATTCCACCCCGTCGATCCCCGGCAAATTAATATCCATCAGCACGACGTTGGGCTTGGTCCGCGGCAGTTCCGCCAAGGCCGATTCTGCGCTGGAAAAGGTGCCCGCAAGGCGAAACCCCTCGGCGCGGGCGATCAGACTGGCGAAACTGGCCCGAATCTCCTCGTCATCATCCACCACCGCCACCGCAATTGGCGGCGTCTGCCCATTTGGACTGCTCATGATAAAATTATCCTAACGCAATCTGTGTTCTCAGCAACCCCTATGAATATACGGAGCCGTTGGGGAGGCCTTCCGCTGTTTGACTCGAAGGAAAAGGGAAAGCCGCGTCCCCTTGCCAGCCTCGGAAGACAATTCAAAACGGCCCCCGTGTTTCTCCAGACGATGACCGATGTTGACCAATCCGTTTCCCTTTCCCCCGCCGGCCGGCCGGCTGGCGTCAAACCCGTGCCCGTTGTCGGCAATGACAATTTGCACCGTCTCATCCTGCATCGAAACCTGCACAAAAGCTTGTGTGGCGCCCGAATGTTTTAGGATGTTGTTCAATGCTTCCTTCACGGCCAGAAATAAATCGTGCCGGACTTCGGCCGGGAGGACAAAGGATGGCGGCGTGACAGGCAATTCAAATTGGCATCTGACGGAGGTGCCCTCGAAAAATTCTCCCGCGTATTCGCTTAAATAATCGATCAGCCCGTCGAGGTTGTCGTTTTCAGGATTCACGGCCCATACTATTTCATCCATCGTCTGCAAAATGGCGTCGCAGGACGTCTCGATTTTGCGCAAGTGCGGCTCTATTTCCTTGTGCTCGGCCAGATCCTGGCGGGTGGTTCTTCCCAGAAACATGATCCGGGTGAGGCTCGATCCCAATTCATCATGAATATCCTTGGCAATGCGCGTCCGTTCGCGTTCCACGGCTTGTTGCTGCCTCATCAACTCCAACCGCCGTTTCAAGCGCCGGTGCGTGACGATGCGCGCCAATCCCCCCACGCCCCCCAATACTGTGCCGGCGCACAACATTTGAAACCACCACGTTTGCCACAAGTGCGGACGCAATCGCAACGGAATCGTTGTCCCTTCTTTGTTCCAGACGCCGTCCTTGTTGCAGGCGGTGACGTGAAAGGAGTAGCTGCCGGGAGCGACGTTATTATAGAGGGCCACGCGGCGCGTCCCCGCGTCAATCCAATCAGGATTTACGCCGTCCAGTTTGTATTTAAACCGGCATTTTTCCGGCGCCCGCAAGTCCAGCGCGGAATAGCGAAACTCCAATTCCCCGTGATTCGGAGGCAAAATCAACTCCCCGGAAACCGGCAGGGGCGTCTCTTTGCGGTCGATGTAAAACCGTTCAACACGAACGAGCGGAGGGGAAAGTTCAAGCCGTATATTTCGGCCGTCAATGACCGCCAGTCCTTTGGTGGTGGCGAAGCAAAGCCGCCCATCCTTTGTCTTCCAAAGACTCGGCGTGGCCGTGCCGCCGCAGACAATGCTCTCCAACCCGTCGGCCTTGCCGTATGCAATGCACGGAATCACAGTGCCCGGAGATTCCAGATCATTTTTTCGGACGCGAAAAATGCCCTTGGTGGAAGTCATCCACAGCCACCCCTGCTCCTCCTCGATCCCAAGTATTTCGTCGCTGAACAAACCGTCTTGCACGTCGTACCGGTCAAACTGATTGTCCTTCCACCGCAAAAGTCCATAGTCTGGCGTGCCCACCCATAGTGTTTTGCCTTCGGTATCGGCCAGGAGAGCGATGGCTCTCCGTGGAAAAATGCCGGTCGTCTTCAAAGTCTCGTATGTCTCACCATGCCGGTGTGTCAACCCGGTGTCGCTCCCAATCCAAAGCCCCCCTTCGCCGTCATCGCAAATCGCCCATATCCGCATGCTGCCGCATTGGGGTTCCTTGATGAAATGTTCATCCTTCCACCGCCCCAGCCCGACTGTGGTGCCCACCCAAAGTTCCCCCGCGCGATCCTGGTGCAATGCGGTCACGGACGCGTTGGGCAAACCATTTCTGGAGGTGTAGTGCCTGACCTGTTGATCGTTGATATGGCTCAGACCACCCTGATTATCTGACCCCACCCAAATCCCGCCGTCCCGGTCCTCGCACAAAGCCAGGATCAAATCGCTCGCAAAATGGTTGCTTGCGGCATAGACCCGCACCTTGTCCCCTGTAATCTGGTCAAGGCCTCCGCCCCACGTACCCACCCAAAGCCGCCCCAGATGATCCTCCAGCACGGATTTTGTATAATTATGGCTCAGGCCCTGCCGCGTGGTGTAAACAGAAAACGGCCTGGCGGTCAGCCGGATCAACCCTTCACGGGAGCCGGCCCAGATGTCGCCCCAAAGATCTTCCATAATCGTATTGATTTTGTCGTAAGGCATGCCGCTGGCGCTCAATTCCGGGTAAAAACGGCCGTCGCTAAAGCGGGTCAATCCACTGTAAGTCCCCACCCATAGATTATTTTGGCTATCCTCAAAAACCGCGCTGACCAGATTGTCGGTCAAGCCGTCGCTGGTGGTGTAAGCGTGGAATCGCCCCGATTGGTAACTGATCAAACCGTGGTCGGAACCAATCCAGACCCGCCCTTCCCGGTCCTGACAAATCGAACGCACCGGATTGTTGGTGAAACCGTTCAGGTTGGCGAATGACTCCATTTTCCCCGCGCGCAACCGGTTGAGTCCTTTGCCTGTGCCGATCCACACGTTGGTTTCGTTGTCCTCGCAAATCGCCGTCACATCGTCCGAAAGCAAACCCTGTTTCACCGTGTAACTCCGGCAATCATTGCCGCGTATTTGGTCCAATCCGTAAGCCGAGGTAATCCATATCACACCGCTTGGCCCTTGATAAATTGCATCGACGCTTCTCTCGACTTCAGGCTGATTATCAGGACGAAAGACGGAGAATTGGCCGTGGAGCCACCGCACCAAGGCCCTGCGTTCCGTGCCAATCCACAACGCGCCATCGGCCGTTGCGCATAACGCCGTGATGGAAGCGTTTTTGAGCGCAGGAATGTCCGGATTGTTGATGGAGGTAAACTGCAGACCGTCGAATCGCGCCAATCCCTTATATGTTCCCACCCACAAATAGCCATCCGCCGTTTGCGCGATTGCCTGCACCCGATTATAGGGCAGGCCTTCGTCCGTTTCCCAAACTCGGGGCAGATACTCCAAATGGGACCGGGCCGCAACGGGGAGCTTGATTTCACCATCCGCGTTGCCCCCGGCCGCCTTCCCAATCGCAATGACACAAACAATGCCCCAAAAAAGCAAACGATTCCGAAGCTGGACGAAAGAACACATTGTATGTGCCGCAAAATGCCACAACCCGCCAACTGCGTCCAGTCGAATGGTCCGACACCGGCGATTCCAATGAGCTTGGCCTTTTCTTTTCGCTTGGTTTGCGTCCCCGCAATATTGCATAATTGTTTAACTATGAAGAAAGTCCCTCTCAGCAGCCCTGTCAGTCGGCGCCGGTTTATTGGCCTAGCGGGGGCAGCCATCGCCCTGCCCACTTTCATTCCGGCCAGCGTTCTCGGTCTCGGCGGCAAGACGCCCCCTTCGGAACAAATCGTCATGGGCATCTTCGGCTGGGGCATGATGGCGCCGGGAAACACGGACGGATTGATGCAGTTGAAAGACTGCCGGGTGGTCGCCTCCTGCAACATTGACACCAATCATCTCAAACGGTCGCTGGATGCCATCAATGGATTTTATAAAAACAAAGACTGCAGGCCTTACCACGACTATCGGGAAATGCTGGCCCGAAAGGACATCGACGCCGTCATGATTGCGGTGCCAGACCATTGGCACGAAGTGATCTCGGTTGAAGCGGCCAAACAGGGCAAGGATATTTACGGCGAAAAACCGCTGGCCAAAACCATCGCCGAGCAACAGGCCATCGTCCAGGCGGTGCGGAAATACGGGCGCATCTGGCAAACCGGCTCATGGCAGCGATCCGCGCCCGGTTTCCATAAAGCGGCGGAAATCGTCCGCAACGGCTTGATCGGAAGAATCACGCGCGTGGAAGTGGGATTGCCCGAAGGTCATTCCGATGCCGCCGGAAACGCCGCCCAGAACAAGCCGGCCAAGGTGCCTCCCGAATTGGATTACAATATGTGGATCGGGCCTTCCAAAATGGTCCCTTACATCCCCTGCCAAAGCCATTTGAATTGGCGCTGGAATTACAATACCGGCGGCGGCCAGTTGATGGATTGGGTCGGCCACCATGTCGATATCGCCCACTGGGGGCTGGGCTTTGATAACAACGGCCCTTACGAAGTGGAAGGCACAGGCGAATTCCCGGCCAAAGACGCCGTCTGGAACACCTGCACCAAATACCGCATCGAATTGCAATATCCCGAAGACATCCACATGACCATCGCAGGCGGCCATAAGGACATCCAGGCCGGGACGAAATGGATCGGCACCGACGGATGGGTCCATGTGGACCGGGGTGTGTTTGACTCTTCCAACCCGGACTGGAAAGACATCAAGGAACTGCCGGATGATCTGGTTAAAATCAGGCTCTACCGCTCGTCCAATCACTACCGCAATTTTATTGACTGCGTGAAGTCGCGCCAGCAAACCATCGCCCCGGTGGAGACGGCCCATCATTCCGCCATCCCTGGCCACTTGGGACTCATCGCCATGCTGACCGGACGGAAGCTGCGTTGGGATGCGGCCGGGGAAAAAATCCTAAACGATCACGAGGCTACGAAGCTCATGACCCGCCATTATCGCCACCCATATAGAATCGGCTGAGCCTGTTGCGTCGCACAAACCTTACTTTGCAACCATGTTCCGTCCCTGCATCGACCTCCATGAAGGCAAGGTCAAACAGATCGTTGGAAGCTCCCTGACCAACGATCCGCAAGCCCTGCGGACAAACTTTGTCTCGGACCGCTCCAGCGCGTGGTTCGCCGAGTTGTTTAAACGCGACGGCCTCTGCGGTGGCCACGTCATCATGCTGGGACCGGGCAACGAAACGGCCGCGTGCGCCGCCCTGGCCGCTTTCCCCGGCGGATTGCAAGTCGGCGGAGGCATCAACGCCGCCAACGCCGCCCGCTTTCTGGATTCCGGCGCATCGCACGTTATTGTGACATCCTGGATTTTTCGCGACGGACGGCTGGATCAGGAACGCCTGCGCGAATTGCTCGCCGCCGTGGGCAAAAACCGGCTGGTGCTGGACCTGAGCTGCCGCCGCCGGGATGGGCGCTGCTTCGTCGTCACCGACCAGTGGCAAAAATTCACCAACCTGGAAATCGGGCCGGACGTATTATCAGAACTGGCCAAATCCTGCGCGGAATTCCTCGTCCACGCGGTGGATGTGGAAGGCCTTCGCCTCGGCATGGATATGGCCCTGATCGGGCAACTGGCCCGCTGGTCCCCCATCCCGACCACCTACGCCGGCGGAGCCAATGCCCTGCGCGATCTGGAAGAAGTCTCGCGCCTCGGAAACGGCAGGATAGACCTGACCATCGGATCGGCCCTCGACATTTTTGGCGGCAGCGGCGTCCGTTACGCGGACGCAGTGGAATTCAACCGCCGGCAGACGAGGACCTAGTCTCCCAATTCCCATCCCCCTGCTCTGCTCCCGTCCGAATCGCCAGGGATTCCCTTGCGGAGAGCAATGGAATCTCCTACCGTAAACCCCGTTAACCGGTGTCCATGATTGACCCAGCAAAACGGTCCGGGCCTGATGATCTGGCCAAATTGCAAAACTCTCCGCAATCCGCGTCGTCGTGGCAGAGGGCGCAACAACATTTGCTGGGTGGCCGCAACACCCCCGCCCTGGCCGCCTACCGCGCCCTCGTGCAGCAATTTCCCGGTGTCTCGCAGTTGTGGGCGGAGTACGGCATGGCCGCCGCAGGCGACCTGAATTTCGCCCTCGCCAATCAGGCCTCCCAGCGGGCGGCGGAACTGGCTTCAGCCGACGCCTCTTTGCTCATCTCCATCGGCCAGCAATACCATCGTCTGCGCCGCCCGGATCAAGCCCGCGCCTGCTTTGAACAGGCGGTGGCGGCGGAACCTTCGTCGGTCCACGCCCGATTGAGTCTGGCCGCATGGCTGGAACGGGACCGGCTTCTGGATGAAGCGTGGGAATGTGTTCAGACTTGTTTGACCGGACATCCCCAGGACGCGCGCGCGCTTTATTTCAGGGCGTTTTTGCTCCACCGCCGGGGATTGCAGACCGGGGCGGAAACGGCTTTGCGCGATTTGCTCGGCGCCAACCCATCCGATCCGGCGGTGAAGTATTCGGCCATGCATTTGCTTGGGGTTGTGCTGGACGCGCTGGGTCAATATGACGAGGCCATGCAATGGCTGGGCAAGGCAAAGGCATTGCTGCGCCAGCTCCAGAATACAGCCGCTTTGGAACAGGCTTACGACAAAATGGACGCGGAGCGGCGTCAATTGATCGCAGGATTGACCCCGGATTCCGTGCGGCGATGGCGCGATGAAGCCGCCGCATCGCCCTGTCCGCATCCGCTGGCTTTTTTGGGCGGTCCGCCGCGCAGTGGCACCACTTTGATCGAACAGGTGTTGGGGGCGCACCCGGATATTCTTGGTATTGACGAATCGGAGGCGTTTGCGCAAGAAATTCTGACGCCGCTTTACCCCGCTCCGCCCGCCCGGGGGCTGACGCTTAAATCCCTCAACGCCCTCACCGCCACCGCCCGTTCCCAATTGATGAACCGGTATTTCAAAAGTCTCTTGCGCGAGACGGAGCAGGAACCGCGCGGAAAACTGCTTCTGGACAAGAACCCTTCCCTCACGGCGTCGCTTCACATCTGGCTCCGCCTCTTTCCGCAACTGAAGGTCATCATCGCTTTGCGCGATCCCCGTGACATTGTCATTAGCTGCTATTTTCAGAACCTCGCCCTGACCGCGGCCAACGTGAACTTTTTGAATCTGGAACGGACGGCGAAATTTTACATCGATTGCATGGATGTGTGGTTGCGGATGCGGGAGTTGAACGGGTTCGACTGGCTGGAAACCCGTTATGAGGACGTGATCCATAATCTGCAGACCGAGGGGCAAGGAGTCACCCATTTCCTGGGCCTGACCTGGCACGAATCGCAAGCCCATTACCAGGAACAGGCGCAACGCAAATTCGTCTTTGCCCCAACCTACAACGACGTGGCCAAACCCGTCCATACCCGGTCGGTCAAACGTTGGGAACATTATGCGGAAGCTCTCAAGCCGGTTGAGCGGGCGCTGGAACCGTATTTGAATGCCTTTGGCTATCGCTAATGAAGATTCACTTGCAACTTTCCCCCGGCGGCGGGTTAATATTGGAAGCAACCGGCAGCAGCGCCGTTTGACTTATGGTTCAATTTACTTATAAAGCCCGGCGACGCTCGGGCGAGGTGGTGACGGGTGTGCTGGAGGTCGCCGACCGGGGCGCCGCCCTGATGCAAATCGAACGGCTCGGCTTGTTTCCAATCGCCGTGGATATGCCCAAGGGGGCGGCGGCGATGGCGGCGGCTGCGGCTGTCGCAGCCGGGGAACACCCGTCCGCCGTTTCATGGACGTCGTTTTTGCCCCCGTCTTTGCGGCAGCATTTCAACAAGCAACGCAAGCCCAAGCTCCAGGAATTGGCCACCTTCACCAACCAATTGGCCAACCTCATCAAATCGGGCATGCCCCTGACCGTGGCGTTGAACAGCATGACGCACCTCGAAACCAAAGGCATCCCGGCCGAGATCAGCCGCCAGCTCAAGCAGGACGTCATGGAGGGAAAGGGCCTTTCCGAAGCCATGGCCAAACAGCCGGTGATTTTTTCCAACCTTTACATCAACATGGTCAGGGCCGGCGAGCATAGCGGCGCGCTGGTCGATGTGCTGCGCCGCATGGGAGATCATTTTGAGAGATTCTCCAAGGTGCAAAATAAATTCAAGTCGGCCATGATTTATCCCGCGTTTGTCTGCTGCGTGGGCATCGCCATCAGTATTTTCTTCATGACCGTGATGCTGCCCAGCTTCATGACGCTCTTCACGGGCGTGAATGTGCCGCTGCCCCTGGCCACGCGCATCCTCATTGGCATAAACACCTTTTTCCATCGGTTTTGGTGGGAAATGCTCGCCGTGGTGGTCGTCGCCGCCATTGTGTTCAACCGGTTTCGCGCCTCGGAAGCGGGCAAGATCAAGATCGACCAATGGCAGATCACCGCTCCGGTCTTCGGCAAGGTCATGCGGTTGAATCTTTTTGGACAGTTTTCCCGGACCCTGTCCACTTTGCTCCAAAACGGCGTGCCGGTCCTGCAATCGCTCGAAATCACCGAGCAAATTATCACCAATCGGATCGTCAAGGAAGCCATTGCCAAAACCCGCCAACAGGTCACGGACGGCAAAACCATTGCGGAGCCGATGGCCCGCAGCAAGGTCTTCCCGCAATTGATGGTTGACTTGATTAAAATCGGCGAGGAGACCGGCGATGTTCCCGGCGCCCTCGCCAACCTGGCCGAAACGTACGAAACCGAATTGGACAGCGCCTTGCGCGTCATGACCAACATGATTGAGCCAGTGATCATTTGTGTCATGGCCATGTGCGTCGGTTTTTTGCTGGTCGGCGTACTGTCCGCTCTTTTTGCCATCACTTCCAGCATCAGCGTGCGATGAGCCTGAGCCAGCCATGTCAATCCCGGCGCGGGCGAAGCGGTTTCACCCTGATCGAGATCATGATGGTCGTCGCCATCATCGGCTTGACTCTTACCACGGGCCTCCCCGCTTTTCTGCGCGTCATGAACAAGGAGGGAATGCGCAAGGCGGAATACGATATGGTCGAGGCCTGTCAGCAAGCCCGCCGCGCCGCCATCATGAATAATGCAACCACCGATCTTGTCATTCATCCCCAAACCGGGGAGTTTTCCGTTCCGGGCGCCTTTAGCTCGGTGCAACTTCCTCCCGACATCGGCATCGATATTTTGGGGGTTAATTTCATCGAATCGAAGGATTTCGACGAGGCCCGGGTCCATTTCAAACCCAACGGCACCAGTGACGAATTCACCATCATTCTGCATTCCACGGGCGGACAGATGATGGAACTTGATCTTGACCCGATCGGGGCGCTGCCCGTGATAAAAATGTTGCGATGAACCTGCCCCATCCATGCCGTCCCGCAACCCGCACCCGGGCCTTCACGCTCATAGAGGTGATGATTGCGGTGACCATTTTTTTCATGGCCATGTTCACGATATTGGGAGTGCTTGCCGCCAGCCTGCACGCGGCTTCCATCCTAAAATCGAGCGCGCCGACGGCTGACATGGTGGCGGGACAACTCAGCCTGACCAACAAATTGGAAGAAGGCACCCTCTCTGGTGACTTCGGTGAAATACCGATCTATGACGGTTATCGCTGGATGGCCGGGGTCAGCCTCGCCGCCACCAACGGATTATACCAAGTCGAAATCGCGGTGCTGAATCCCTCCGGCCAGGTGGATTCCACCCTGAACATCCTGCTTTATAAACCCGACACGCAGGGAAACCACATGGGACTGCACTGATGCGAACAAACCCATCCAGCCGAATAAAATTCCGGGCGTTCACCCTGATCGAAGTCATGATCTCGATCTCGATTTTCATGGTGGTCATGGGCACGATTTTTGCCTGCTGGAAATGCATCATAAGCGGGAAGATCACGGCGGAAAAAGTGGCCGCCTCCGCGCAGCGCGCCCGGGTGGGCATCCAAGCCGTGGTGGATGCGCTGACCAGCGCCGAAATCTCCGGCAAAAATCTCCAATACTACGTCTTTCTGACCGATACGTCCGGCAAGTTTGCCACCTTGAGCCTCGCCGCCCGCCTGCCGTCGGAATTTCCCGGCTCCGGTTTGTTTGGCGATTTGGTCATGAGACGGGTCACTTTCGATGTCGAGAACGTGGATGGAACCAATAATCTCGTCATGAACCAGTCGCCGTTATTGGAAGCCCTCGATGATCGCAACACCCCCTACCCCATTACGCTGGCGCGCGATGTGAACGTGTTCATGCTCGAATTCTGGTCGGAGCAGGATCAGGACTGGGTTGTCTCCTTTGATTCCACCAATCAGTTGCCGCCCATGGTCCGGGTCAGTTTGGGCGTGGGTCATTCCGACACGCACCCGGACGTGCCCTTTGATTTAATCGTGCGTACCATCGCCCTACCCTCCAAGGCCCATTGAAAACCCGCATCTACCATCATTCCTCCCGCAGCGGCATCGCCTTGGTGCTGGTCATGCTGACCGTCATCGTCCTTTCCGCCATTGTCGGCGGTCTGGCGATCTCGATGAATACCGAAATCCGGCTGGCGCGCAATACGGGCTATGACGCCCAAATGGTCTGGATGGGCCGATCAGGCATTGAGCTGGCGCGTTACGCCCTGGCCAATAAATGCGCCGAGCAAAAGAACATCGACGCCCTTAATCAATTCTGGGCCGGCGGTACATCTCCATGCAGCAACGACGTCGAAAATGTCCCGCTCAAGAATTTCACCCTGGGACTGGGCGTCATCAGCGTGACAATTGTCGATATGGAACGTAAGTGGGACATCAACCTGGTCGCCGATCCGAAGCATCCGCAGAGGGATATTTTGCAAAAGGCCCTGGCCGAGGTGGGAGTGACCGACGCCGAACAATCCTCGACCATCATTGACTCGATTCTTGACTGGGTGAACCCCAATGAGTCGGCCGGTTTCAGCGGCGCCAAAAGTGATTACTATATGCACTTGGACCCGCCGTATTATTGCAAGAACGGGTGGATTGATGACATGTCGGAACTGCTGCTCATCAAAGGCATCACCCCGGACATCTATTGGGGATCCAATTCCACCAATCACCCAATGTCCGCCTTTCAGCAACACGGCAGCGGAACTTTCGATCAACCCACCGCAAGCCGGAACGGAATCGGTTTTAATGGCGGTGACCTGCCGCAATATCCAGTCGGGTTGGTGGAGCTTTTCAATGCCATGGGCGGCAGATTGAACGTCAACACAGCTTCAATCAAAACACTGCAACTGATCCCCGGCATCGACGAAGCCACCGCCGCACGCATCATCGAACAACGCGCGGGCCCGGACGGGCAGGATGGCACCGATGACGATGTGCCCATGCAGAATCCTGGGGAGATCAGCAGCGGGTTGGCCGGAGGCATTGGAGCGAACGTGCCGGGCGCGCCCGGAGCAGGAATGGCCGCGCAAAGCTTGAGCCAATATGTGGACGTCCGCAGCCTCGTCTTTCAAGTCACCGTTGAGGCTGACATCAACGGCTATAAACGGACATATCACGGCATCGTCAGCCGCAACCCGGGGGGCGGCGGACAGCAGTTGCAGTGCGTGAAATTCTACTGGGAATAAGGCCTACTTGACGGCGTTCAAACGCACAGCCAGGCGCGACTTTGACCGGCTGGCGCGCGCCTTGTGGATGACGCCTGTTTTGGCCGCTTTATCCAGCGCGGAAGTCAGAGACCGATAGGCCGTCGCAGCGTCTTCTTTTTTGCCGGCGCCCAGCAAGTCGGTGTATTTCTTTTCCAGGTTATGCAGACGGGATTTCACCGTGGAATTTTGCAGGTTCTTGCGGGCGCTGTTGCGCACACGCCGTTCGGCTGATTTTGTATTCGGCATATTTTAAACTCAATTTCCTATCGGAATTGAGAACAGTAGCGGATATGGCCGTTTTGTCAACGACTGGATTAGATTTTGGGCAGTTCGTAGCCTTCCCGGCGCGGACGCGAAAGCAGCAGATTGGCCTCGTCGTCGCCGATAAAATGCTCTTTTTTGGGATTCCAGCGCAGTTTGCGCTGCACCACCCGGCAAATGTTGACCAGATGACACAACGTCGTGGCGCGATGGCCGATCTCAGGACCGGCGTGAGTTGGCTTCCGTGTGCGGACGCACTCCAGAAAATTCGTGATGTGCGGAATCGCTTCTTTCGCTCCCTGCGGAGTCACGGGCGGCGCATTCTGGCGCAATTCCGGACGATCCGACGTATAATCCCCCCGCAAAATCTCGATCCGCCCCTTGTCGCCAATAAAAATCGCGCCCAGATCCTCCATCCCGCGATTGGCCCCTTCCAACTTGACCAGCACGCCATTGGCGTAACACATGGTCACTTTGCAGTGCGGCCCCTGATCTTCCGGCCAGATTTCAACCGGCCCGGTGTCATCCGTGCCCAAGGCGCATTGAACCTGGTCAAGACTGTGCGTGCCCCAACCGGTCACCCCCCAACACTGCCCGCCGCCGTCAAATTCGACATACTTTCCCCAGCCATTATACATTTCCAAATCATAAGGCCGCAACTCGGTCTGGTTGCACCATTGATCCCAATCCAGACCGGCCGGAATGACGTCCTGCGTGTCGCGGGGCTTCCAAACCTGGCCTGCGGCAAAATTGCATGTGATCACGGTATGTATTTTACCGATGGCGCCGTCCCGCACCAATTTGCTGGCATGCATGTTGATTGGCATCGACCGCTGCTGGGAACCGGTTTGCACCACCCGCTTGTATTTGTGGGCCGCTTTCACCAACGTGCGTCCTTCCGTAACCGTCAGACTCTGGGGTTTTTCCACATAAGTATCGCATCCCGCCTGCATCGCATGAATGCAGATCAGCACCCGCGCATGCGTGGTCGTTTCCACAAATACCGCATCAAGCTTTTCCTTCTCCAGCATCTCCTGGTGGTTCTGATATTTCCGCCATTTGTCACCGCCCGCCACCTGCCCGGCCGCTTCGTTGACCCGGTTCAGGTTGCAATCGGCGGCGGCCACGACTTCCGCCCCCGGCAAAGCTTCAACCTTGAGAATCCATTTGGCCCGGCCGCCAAGCCCGATGAACCCGACCCGGATACGGTCGTTCGGACCGGGACGACGGCCAAGGCCGAGCACTTCCGGCGTGACAACCATGGGGAACCCGATGACTGCCGCCGCGACGGCCGATTTACGGAGAAATTGGCGTCTATTCATGAATATGTATTTTTAGTTGTTGTATGCCGGTCAGGACTCAAAAACGCGACGGATGAATTCTCTGCTTCGCCGGTGATTTTCGACAACCGTGCGGGTTATCTTTGTGCCGGCCTCAAGCGCCAGTTCAACGGAGAACCGCCGGGCCAGATTATGCTCCCGGGCATATTGCGCCACCGCCGCGTAATCGACGTCCCCTGTGTCAAGATCTTCCCACCAAACGCCGTTGCGACTCTGCCGGATATGCCATGTCACCACCCGCTCTCCGTATTGCTTTAATCCATCCAAAGGCATGACCCCGCCTTTCCAAACCCAGTGAACGTCGTAGCACCAACCCACCACGAAGGGCTTGGTATGATCGAAATTATAATGAAATTCGCGGCCGTGATTGGCCATCTCGGGCATGTGCTGATGAACGCCGAGTTTCATGCCCAAAGAATTCAAACCCTCCCCCAAGTCGGTCAACGCGGCCGCCTGTGTTTTTAATTCCTCGTCTGTCTTCTCCCGGCCAATTGGATCCGCGTTGCAACTGAGAACCTGAAAGCCGGCCTGATGACAGACTTCAGCCGCCTTAAGCACCCGCGCGACCGATTCCTTGGCCTTGTCCGCCTCGTGCAACCGCGCCCCGGTGTAAAGACTCACCGGTTGGAGACCCTTGGCCCGGAGACGGTCCGCGAACCGTCCATTTTCATCCGGTCGCGCCACATCCAGAAATGCCTCCAGATAATCATAACCCGCGTCGCGTAATGCCAAGATCACTTCTTCAACATCCAAGGGTCGATGTTCCCGTTGCGCATACTGGCCCCAGCCGTAAATATTGGAGCCAACGAGGGTATGACCGGTCACTCCGTTGGCGCTTTCCGGAGCGATGGCGCGCGCCACCGCAGGCATCTCGACTGCCGCAACCGCCAAAGCAAAGGCTGTCTGGCGGAGAAATTCCCGCCGGGATGGACAACGGGCGTCAAAAAAAGGTGAATTCGAATCGGTGACCATTCATGCATTCAATCACCGGATACGGCCCGTTTCAAGCAATAACCAGCCGCCCAAATTGCCCGCGAAAAAAATGTTAAAGGCGCAAAAACACTTTCCTGCGATAAAGGAAATGCATGAGCCAAAATGCCATGACCAATCCCAACACAGCCACCGCCAAATCCCCGCTGCCCGCCCAAAGGTTGTTGAGATAACCATAAATATCGCCGCCGACCAGACGGGCGCTCAACTTGCCGAACCCGTCATGACCCAGGATGTTCACTGTCATGTAGATGGTAATTGAATTCATCCCCATCCATACAAAAGGCCGGCACCACAACTGAATCTTCCAGACATCGACCACCAAAAAGAAAGCGGCCAATAACAAGGCGCTGTAGCCGCCGGCCACCAGCACAAATGAGGAGGTCCAGATTTTCTTGATTACAGGGAACTGAACATTCCAAGCCCACCCCAACACGAGGAGCGCCACGCCCGCCCCCACGAGAAAAACCACCTTCTTTGGATCTTTGACCGTCGGGTTGGCCATGAGAAGGCCGGCAAAGACGCCGAGCAGGCATGTGGCAATGGCCGGGAAGGTGCTGAGACAACCTTCCGGGTCAAAGTAGGTGTCGTATTTCCGGCCGGGAAGATATTGAAAATCAAAATGGTCCGGCAGGTTGAAACCGCGTTCAAAATGGCCCGATACACGGTTGGTGGTGGCGTTGAACAACGCTTTTGCGTCATCCGGCACCCCGCGTTCGCGCGCCAGGTTTTGCAGGGCGGTTTTTTCCAGTTGAATGTCACGGATGGGCACAAATGAAACCACCGCCCAATAGCCAATCAAAAGTCCCGCAAAAATCGCGATCATCCCCCGCAGATTGCAGAAGCAAAATATCAACCCCGCGCAGAAATAGCAGATCGCAATGCGATTGAGAACCCCCATCAACCGCATGTCCGGCCAGTTGTTGGTAAAACCGCCCGAATAAAACAGCCCCAGCGCGAAAAGCAGGATGCCCCGCCGGGCAATGCGTTTGATAGCCGCGCCCCGGCCTTCCTGCCGGATGGTCTTGGTCAGCGAAAAAACCAGCGACACACCCGCCATGAAGACGAACAAGGGAAATATCAGGTCCTCAAAGTGAAAACCGGCCCATTCGCAGTGTTCAAGCTGCCGCGCAATACCTCCGATCAACGAGAACCCCCCGTCACCCTTGGGATGCCCCAGTTTGTTCAGCGCCGAAACTAATTCCTCGGCGCCGATGATCCAAAACATGTCGAATCCGCGCAACGCATCAAGCGACATCAACCGCTGGGTTGGAGTTGGGGCGGGCAGCGGCTCCGTGGGAGACAGTTTGGACTGGGACATATTTCCTTCGCTCATGGCGTGACTCTGCCGGTACGCCGCCGCCGCTTCAATTTAAAAATGTCGCCAGCCGGCAAAATATTACTTACACTTTCTTTTACTGTGAACCTGACTCATTTTTTCCAAATCAGCGCGTCTTCCGTCGCCATTTTAGCCTTGGGCATCTTTTCCTTCCCCTCCAATGGCAGTGGATCCCCGGAATTGAGAGGCACAATGGACCCCGGGGTGAAACGGGAATTTCGCGCCCTTTGGGTGGCGACTGTGGACAACGTGGATTGGCCGTCCAAACCCAATTTGCCGGTCTCCGAACAGAAGGCCGAGTTGATCGCGATCATGGACAAGGCCGTAAAGCTCAATCTCAATGCCATCGTTTTCCAGGTGCGCCCGTGCTGCGACGCCATCTACGATTCCAAGATCGAACCGTGGTCGGAGTATTTGACGGGCCAGATGGGAAAGGCTCCCAGCCCTTACTACGACCCGCTGGCCTTTGCCATCAAGGAGGCGCATCAACGGGGTCTGGAACTGCACGCCTGGTTTAATCCGTATCGCGCCCGGGTGCGGGACGCAAAATCGTCCGTGGCGCGCGAGCACGTCAGCGTCACCCATCCGGGACTGGTGCGGACTTATGGCAAATATCTCTGGCTGGATCCGACGGATCCCGGCACGCAGGATTATTCCCTCAAGGTCATCATGGATGTGGTGCGGCGGTACGACATCGATGGCGTGCATTTCGACGATTACTTTTATCCCTATCCGGAAAAGGTTTCGCCCTCCAGCAGCGACGAGATGGAATTCCCCGATGGCGCCTCATGGGGCCATTACTTGAAACAGGGCGGAAAAATGTCGCGCAATGATTGGCGCCGGGAACAGGTCAATACTTTCGTGCGGACGGTCTATAGGGAGATCAAACGGGAAAAGCCGTGGGTCAAGTTTGGCATCAGCCCTTTTGGGATTTGGCAGCCCCAACATCCGCAAGGAATCACCGGGTTCAATGCCAATGACAAGCTGTTTGGCGATTCCCGCAGGTGGCTGGCCGAGGGCTGGGTGGATTACATTGCCCCGCAGCTTTATTGGCCGATGGCGCAAAAGGCGCAAAGCTTTTCGGCGTTGCTCAATTGGTGGGCCGCGCAAAACACCGACCATCGCCTTTTGTTTGTCGGAATGAAGGTCAATGGTTGGAAGGGCGTCGAAGATGAAGCACGCGAGACCACCGATGAAATCGCGACCGCCCGCCGCCAAGGCGGGGCGTCGGGCGAAATTCTGTGGCACAGCAAGTCTCTCATGGCCGGTCATGCTGCCGTGGGGGATGCGTTGCGCGCCGTTGCCTATGAGGAACCGGCGCTGCCGCCGGCGTATCCGTGGCTCGGAAGAACCGCCCCGGCCCGGCCGGTTTTGACGGCAAAGGAAACCCGCCGCGAGATCAAGTTGAGTTGGAAGGGAACTCCCAGCCCGGTTTGGCAATGGGTGCTTCGCACAAAGACGGACGGACACTGGACGATGCAAGTTTTCCCCGGCAATCAATTCAAAGCCGCAATCCCGGCCAAGCCGGGGTTGTTGACGACGGAAGTCGCGGAGGTCATGGCCTTCGACCGTTATGGAAATCTAAGCGAGCCGGCGGTTTTCCTCCCCGGCCATTCAAACAAATAAGGACGGCGGAAGCCCTCCTTATTTGCCGTCGTATTTCCGCGCCGCAACGGATGCGTTGTGACCGCCGAAGCCGAAGGAATTGTTGACGATCGCATCGATCTTCATCTCCCGGGCCTTGTTTGGCACGTAATCCAAATCACATTCCGGATCGGCGTTCTCAAAATTGATGGTGGGAGGGGCGATGTTGCATTCGATTGCTTTGACGCACAACGCCATTTCCACCGCTCCCGCAGCGCCGAGCATGTGTCCGGTTGCTCCTTTGGTCGAGCTGACGGCCACTTTTTTGGCATGTTCGCCAAAGACGGTCTTGATCGCCTGTGTTTCAGCGACGTCTCCCTGCGGCGTGGAGGTGCCGTGGGCGTTGATGTAGGAAACATCCGACGGATTAAGTCCGCTGGAGCGCAAGGCCATTTTCATGCAACGGGCTGCGCCTTCGCCGGCTGGCGACGGAGAGGTCAGGTGATGAGCGTCAGCCGTATTGCCGTAGCCGACAATTTCCGCGTAAATCCTGGCTCCGCGAGCCTTGGCATGCTCCAATTCCTCCAAAACAACCACCCCTGCTCCCTCGCCCATGACAAAACCGTCGCGATCACGGTCGAATGGCCGCGAAGCGTGCAGGGGATCGTCGTTGCGAACACTCAGGGCGCGCATGGAACAAAAGCCGCCCAGTCCCAAGGGGACAATCGCAGCTTCGCTTCCCCCGGCGAACATGACGGTGGCGTCTCCCATTTTAATGGTGCGCCAGGCTTCACCGATCGCGTGGGTGGCGGTGGCGCAGGCGGAGCAGGTGGCCAGGTTCGGGCCGCGCAAGTCGTGGTACATGGAAAACAAGCCGGAACCCATATTGGAAATGAGCATGGGGATCATGAACGGCGAAAGACGCCCCGGCCCCTTGGCCAGATAAATCTTGTGCTGTTCTTCCACCGTATGCAGTCCCCCTATGCCGGAGCCGATGAAAACCCCGACATCGTCGCGGTTGGTTTTTTCCAGGTCGAGGTGGGAATCCAGCAACGACTGATGGGCGGCGAATACGGCGAATTGGGCAAAACGATCGGCGCGCCGCACATCCTTTGCGGATGGGAACGCAGGCGTGGCATCGAAATCTTTCACTTCCGCCGCGATGCGGCAGGTAAAAGCAGAAACGTCAAAGGACGTGATTTTATCAATGCCGCACTTGCCGGCCACGATGTTATCCCAAAATGCGACGGCTTCACTGCCGAGCGAGGAAATCACGCCCAACCCCGTCACCACTACTCTGCGGTCTGTCCAGTTGTTGACCATAAAAAAAGGGCGGCGATGGCAAAAACGCCGCCCTGTAAAGTGGCAGGGGCCTACTTTTTCTGGGTGTCTTCGATGTATTTGATGACATCGCCAACGCTTTGCAGCTTCTCGGCTTGTTCATCCGGGATTTCGTTCCCAAATTCCTCTTCCAAGGCCATGACGAGCTCAACCGTGTCGAGCGAATCCGCTCCAAGGTCCTCAATGAATTTGGCCTCAGGCGTCACTTGATCCGCGTTGACACCGAGTTGTTCCACGATGATGTCTTTGACTCTCTGTTCAATTGTTTTCTCAGCCATTTTTGTACTCCATTTCTATTTGGTGTGTGTCTATGCCCCATGCTTGAAAGTGCGTCAAGCCCTCTTTCAAATTATTTTCCCGGACGATCCCTCCACACAACACACGACCTGTGTTCTAACCGCTGCCACCCTGATCGTCCAGCGCAGAATTCAAATTTCACATAACCATTCCGCCGTCCACTGTCAACACTTGACCTGTTATGTAGCGCGCTCCCGGCGATACCAGGAAAAGAGCCGCCTCCGCTATATCCCCCGCCTGCCCCAGTGATCGCAACGGGATGCGTTGCAGCAGTTCGGCCTTCATTTCCGGCGTCAGCGTCGCCGTCATGTCGGTTTCAATAAATCCCGGCGCCAGCGCGTTGGCAGTGATGCCGCGCGAGGCAAATTCCTTGGCAATCGACTTGGTAAAACCGATCAGGGCCGCCTTGCTCGCGGCGTAATTGCATTGGCCTGCGTTGCCGATCAATCCGATGACGGAAGCAATGTTGATGATGCGCCCGGACCGCCGTTTCAGGAATCCACGGCTCAAAGCCTGGGTGAACAAGAACGCTCCCTTCAAATTCGTGTTTAAGACCGCGTCCCAATCCGCTTCCGACATGCGCATGATCAAACCATCCCGGGTCACGCCCGCGTTGTTGACCAGAATATCCACTTTGCCGGCGTCCTGGGTGATTTTTTCGCCGGCGGCCGCCACAGCGGCGGCATCGGACACATCCACCGCATAAGCCCAAGCCTTGCGTCCCAGGGCGCGAACTTCCGCCGCCACCTTTTCCGCATTTTCAGCCGTGCGCGAGACACAGGCGATGTCCGCTCCTTCTCCGGCAAATTTAAGGGCAATGGCCCGGCCAATCCCGCGTCCGGCGCCGGTAATGACAGCAATTTGGTTGTCGAGTTGGGCCATAAATCTATGCGGCTCCGTTTTTCAACGCCGCCACGGTCGCTTCGAGGCTGGGAACGTCCGCCACAGTATAAACCTTGACGTTTTTGTCAATGCGTTTGACAAAACCGGTCAGAACGCCGCCCGGCCCCAGTTCGATAAACCGGCTGAATCCCTGGCTGACAAGATAACGAATGGATTCTTCCCACCGGATGGAAGACACAACCTGGTCGATCAACCGCTGCCGGATATCCGCCGGATCGCCGTGCGGACGGGCGGTCACATTGGCAACGACGGTGACGGCCGGTTTTTTCATCGGCATTTCGTCCAGCATCTTCGCCACTTTCGGCTGCGCGCTGGCCATGAGGCGGGAATGATACGCGCCCGCCACCGGCAGGATCACGGCTCGTTTCGCGCCGGCGGTCTTGGCCAATTCAGCCGCTTTGGTAATTTTGTCCGTCTCGCCTGAAATAACAATTTGTCCAGGGCAATTGAGATTGGCGATGTCCACATCGGCCTCCGCGCAAACGGCGCGTAATTTTTGTTCATCCAACCCCAGCACGGCCGCCATGGAACCCGGACGCAACTCGCAGGCCTCCTGCATGAACCGTCCGCGCTGACGCGCCACCTTCAACCCATCCTCGGGCGCGAACACGCCGGCAGCGGTGCAAGCCGTCAATTCGCCCAGCGACAAACCCGCCGTCGCCTGAAATTCGATTCCCGGCGCCTGCTCTTTCAGCAATTGCAGCGCGATCCAACTCATCAGAAAAATGGCTGGTTGCGCGTGTTCCGTCCGGATCAATTCTTCTTCCGGCCCATTAAAACAGATGGAAGCCAGATCAATGCCCAGAATTTCCCGGCTGCGGTCAAACCATGCTTTGGCGGTGGGATACTTTTGGGCCAAATCCCGGCCCATTCCGACATATTGGGATCCCTGCCCGGCAAATAATAGAGCGGTCTTTTGCATTTTAGATCTGAGCCGGCTTGCCGCCGAACCAACTTCGATTACGAATCATTTCGTATGTCATGAGCCGTCGATTCTTAAATACTGGAAGCTAAAGTCAAGCAGCGAAAGTTGCACAAAAGTAACCAGACCGCCTAATTCGCCGCACATTCTCCCCTGAAATCTCCGCCGGTTTTGGCTGGAACCGGCTGTAAATGAGCGGAATAACCAGGGCTGCAGCGGAGCATCACCGTACCAAGGAAGATGGAAGATTGGAAATAGAAGATGTTCAGTTCGCAATAGAGAGATGTGTTATGGTAACGTTACAAGTGTTACGGGTCCATCGCCTGGTTTGTTGTAACTAATTGTAAAAACAGGTGTTACGACCAAAACCAGGTTCGAGCCATTCTTGCGTTTGTAACACTTGCCGTAACTGTTATTAACTGTTACGGCTTCGTGAAGGGCGGCGTGGAACGACGGTGAACGGGGGGAGATGGAACTTCCGGAGCGGCAGAAGGCTGGCCTGCTTTGCGGGTTGGTAGCCGGTCGGCCGGACTGGTCGGCGTCCGCCGTCGCCAAGGCTATGGCGGACAGGGCGCGAGTTGTTGATTCGTTGCTCATTTTTCTGACTGGCGGGCATTTTGGCACAAATGGGGGGAAAAGAGGAGCTAACCGTAACCCTTTTCTTTAAAAAAATATCCCCCGTGTTTACAAGGCATTACGCGTTTCGCCCCCGTTTTTGTCAAGTATGTTTTCTTGACGCAGGCAGAAAAAATGCGGGGGATTGAAGATGGAGTTTCTTCACCGAACGCCTGGCGGAATTGGAGAAACTCCCCCGACCGGGTCGCCCCCGGTCTTTCCCCCCCGGAAGTCGTGGTGCAAATTAAAGCCCTGGCCTGTGAGTTGTCCCCGTCCTCCCGCTTGCGCAGGTAATAAATATCGCCGTGTTTATACCGAAGCGGCTCCCCTTGGACCGTAGATGACCCACCCCCCGCTTTCCGCTACCCCACCGGCTTCCGTCAGAAATCGTGGTATAACCAGTGGTATAATTGATTTTTCCAGAAGAAGCGGAACTTGCGTAAGTCGTTGATTAAGTGGTGCACCCAATAAGAGTTGAACTTATAACCTTCTGATCCGTAGTCAGATGCTCTATCCAATTGAGCTATGGGTGCAACCATCCGTTACCAACGAGCTGCGTTGACAAAACATACCGCAACTGGACGACTTGAGCAAAACACAGTCTGCAAATCCAGCCCACTACATTCCATCCGCCGTCCACTTTGCCAGATTCCAAATAAGAGGCAAGTCGATTCGGAAAAGTTCTCGAAAAAAATTGCGATTCCAAATATCCCCTTTTGCTTCGGTTTTGAAAAAGAGTCTTGACCCGCACTGTCCAGTGAACAGGCTATGGCATGACCGATTTGCTTTGGTTTGTCGCGCATACCAGGCCGCGTTGCGAAAAAAAACTCTCGCAATTTTGCGGGCGCGAAGGGCTGTCCGCCACCCTGCCCCTTTATCGCGCCGCTCACAAGTACCGAGGCAAAACGGTGGTGTTTCAAAAACCGCTCTTTCCCGGTTATGTCTTTCTGCGCATCCGGGCAGGGCTGCGCGAAAAAATTTATCGAAGCGATTATCTGGCCAACCTGCTCGATGTCGCCGACCAGGAACTCTTTGCCCGCCAGCTTGAAGATGTGCTGTGCGCGCTGGAAACTGAATTGGAAATACGCCTGGCGCCCCGCATTGGAGAAGGCATGCGGGTAAAAATCAAAAACGGGCCTCTGCGCGGAATTGAAGGATGGGTGGAACAACGCCGCGGCATGAACGTCGTGCTCCTGCGGCTTGATTTCATCGGCCAGGCTGCGGCTGTGAAAGTGGAGGCAACGGATCTGGAGGTGATTTAATCCCCAAGGTCGCGATCAGGACACAAAGCCATATTGACAAGACATCCAAATGAAAAAACGTTTACTGCTAATCATCTTGCTCCACCTCTCGGCCATGGTCGTCCAAGTCATGGCACAACCTGCCCCCGCCAGTCTCCAGCAAATCAAACACTTCGAAGCCGAGATCAAAGTAACCGCCAAATTCAATTATTTCCTGTTCCTGCCCGAAGGTTACGGCAAACACAAACAACGCTGGCCGCTAATGCTTTTTCTGCACGGAGCGGGCGACGCCGGCACCAACATGGAAAGGGTTAAAATACTCGGCCCACCCAAAATCGTCGAATCCAAGCCTGACTTCCCCTTCATTCTCGTCTCGCCGCAAAACCCCGTCCGCAGTTGGAACCTGGACGCGCTCAACGCCTTCTTGGACGACGTCATCCGCAAATATCGCGTGGACAAAGACCGCATCTATTTGACCGGGGCAAGCATGGGAGGCAGCGCGACCTGGGCGTTTGCCATCGCGCACCCGGAGAGGTTCGCCGCCATCGTCCCGGTCTGCGGCAGCGGCAACCCGGACGAAGCTAAAAAACTCGCCGATCTTCCCATCTGGGTTTTCCACGGCGCGAAAGACCCGGTGGTGCCGGTTGAGCGGGCGCGGCAAATGGTCAACGCCGTCACATCCGCCGGCGGCAACGTGAAATTCACCATTTATCCCAATGCCGGCCACGATGCCTGGCCCCAAACCTACGACAATCCAGAGGTGTATCAATGGCTGTTGCAGCAGAAGCGCCGCCACTGATTTCAGGAGGAACGCTTCGAACGCTTCGGTAGAGTAGGCGAAGTGGAACCGGTCACTCTCATGTTGGATCAGGACCAAAGAATCGTCGCGGCAACCCATCCGCCGCTGAAAACGTAACGGATAGCAAAGCCAAAATCCATATCGATTAATGAGCGGCAAGCCACCAACGTCGCAATGCGACACACGACCAAATTGCTTCGACAACCCCGAAAGGCCACGCTCCTTGAAGAAACCCGTAAATTGATCCGAGGACGCAGGCCACAGCAAAAGCCAAAACGAACCATCGGCTGCGAGCCTCAAGTGCGTAAAAAACCAGCATCGCAGTTACCGCAAATAATCCAAATAGCGTCAGCCGATCCATACCGCTATATTCAATGCCTTCAAATCTGATTTCAAGACATGACACAAAAAAGGGAAAAGAAAAGTGGTCAAACCTGGTTTTATACTTTTGCGTTAACTTCCAAAGAGGTGTGGTGTTCTTAAATTGATTCCCCAAGAAAGGACGTGTTACCCGAGTGCCTCACCTGGTTTCAATAGCGCAGAACATCAAAGCAAATGATATGCGCGGCCAAGGCGCAAAAGCGCCTCAGAATGCCTAACAACGCGGCAGCGGCGCCAGATACCGGATACCGCTGCCGGTCAGTGATGGATGATCTCCAAATCCAGGCAACCCTCAGGCTTCCAAGCCGTATTCCGCCGGCAGAAAACGGGCACGGTCGGCCAAGGCGAGTTGCCGGGCGATGAATTCTGATTCGCTTTCCGGCAGTTCATCCAGCACGTCTTGCATGGTGTCAAACCAGGCGACTTCATTGGGCGCAACATGTAATTTTCCCTGGCTGTGCGCGGCACGCAGCAACTCCACCGCCTTGCGCGCCACAGCCGCGCCGGCGTGATAATGCGAGTCGCTCGCCACGATAACCCTGGCCAGTTCCACAGCGGACGCTGGCGAGATGATGAACGCCTGCGGATCCAGCGCCACGTCGGATTCCACCAGCCAGCGTTGGAGCTGCCGGGCGGATTCCTTCCCGTGGGAGCGGGCCGTGTTCATTAACCGGCAATCGTAGGCAAGTTGCTCCATGTAACAAGTCGGCGCCATGCCGCCAAGCAACTTGATGTTTTGCACCGACTCGTTGGACCAGGTGTCGCAGCAGGCGGCGGCCAGATTGCCCATCGGACTCAAGTGCGCGCAAGCGGATGTCTTGCCTTCCATGGCCATCGGATAGCCGGTGATGGCTTTAAGAATCGGATTCTCATAGCCGCAATCCTTGCCCGGCCCCACCGCGCCGCATTCGTAAGCAACAAGCGAGCGAACAGCGGTGATCGCTCGCACAACAGCGGCAAACACCCGTGGAATCATTTTCTGTTCGGCCAGCACCATGGCGGTGTTGCCAAAACCACAAGCGGTGTCACCCGCGCATTTCACGCCGCGTTTGTCCGCTATCTTGTTAAGCTGCGTCCAGAGAAAACGCATGTCGCGCTCGCCCAAAATACAGAGCGAGAAAAGACTGGCCGCAAGGTCGCCGTTGACCAGGGCATCGTCATGCAATTCCTTGCCTCCGACCGACTCAATGCTCAACAACTCCGCCCCCCCCGCCGCCGAACCGTCGAACAACTCCAGCATCGTCTCCCAGTAATAGCCGTGCCGCATCAAGGGCGGCCGTTCAAACTCTCGATTGTCGTTGGGCGTCATGCGCAAAACACTCTTCAACCCGGTGCGGTCTTTCTCGTGCTGCATGCCGTCGAGCAACGTCTTCACGATGTCCAGTCCCCAGGCCGGATGTTCGGTCATCGGCGGCAAGGTCTCAAATTCGATCACCACGCCGGGTGCTTCCAATTCCGCCGCGCGCCGCAATGCGCCCTCAATGATTTGCTCATAATTGCGCCGCACTTCCGGCATGGTGGCGGCGTCGATCCTCATCGGCGGCAGGGTGAAATTAAGTTCCGGATAGACTGTGCCTCCGCCAATGACCATCCCGCTGCGGGTGGTGACGGGTTTGGGAGCAAGACCGAAAATCAGGTCGGCCGGATCGGAGATGGACAGGGATTGGTAATGCATGAAAATCTTTCCAGTAATTGCCAATTATTTCCCGCCCTGCAACAACGCCATGGCCGCATCCACCGCGCTGCCGGCATCCGGCGAATAGCCGTCCGCGCCAATTTCTTTCGCAAACTCCATCGTGGTAGGCGCGCCGCCCACCACCACCTTGACCGCCAACCCGGCATCGCGAATGGCTTTGACCGTGTCACGCATGGCGGGCATCGTCGTGGTCAGCAAAGTTGACAACCCCACCAACTGGGGGTTGTGCTGTTGGATGGCGGCCACGACCTTGGCCGGAGGCACGTTGACGCCCAAGTCAATGACTTCAATGTTGGCCCCCTTCCACATCATTGCGACGAGGTTCTTGCCGATGTCGTGCAGATCGCCTTCCACTGTTCCGATGACCGCGCGATATTCCGGTTTCACCCCGGCCTCCACCAGCAGAGGCTCCAAAATCTTCAAGGCTTCCTTCATCGCCCGGCCCGCGATCAGCATATCGGGGACGAAGATTTCATTTCGCTTGAACCTCTCCCCTACTTCCATCATACCCGGCACGAGCCGTTTTTCGACGATGTCGCCCGCCTTCTCCCCGGCGGCAAGACATTGTTGGATCAGGCTGGCAATTTCTTTGCGTTGCCCGGCGATAATGGCTTTGGTAAGCGGATGCAGTTCATTCATCATGGAAGCAGGCTGCCATCTTGCCGTCGCGGGGTCTTGTAATCCGGTGCGTTTGTTTTGTGTTCCCGTGCTCCGCCTTATTGGCCTCGCGGAACTGTCTTGGCGTGACATTCTTCACATCCCGAAAAACCCGCGTGAAATAGGCTTGATCGCAAAAACCGCAATCCGCCGCGATTTCTGCCAGGGACTTTTCCGTGCGCAGAAGGAAGTCGCAGGCCATATCCAGACGGCATTGCCGGAGCAACTCGGTGAAGGACCGCCCGGTCCGCTCTTTAAGCAGGCGCGAGAAATGGCTGGGCGAAATTCCGGCGTGCCGCGCCACCTCGTCGCGCGAAATGTCACGATGCAAATTCTGGCGCATGAAACCGAGGGCTTTGCCCACAAGCAGAGGCGGCGTGAAGTCCTTCTGCTTTTCGATGGTGGAAATGACGTGCTCCAATGTCTTCCGCAGCCATGCCGCCAAATCCTCGTCATCGCTGATCACAGCCAATTCGGTCAGGGAGCGAAAGTTCATTCCCAGCACATCGGACTGCAGCGCGCCCGCCTCGACTGCGGCGCGCGAAATCATCACCACCAATTCCAGCAGCAGGCCCTTGAGCAAATCGCTTCGTTCTTCGCCCGCGCTGTAAATATGCACAAGCACATGATTAATGATGCGCCGGGCCTCGCCCCGATCCCCGCGCCGGATGGCGGCCAGAAGCGTCGGTTCTTGCAGAAGATACAGTTCGCGAATCCGGTCGTAGGGCCGGTGTTCCAGCAACGGAATGGCAGGAAAATCATTCATGGCAACGCAGTTTTTACCGGTTCGGCCCGCATAATGGTCGCGTCCGGCACATGCGCCAGTTTCATTCCGGGTTCGATGATTTGAAAACGTTCGGCGTCCCAGTTGCCCAGAAGCAAATCTTTGAGCAAGGCCGGATCGCCTTGGCAATGCTCAAACTTCCACCCCAGCTCGCCGGCGCATTTCCGGGCGTAATCCGCCTCCGCCTTGGCGTCGTCCGTGCCAAGGTCGATATACGTGGCCGTGTTGTGCAAAGCCCACTGTTCGCGCTCTGTCTCAATCAGAAACTCCACATCCTCCGGCTCATACTTGGCCCCAAGTTCGACTCGCATCGCTTCCAGTCTCTGCGGGCCGGGCACCCGTCGTCCGCGATTCCAGCCCGGGGTGTAGTAATAACAGGCGGGACTACGTTTCTGATGCGCGGCGTAGGCTTCCTTGCTGCCCATGAACAACGTGATGCAGTCATGCGCGCGTGGAACGACGAGCTTATGACGCAACGGACGCAACCCTGCTATGCCAAGTCCGCACAAACCGTAAGCCAGCACAACCGCCTCAATGTCCGTCCGCTGGTCCACAGCATCCAGGTTTTCCTGCAAGATGGCGCGAAGACGGTCCGGCTGATCATGCAACCCCATCTCAAAAAGACGCGTCTCCACAATGTGGCGCGCCGTCCCGCCATGGAGGGCGATTTCGCGCTCAAGCACCGCGCAGGCCAGCAAAACGATTTTCGGCGCGCCAAGCGAAGGCTGCTCCGCATGAGGTGAAGAACTCATGACTCCAATGTCATCTCCCCGCCTCGGCAAAGCAACGCACGTTTTCCGCCGGCGAATTCCGGGGTACTTCGCAGCCCGCGCCCGCGATCCAAGCCGATCCGGCATCGGCGCGGCATTTGGCCAGCGCCTGGCGCATGTCCCAGACCGCGCCGTTCTTGACCACATTAACCGTATGCACATTGCCCAGCAAAACCTGGTCAGGCCCCATCGCGGCGCGGGCGGACCGCATGTCCACCGCCGTGTCCAAATCCACAATCTCGCAACCGAGTCCGGCCATGGCGTCGGCCAGATGCAGGGTGCGTCCGCAGATGTGCAACCGCACCCGCCCGCCGGCAGCATGAATGCCGTCCACCAGCCGCTTCTCGTAAGGCAGGACAAGTTCGTCGTAAGTTTCGCGGCTGATCAGCGACGCCGCCGCATCGCCCACGCCAATAATGTCGGCCCCGGCTTCAAGCTGCGCGATGGCAAACTTCAAGGCAACGCCGGCAACAAAGTCTGCCAGGTCGCGAACGAACTCCGGGTTGTCGTAATAATCCATCATCAAGGTGTTGATGCCCCTCAAATCGGCGCTTTCCGCGCACGGCCCCTCCACCCAGCCCTCGACCAGATGTGTGTTGCCGATTTTTTGACGCAGGATGCGCACCGCTTCGATGCGATTAGCCATGCGGCTGCCGGGTTTGTGCGGATCGGGAACAGACAGGCCCGGCAATGCGGACGGATTGTCAATCAAAGCCTTTGCCTCAATGATCGCGGGTGGCCCGTCCGGAGGATAAAAAATGTCCGCCCCCAGGTCGGACGCCTCGCAACACGGGTCGGATATGGCCGACACATGGTCAAAGCCAAACTGGCTCGCGGCCGCAATCTGGCCTGCCGCCTGAATTTCGGCGCGTGTCGCGTAATCATGATATTTTGCGCCGATCAAATCGGCGGCCCACATCATGGTGACCGGCATGGCGGGCGTCCGGTCCACCGGATTGCCCTCCAATAGATTCAATACACGTTCACGGGAAGTCATCATTTGTTTTTGTGGTGGCTTGGAAAATCAACGCCATCATGATTTCAATCCCGCCATGTCCAGCTCCAGTTTTTTGTTTTCCCGGATCAGCTCATTCATGGTTAGCCGGCCATGGCGCGCGCCGGCTTCGCGACCCAGGATACAGGCCAGCACGCCATCCACGGCGCGGCGCGCGGTGTCGCTCCGGGGCCGGGTTCCGGTCACCTCCTGATAAAAACCGGCCACATTTCGGATCACGCCGGCTTCATAAAGATTTTCAACATCCTTGTTCACCGCCTCTTCAGAGGTGCGCAAGGTGGCCGCGCCCCAGTAGTTCAACAGCGCGTTCCCATTTGCGCCGCTCACGCGGCAACTAAGCTCATTGCGGGCCAGCTTGGAAAGCGCCTGCCCAAAATGATTGTGAACCACGCCGTTGGCATATTCGTAAATCACGGAACAGACGTCATGGCTGTTACCGTGCGGATTAGGCCGGCAGATTCGTGAACCGCCCATCGCCACGACCGGCCGTTCCCCAATGACCCACAACGCCGCATCAATCGCGTGAATGTCATAGTTGCCAATATAATCACACCCAATCTCAATGTCATTTACCCAAACCAAATGCTGGAGACGACTCTCAATGGTGGATTCTTTGACGGGATCGGGAAAGCCCGGTCCCACGCCATAGGTTTGAACTTGCTCGATCCGTCCGAAGGCAGGCGCATGAATCCGGCCGGCCACATCCTGATTCGCCGGATCGGTTGGCATCTGGTAGTCAACAAAAAAACACAGTTGCCGGGCCGCCGCCGCTCTGGCGGTGTTTTCAATCGAAAGCGCGCCCGGAACATCGACGGCGACAGGTTTTGCCATGTAAACATGCATCCCCGCCGCCACGGCCGCCGCCGCGTGTTCCGAAAAAAAGCAGGGAGGCGTTTCCAGCGCAACCGCTTCAACACCCGACTCCAACAGCCGCTTGTAGCCGGATAAAGTCGAATACCGCCGCGCCGCGTCCACCCCCAATGCGCTTCCGCAACGTTTGGCCGCTTCTGAAAAATAATCCGCCACAGCCATGATATCGTAACCGCCGTGAGCTTTGAAGTAGTTGGCAATCCAACTCCCCCGCCCTCCGCAGCCGACCAGTCCAAGCTTGATTTTGCGTTTGAACTTTTCCGGTTCAGCGCCCAACGCCGGCCATGCGCCCAAGGCTGAGAGCGCCGCTGTCGCCCCCGCGATTTTGCCCAGAAAATTGCGGCGGGTCAAAATGGGCGAAATCCATGAACCCTCCCGCCGGTTGAATGGTTGACAGTTGAAATGGCTCGCGTTCATTCGTTTTCCTCCAATTCAAAAACTCAACAACAGTTGCCAGATATAGGAGTTGGCCATGCCGTCAATATTCTCCCATACGTTGCGTAAAAGAGCCGCGTCGCCTTTGATGACCGGCAGTTCCCGGACTTTGTCTTCCCACGGAAAGCAGACGCCGGGGGCGATCCGCGGCGAGGGCTGCCCCGACATCCCTTGAAGCAACGGACGCGCGGCCACCGAGGCGGGTGTTTGCGCCGGAGCCAGACTGGAGAAGGACCCGGATTTGGAGGGGTAACCGCCAAATTCATGCACGGCCTCGGTCATGGCGCGGACATTTTCGACGCTGGTGTCATCCTGCATGATGGCGCTGGCATCCATGATATAACCGCCGTCAGCGGCAACGCCTTCGATCACTTTCCTGCAATACTCGCGAATCTCCCTGGGCTTGCCATAACTCAACAAGACATTTGGGATGCCGCCGCTCAGACAAAACTTGTGCCCCAATTTCCGGTGAGCCTCAAAGATGTCGCCGCGATCCACATGATAGACGATGGATCTGTCCGGCAGTTGGGCGAAATCATCCAAATGCCAATTCCAATTGCCCTCGGCGTAAAACAAGGTTTGCTGACCGTGTTTCCAGAACTCCTCAATGATCGGTCGCAGTGTCGGCCAGTAATGGGATTTAAACTGGGCCGGCGTGACGAATGGCACGCAGCCCCGATGCATCCAAAACCCTATCGGCACTTGTTTGTTTGGGTCAGCCGTGGTCAAACCCACACGACATAGATGCGGCATGAGTGCCTCGCAAGCCTTGAGTACCTTTTCGGGCTGCGTCGCCATATCCATGGTCAAACCAATGTAACCGCGCAGTTTATCCCCAATGATATCAAACGGGGATTTGAATATGCCCGCAATGGCCGGAACCGTCCCGCTTTCCGCGCGCATGCGGCCAATTTGCGGGCCAAAGGCGTAAAAGTAGGACATCATCGCCATCGCGCCTTTGACCAATGAAAGGTTGTTGCGATACGACCCGCGTTCCCCCAGCCGGCCCGCTTCCGTGGAAACCCGGGGCAGCCAGACGTTGTAAAGAAAACCGGTCGGGTCTTCGATGAGCGCGTCATACTCATCCTCCTTCATGAACGCCTCTTCCTCGGACGGCTCAATGTAACAGAAACTGGTGGTGGGCGGCACATCCAGACCGGGGATGCCGTAATATCGCAATCCGGCGGCCTGGGTCAGGCCCGTCCACACATAAACCATACTCGGCACCACGGCATCCCAATCAAAATCGCGGGCGCATTTCAGCGCGGCCTCAAACGCTTTGTTGTAATCATGCGCCACCTCCTGGCAGGTGAATCCGGCATACTTGGCCGTGAACTCGGCCACGAACGGGCGAATGGGGACGCGGTCGGGCTTTTCGTTGCGCATGGCGGTGACATACCGCGCCAGGCGCTCTTGATATAATTGTTCGGTATTCATCGTGCCTGGATGGTCAGGTTTTCAGCCCTGTCAATTTGAGTTCGTACTTTTCGTTCTTCTTAAACATTTCGTTCCAGGTGACTTCGGCGCGCCGATAGGCCGCGCTGCGACCGAGAATGGCGACCAGGTTGCTCCGCACACTGGGCTCAACAGTTGCGTTGGAATAATTACCCAAAGTGACTGCCTTGTAAAACGCGGCGATGTTATTGGCGGCGCCGTCTGTGTAGAGGTTGATCATCTTGCCGCCGTTGTAAGCGTCGTCGTACAGAACTTTCACAACCCCGAAATAATGCGTGTCAATTGTCCCCTCCCTCCCATAGACGCGACATTGAATATCGTCCCAAAACTTGCCCATCTGCTTGGAGTTAAATGTCAGACGCACGTCATCAGGATACTCAAAGATCACCGAAAAATTGTCACATATGCCGTTGGCTAGCGGCGGACGGTTGCGCCCCCCTGCCCCGCAGGCGCTTAGGGGCGCGGCATCCAAAATCCAGGAAGCCACGTCCAACGCGTGAATGTTCTGCTCAGTAATGATGTCGCCGGACAGGATGCGGTCCGCTCCCCACGCGCGTAAGCGGATTTCGGGGTCATTCGGGTGGTTCCTGATCAGCGTGTCCATCCCGCTCCAAATGTCGCCGGTTTGATACGAGGCTTCGCCGGATATGATTTTGCCAATTCCCCCCGCATGCACGATGCGCACCGCCTCCTGGTAGGACGGGTGGGCGCGGGTCTGGAAATCAACGAGAAAGACCAGTTTCTTCTCCGTGGCTTTGCGCCCGCTCTCGGCCATGGTCTGGCAACCGGGCACATCCACCGCAACCGGCTTGGCGCAATAAACGTGCTTGCCTGCCTCAACCGCCGCCGCCGCCTGTTCGGGATGAAAATAGGGCGGCGACTCAATTACCACCGCGTCCAGTTTCTGTTCAAGCAGGCGCCGATAAGCGGAAAGACCGGTGAAGCGCCGGGCTTTATCCACTTGGAATTTCCCCCCCGCCGCGTCCGCCTTGTCTGGAAAATAGTCCGCCACCGCTACCAGGTTGTAATTGCCGTTTTTAAGAAATAGGTCTGCAATCCACGTCCCGCGTCCGCCGCAGCCAATAAGGCCGATGTTGATTTTGGGATCGCTCTCCGCGCCTTTCGACACCCGCGGAAACGCGAGCGACAGCGCCGAAACACCGGCCCCGGCCAGAAATTTTCGGCGTGTGAGAGGGGTATTAGGAAAACAGTTTGAGGTGTCGTTGCTCATAGATTTTTTGGTGGGAGGCATGGCATGACGGGAAGCCGGTCCGGTTCATGGAGGAAAAATTCCCTTGAGAAACTTCAAGTCGGCGCGGTAGTCATCGACCAGCGAATGTGGCGCGGCGGCTTCGATCTGCATCCAGCCCCGGTAGTTGATGTCATCCATCGCCCGCCGAACTTTATTAAAATCCACCCGGCCCTGACCCAGCATGAAACCTCCGTCCTTGGCGTGGAATTCGCAGATGGCGTCTCTGAGTAGCCGGATTTCCTGATAAATGTCGTAGCCTTTGTCCGTGGAATTGCCCAAATCGTAGTAAACCCGGACCGCCGGAGAACCGATCCGCTGGATAATATCAAGATTCTCCGGGGCGCTGAGATAGTTTTCCAGACCAAGTATGACGCCCGCCTTTTCGGCCCGCGGCGCAAGTTCTCCCAGTATTTCCACCGTGCGGTCGATCCCCTCTTTGTCGCCCTTGAGGTCGCCGTGGAAAAACTGCGCAACCAGAATCACTTTCACGCCAAGCGCCCGCGCCGCCGCCATCGAATCAAGCAGCCAAATCGCCGCGCGAGGATCGCTCTTGAGCGGGATGATGTTCAATTCCGCCAAGGCCAGCGAGGCAATGGCCAGACCGTTCTGACGGGCGGCTTTCAAATACGCCCGCTGAACCGCCGGCTGACGCAGATGCATGTGATCGGCAACGCTGCCAAGATTGACTTGAACCCCGTCAAGTCCAATGGCGCGCGCCACCTCGAAACAGGAAGGATCGGTTTTGCGCAAAGACCATTCAGGGGCGCCAATTTTAAAACCACGATCGCCCGGCGATGCAAGGAGGGGTGTGACAGCCAAACCAAACGCCAGTGAGGCCGCATATCGCGTTGTGCGCCGGATCATCTCCCGGCGTGTGTATGCCGCCCCGGTGTCAGTCAACGACTTTGGCGGTTTTATCGTTTCCAGTTCCATTTCTTTACCTGGCGGATCTGGGCATTGTTGTCATTGGCGCGCCAACTGGCAAGCCGAATGAACGGAGAAAATATCCCTGGCTTTGCTATTTTGTGTGCTATATTGAATTATCAATCAACTGTTGCTGTCCAAATTTGTGCGCGTCCCTCTGCCAACATGGAAAACAGCTATAAAAGCCGGTTTTGGCCGGATTTAAACGGCGTGATCGAGGATTCCTTTGTCCCCGCCCATCACCAGACGAGGGTGGATGATCAAAGTGAACGGGAAATCATTCTCCTCGACGTCATTGGCGCCTACGACTTGCTCTTGCTGCAGGGACTAACACCGGAAAAGGCGGTTCAACGGCTGGGCCTGAGCCGCGGCCGTGATGATTTGGTGCAGGAATTGGATAAGGAAACGGAGCGCCGGCTGTCCAATGCGCCGCCGGCGTCCTGACGACTTCTATGGAGCCAGCCTGCCGATGGTCCAGGCTCCGTTGCCTTGGGCTGTGTAAAGAAAACGGTCGTGCAGGCGGTTGACGCGGCCCTGCCAGAATTCTATCTCGCGCGGGACCACCCGGAACCCTCCCCACCATGACGGAAGCGGCACTTCGCCTTTGGAGAATTTCCGTTGTATTTCGTCCCACTTCATTTCGATCAGCTTGCGCGAGGTGATGATTGAGCTTTGCTGCGATACCCACGCTCCAATCTGGCTGCCGCGCGGGCGCGTTAGGAAATAGGCCAGTGATTCGCCAGTTGAAACCTTTTCCACCGCCCCGGTGACGATCACCTGTCGCTGCAAGGCCAGCCACGGAAAAAGCAGGGATGCCTGGGGGTTTTCTTTGATTTGACGGGCTTTCCGGCTTTCGTAATTGGTGAAAAAGACAAAGCCCTTTTCATCGTAACTTTTGAGCAGAACGGTGCGAAGCGATGGACGGCCATCCGCTCCCGCCGTGGCGAGACTCATGGCATTGGGTTCAACGACGTTGTTCTGGCAAGCCTGCTCAAACCACAGTTTGAACTGCTCAAACGGGCTGGATTTTAAATCCTCCCGTTCAAGCTTGTCGCTGGCGTAATCCGAACGTTTAAGGTCAATTAACATCCCGGCCATGCTAACATGGCCGCCCCGCAACCGCGCTTCTTTTTTTAAACGCTTTGAGTCAGAAGCGACGCCAGTGCGGCTCCCACTTCGTCATCGGATTGGCCCACGGCGGCTTTGTGCAAATACCAGACTTCTGTATGTTCCACGACGGCGTCGGGAGCGAGTTTCACCAACGGACCGACGCTCTCGACTTCAAGCATGTCGCCCCGGGTGTAGCATTCCGTGTTGCAACCAAAATCTGGATAGACTGCGCCGGGAACGAATGGAAAGCGTTTCAGGAACACTTGTCCATCTTTGGCATAAGCCGCCCAGCCGTGGGTGTTGCCCAAACCGATTTTTTGCGGCGTGTTGGCTGCTGGATCGCTCGCCAATTGGATGAACTTCGCGCCCCACTTCCAGCGGGGATCGGCCATGTTGGTGTAACCCCAGATGCCCATCGGTCGAACAGGCAGCAAATCGCTCAACGGTGGTTCCTGCGGCAGGATGGCGCGTCCGGGGCCGTGCATGACGGTCAACGCCCAGGGAGCCAGTTCCACCGGCCACTGATTTTTATTGGTGAGTTGATGATGAACCGTGACGCGGTTGCGTTTGGGATCAAGTGTCACGTCGATTTCCTTTTGGATGCCGGTCGCCGTTTCGATGGGTTGAATCAGTTTTAAGGTCGAGCCATTCCAAGTATGTTGCACTGGACCGTTGTCGGGGCCGTAACTGCGGGGCCTTGCCTCGGGCGCATGCCAAAGACGGTGCCCCCCGTAATTGTGCCAGGTGTCGCCGCCCGTTTTGCCGACATCCGCGAATTCCTTGAATAAATTCGGAGCGCCAATAAAGCCAAACCGGATGATGCGCGGCCCGACATCCGTTGTGGCGATTAATTCGATGTTTTGGTTGGCCAGCCGGATGCAGCGAGGCCAGCCGCCGTAAGAAACAGTCTCCATTTGAACAGTCATGGGCCACGTTTTAATGTTCTTTTCAACTCATCGCCAGCAAATTAAATTCCGCGCGCCATCGACAGGGCCATATAACAATGACAAAATTGTCATGTTTATTTCATGGAACTTTCATTGCCGTCTGTCACGATGCGCGATTATGAATTGCAAAAATTGCTTCTCTCTCGCCTTGCTCACAGCAATGTCAGGGATGCTCGCCCCGCTCGGTTTTAGCCAGACTGCTTCGACCGGCGGAGACTACAAGATCATCAATTCGTCCCAAACCATGGGATCGGGCCGGATTGATTATGTCTACGCCGACAATGATGGGCGGCGGATTTATGTGCCGAGGGGAAACCAGATTCTGGTTTTTGATCTGGATACCCTTAAGGCCGTCGGCGCGGTGACGAACAGCGGCGGTCACGGCGTGGCGGTTGACCCCGCTACCCGCCACGGCTTTAGCAGCATGAACCCCATTACCATGTTTGACACAACCACCCTGGCGACAATTAAGTCCATCAAGGTGGAGGGACGTCCAGACGGAATTTTATTCGAACCCGCCACCAAACGGGTTTATATCCTCAGCCACGAAGCGCCGAATGTGACAGCGCTGGATGCCGCAGATGGCTCGATTGCCGGCACGGTTGATCTCGGCGGCGCGCCCGAACAGGCGGTCAGCGACGGGAAAGGGCATGTTTACATTGACTTGGAAGACAAGGATCAGATTGCCGTGGTCGATGCCAACGCGCTCAAATGCACCGGGCATTATTCACTCGGCGGCAAAGGCGGCGGCCCGGCCGGCCTGGGTTTTGATGTGAAAAACCGCATCTTGTTCGCCATGTGCCACGATCCCGCCACCTGCGTCATCATGGGCGCGGATGATGGAAAAATCATGGCCGCTCTGCCCATCGGCAAAGGCACAGACACCGGAGGATTTAATCCCAACACCATGGAAGCCTTCAGTTCGCAAGGCGATGGCACCCTGACCATCATCAAGGAAAATAGCCCGACGAGTTTTGAAGTGGAGCAAACGGTGGCCACCAAATCGAGCGCCAAAACCTGCGCGTTGGACACCCGGAACAACCATATCATTCTCATCACCACCGAGCCGGTGCCAGGTGCGGCCCCGGTTGCCCCTCCGACGAATGGCCGTCAACGCGGCGGCGGTCCAGGCTTCCTCGACATTCTGGTTGTGGGTCGTTGACCAATCAGGCGCCCTAAACATCCTATTTACGAGAATCGCCAACATCCTGCGTAAGCGGGGTGTTGGCGATTCCGCATTTAACAAAGTGTGTCAAACCGCGATGGGCGCCTTGATCGACGGATGCGGGTTGTAGCCGGTCAATTCAAAATCCTCAAACTTGAAGTCGTGAATATTTTTGACGGCAGGATTCAATTTCATTTGCGGCAGCGGGCGCGGCTCGCGCGACAATTGTAATTTCGTCTGCTCCAGGTGGTTGTTGTAAAGATGCAAATCGCCGAAGGTGTGGACAAAATCCCCCGGCTCGAGACCGCAAACCTGCGCCACCATCAAGGTCAGCAACGCGTAGGATGCAATGTTAAAGGGCACCCCAAGAAACAAGTCCGCGCTCCGTTGGTAAAGTTGGCAGCTCAATTCGCCGTCCTGCACGAAAAATTGAAACAGTGCATGACAAGGCGGAAGAGCCATGTCCTTGATCTCCCCCACGTTCCAGGCGCTGACCATCAACCGCCGGCTGTCCGGGGTTTGTTTGATCTGCCCGATGACGGAATCAATTTGGTTGATGGACCGGCCGTCGGCCGTGCGCCAGTCGCACCATTGGGCGCCATAGACCCTGCCCAAATTCCCATCGGCATCGGCCCATTCATTCCAGATGCTCACCCCGTGTTCGTTCAAATACTTGATGTTGGTGTCGCCGCGCAAAAACCACAGCAATTCGTAAATGATTGATTTCAGGTGCAGCTTCTTCGTGGTCAGCAGTGGAAAATCGGAAGCCAGCGGAAAACGCGCCTGCGCGCCAAATACCGAAAGGGTGCCGGTGCCGGTCCGATCCGGTTTGAATTTTCCCTGCGTTAGAACGAGTTGCAATAGCCGGTGATATTCTCGCATATCAAATTATTTCAGGGCGTTTTACTTTTGTCCGCCCGCTTGATTTTTATCATTCCGTTTTTTTGGGCTATGTCATCCAGCACGACCGAAATCATGCGTTGTAAATGTTGCTGGTCATATTTCACATGCCAGGCGAAAGCGGGAATGGTCAAAAGCAGAAACCAAATCTGCCAGAGAGTGTGCCAGACGAAACCGCAGACAACCACCTCGAAACCCAGCATGGCAAACAGCGCCACCTTGGCTGAAAGCGACCACGCCATGCGCAAACGGCAGCGCAAAAGCTGTTTTCCTCCCGCGTGCGGTTCGGCCACGGTGACCAGTTGCAGATGAGACCACCGGCTGCCGTAAATTTCCATGTCAAAGTTGCTCCAACCCACGTCGGCCTTGATCTCCCAGCCTTGCTGATCGAGTCTGCGCAATATTCGCCGCACGAAATCGACCCGGTCCATGGGAGTCTCAGTCCAGTATTCCACCTGTTGTGCCGCTTCAGGCCGGTCTTTCAACGCCAGAGACTCCAGGCTGTCCTCGGCAACGGTTGGAGTGGGGCCGAAGGCAAGCCGGCCTTGGTAACGCGCCCATCCCCGCACCATCGGCTGCAAGAAGAACAACAGCGCCACCAGCGGTCGCGACCATAAACGATGTTTATCACGCGGCAAGTCGGCCTGCGCCGCCGCCGCCACGCACACACCCAGAGAAATCAAAACGCTGGCTATGGCGACAGGCAGGATCTCGTGAAACGGAACCGAAAGTGCCATCAATGGAAAATTGATCAACGCGTGATATTCCAGGCTGGTGCAAAACATCAAAGCCGTCGCCGGCTCTCCGCAATACACGCTTTGGAAAAAGCCCGTCGCGAATAAACCGTGGTAAATGATCGGACGCCGGACAGTCAGGCCAAATTTCGACGGCGCATAAATCCGCCCCTGCCAGACGCTGCCACCGAATATATTGAAATACTCCGGATGCCGGCGCACTAACATGGCTTCCGCTTCCCCGTAACCGCCCTGCTGGCTTAAATACGCCCTCACTGTGGAACGGCGATGATGCCAGACAAATCCCGCCGGGCTGAAAACAATGCGGAATCCGTTCTGTTGCAGTCGCCAGCATAGGTCAACATCATCGCCAGCCCGGTGAAAAATCGGGTCAAAGCCGCCCACTTCCAATAAGGCCGACTTGTAAAAGGCCATGTTGCATCCTGGAATGTGTTCCGCCAAATGGTCTGTCAGCATGACGTGCGCCGGCCCGCCCGGTGATACCATCACTGCCGCCGCCACCGCCGAATCGCCCGTCGGCAAAAAATTCGGGCCGCCCACGCCCGCAAACGACCCTTTTAACAAATCGCTCAACAGATAGTACAACCAATCCTCGTCTGCCTGGCAATCGTCGTCCGTAAAAGCGATCACTTCGCCATCCGCCGCGTAGATGCCAGTGTTGCGCGCCACAGAAAGACCTTTATGCTCCTGCCGGATAAGCCGGAATTTCTTGTAAAGCGACGCCACTTGCGGCGTGATGTCAGTCGAGCCGTCATCAACAACAATCACCTCGTAATCGGGGTAATTGAGGCGGGCCAGCGAATCCAAACACGGTTGCAATGTGCGCCCGCCATTGTAACAGGCCACCACCACCGAGACCCTCGGCATTTGGGGCAGCGGAAAATAAGGGGCTTGGGCGAACTTTCCCCGCACCACGGCGAACGATTCCTTTGCCTGGCGTGTGCGGGTGGTCAAACCAAAATGCCAGTCCGGCACGTCGCGCCCATCCTTGTGCCATTCGTCGGTAAAACTATAAACCACCGTCCCTGCCAGCCCGGCCCGAAAAGCCGACTCGATCTGCCATCCCAGCATTTCGCATTTTTGATCTTCCCCTTCCCGCAGGCTGTCCACCCCCGTCTCACCCAGCAGCAGCGGCTTGGCATCGGCGATCATTTGCAGACGCGCCAGATAATTCTCATACGGACGCTGTTGGTGGAGATAAACATTGAAACAAAAAAAATCGATGTTCTGCGGACGCAGAAATTCCGTGGGCGGATAATTGCCAAAGGTGCATAGGCACTCGCAATCGACCGCTTTGGCGGCCAGCACCAGTTCGTCCAGAAAAGCCTCGACCGCCGCAGCCCCGCTCCACCGCACGATGTCCGGCGGCAGTTCGTTGACCACGCTGTAGGCAAAAACCGCCGGATGCCGCGCGCAATTTTGCACCGCGTCGCTCACCGCCTGACAGGCTTTCTTTCTCAGCGCGGGCGAATCCAGAAAACAAACGTGTTTGTCCCACGGAATATCGATCAGCAGCTTCAGTTGATACGCATCGGCCAAATCCAGCAACCATCGCGGCGGGACATGATAAATCCGCAGGAGATTCGCCCCCAAACTTCGGATCATTTCAAAATCCCTGGCCGTTTGTTCCCGGCTGGCAAATGGTTCCCCGTCGAAATTCGGGGCAAACGGTCCATAGGCCACGCCTTTCGCGTAGAATTTCCGATGATTGATCTGGAAAAATTTTCCACTGACGATCAGGCGCGAGTATGAACCGGGTATTGGAGGCGTATTCATTACGGTCGCACCTTGGCGTCTATAAGACTTCCGCGGTCACTTGACGTTTTTCCAATCATCGCAATCGTTGACAGGCCGTTTTGACAATCCACCGGGATTTTTCCAGGGCGGCCTGCGCTGCCATGGCATCCACCCCCGTCACCGCCTGCACAATCCGCACCGCCCGCTCTCTCAATTTCTGGTTGGATGCGTTTAAATCCATCATCAAATTACTCAGCACCTTGCCCATCCGCACCATGGCCAGCGTCGTCATCGTGTTCAATATCACCTTCGTCGCCGTGCCCGCCTTCAACCGCGTCGATCCGGTCAACACTTCCGGCCCCACATCCACGGCAATGACCAAATCCGGCTTGTTGCCCGATGCAATGGCGATATTCGGGTTGAAACAAACTAGTATCGTCTTCGCGCCGTTTTTCCTCGCCGCCGCCAATCCCCCCCACACAAACGGCGTCCGTCCGCTTGCCGCAATTCCGATGACCACATCGCGTTGGTTGACTCTCCTGCAATTAATCGCCACCGCGCCCGCCGCCGGATCGTCTTCTGCCCCCTCCACCGACCGCCAGATGGCCGGCGGGCCGCCCGCCATGATACCCTGTACACGCTCAGGCGGAATGCGAAATGTCGGCGGACATTCCACCGCATCCAACACCCCCAGCCGCCCGCTGGTTCCCGCCCCGATGTAAAATAAACGGCCTCCGCGCTTAAAAGCTGTGACGATCATTCCAATCGCCCGCGCAATTTTCTTCTTCTCCTTCAACAGACACCGCCCCACCCCCGATTCCTCCTCGATCATCAGTGTGACCGCCTTGACCATCGGCATCCGGTCCAGATTTTCCGACCGCGGATTCCTCTGCTCCGTCGGCGAAAGTCCGCTCGATACGGGCACGATGTCAGCCGCCGGTTCCGGCGCTTTCTCACTCTGGATTTTCTGCAACCGCACCGTGCTGTCGCCGCCAAAATGTTCCTGCGCCAATTGCAGCGCCCCGCAAACACTTTCCCGCCGCAACACCGTCACTCTCGCCTGGGGCCAGAGCCGCAACAAAATCGACTTGATATGTCGCGCAAACCCCGGCTGCTTCAAAAGCACGCTCCCCGCAAATATAAATACCACCGGCGAACCCGCCTTGACCAGGCGCCGCGCGCAGTTCACCCCGTCGTTGGCCAGCGTCTCCGCCGTTGCCGCCAAAATGCCCCGCGCCACCTTGTCCCCCTTGGCCACCGCCGCGAAAACCTGCACACCCAATGCCGCTATTTCCGACTTCCCGGCCGTTCGCGACCAGTCAATCAAATCTTCCGGCTCATTTAATTGCAGCGTCTGCAAAATGTTCCGGCCCAAAAGCGGCCAGCGCCCTTCCTTGTCCAGAAAATGAACTGATGCCTTCAAGCCTTGCAACCCGATGTCGTATCCGCTTCCCTTGTCGCCCAGCACATGACCCCAGCCGCCGTAACGCAAGGTCGTTCCGTCCGCTTTCTGGCCAAAACAGCACGAACCGGTCCCGCTCAGCATCAAAATCCGCGCTTCCGGCTTGGCTCCCCTGCCGGATTCGCCCGCCGCCAGCGCTGTTTCCAAATCGCTGGTCGCGTGGCAACGCACTCCCGGCCAGACTTTTGCCGCCGCCGTCCGCACCCGTTGCCGGTCCGATTCCGTCCGCGTTCCCGCCATACCGATGGCAATCCCGGCCAGCGGCGCCCCGGCTTTGGCCTGAAACTCTTTGATTCGCGTAAAATGTTCCAACACTTCCCCGTTGCTGAGAAGCTGAAGATTCGCCGGTCCGAACTCCGCGCGCAACGTCGGCGCGGTTCCGCCCTGCGACAAAAGCGCCACACTGCGGGTTCCCCCGCATTCAATGCCTAGAAATGAACCGCCCGAAGATGAATTAACCATGCAATAAGTCTTTGTCCTGTTTTGTTTCTCACAGGAAGCTTATTTCCTACACTGAAAATGCTGTTTTTGCCATGTTTTTCTTGTAGCATGTCCCCAGTTGCTTATGATCCCGACGGAACAACAAATTTTGCAAACTCTGCTCGCCTTGGAAAAGGCCGCCGCCGATCCCAAGCCCGATCTGCTCCCCATCCTTTCCCGCCTGGATGAATTGACCGGCCAATTGCCGCCTGGCACACATCCCGACCTGCTGCATTATCTCCGGCGCAAAAGCTATCAGAAGGCCGCCGCCTTTTTGCAACGCCGCCAGAACAGCCCAAATTGAACTTCAACCTCAATGACACCATCGCCGCCATAGCCACACCTGTCGGTCAGGGCGGATTGGCAATCGTCCGGCTCTCCGGCCCCGACGCCTTTACCGTCGCGGACGCCTGTTTTCGGCCCGTGGGCAAATCTTCTCTCGCCCCGTCTCTCGCCCCTACTCACACCATTCATTTTGGAAAAATGGTCCGGCAAAATCGCATCCTCGACGAAGTCCTCCTCGCCGTCCTGCACGCTCCGCGCACTTTTACCCGCGAAAACACCGTCGAAATCACCTGCCATGGCGGATTGCTCCCGGCCAAACTGGTCTTGGAAGCCCTCCTTGAAAAAGGCGCCCGCCTCGCCGCTCCCGGTGAATTCACCCGTCGCGCCTTCCTTAACGGACGCATTGATCTTGCCCAAGCCGAAGCGGTCGCAGATCTGATTCATTCCCGCACCGAACTCGCCCTCGCCGCCGCCCACGAACAATTGGCCGGCAAACTTTCCCGGCGCATCAATCTCCTGCGCGACGACCTGATGAAAACCCTCGCCCACATCGAGGCCCACATCGACTTTCCCGACGAAGACATCGCCCCGGAGACGCGCGAGAAATTGATTATCCGACTGCAGGACAGCCTCGTCTTCATCGACCAACTGCTGGCCACAGCCAATGAAGGGCGCATCCTCCGTCAGGGCCTCCGCGCCGCCATCATTGGGCGGCCCAACGTCGGCAAATCCAGCCTCCTCAACCAACTCCTCGGCCACGACCGCGCCATCGTCTCACCCTTTCCTGGCACGACCCGTGACACCATTGAGGAAACGGCCAACATTCGCGGCCTCCCGGTTGTTTTTATTGACACCGCCGGACTGCGTGACGCCTCGGACGCGATTGAAAGGGAAGGGATCCGGCGCAGCCGCGCCGCCCTGGCTGAAGCCGAATTAATCCTCCACGTCCTTGACGCCTCCGAAACCCTCGCCGCGGGGGATGAAAAACTGTTGTCGGATTTTGCCCCAAAAAAACGCATCCTTCTCCGCAACAAAACTGATCTGCCAACCCGTCTCAAATTGCCGTCCGGCCTTTCGGCCATCGACATCTGCTGCCTGTCTGGCAAGGGAATTGAAGAACTCAAAGACGCAATCAAAACCATGGTCTGGGCCGGAGAACTCCAGGCCGGAACATGGCAGGTAATGATTAACACCCGCCATCAGGACGCTCTGCAACGAACGCGCCCCGCCATCGAACGCGCCGCCCACGCCTTGCGCCATAACCTGGGTCTGGAACTGGCCGCATTGGACCTTCGCATCGCCACCAACGCCGTCGGTGAAATCGTCGGCAAAACCACCACTGAAGACTTGCTTGACACTATCTTCAGCCAATTCTGCATCGGCAAATAAAGTCCCCCTCTTAATTTATCGGCTGGTCGGTTTGGCCTGAGAACGCCGACTCGATCAAAATTGAAAGTGGCAAATCCCGCTGCGGATCAAATTCTATTTGTATTGAACGCGAGCATGCCGCTCTTTGCTTTGATGCGCCCTGCAACCAGGCAATCTGGCGCTTCACAATTCCCGCTTCCTCAACACGGCAAGCCGTCCGGCGCACAGATTAAAACAGTCAAACCTGGGTGGGACACGATGGCTGAGCGCGAAGGATGTGGTGATGGAAAAGTCGTTCCCGGTTGCTGAACAAATACCAGACAATGCCGATGTTGATGATCGTCACGACCACCATGAACCAGGAAAAATCCTCGATCAGTTTGTGAATCTCCAGCGGGACGAAAAAGGCCGATTCCACAATGGCCAGCCAGCCGGCCCACGGCACGCGGAACAACAGGCCCAACCCCTCCGCCAAGGGAAACAACGCCCACAATAACGCGCCCACCGCCGCCTCATGCACCCCGGCATCCGTCACGCTGGAAATTCGGACCGCCAGTTGGGTGAAGAATTTATTTTCCGGATGAATGCGCAGATAATGGCATGTTTTGACCACAATGGGCTTGGACAAGAATTGCTGATATTCCTGCGGCAATTTTTGGGCGGACTGGAAATACAGCCCGACGGCAAAAGCGCAGGCCAGCACCCCCTTGATGAGTTTGAAGATAATGATCAAGTACAGGGTCGGCGCCCGTTTCAACGGAGCCTTCGGACATCCCACCCCGACTTTTTCAACTGAAACTTTTGATTCTACTGGCATTATCGTATCTTCCCCAAAAGCAGCGCAGGCAAATCGGCTATTTTTACCCGGGTTTGTTTCATGCTATCGCGTTCCCGCAACGTCACCGTGTCTTTTAATTCCGCCCCCTGCTCGCCCAGGGTGTCGAAATCAATCGTCACGCCAAACGGCGTGCCCGCCTCATCCTGCCGGCGGTATCTGCGCCCAATCGCCCCGGCCTCATCATAAAAGACCGTCATGTGCTCCCTGAGCAAATCACGCACTTCCTGCGCTTTCTTCACCAACTCCGGCTTGTTCTTCAAAAGCGGAAACACCGCCACCTTGGTCGGGGCGATGCGGGGGTGAAAACGCATGACCAACCGCGTCTCCATTTTGCCCTTTTCGTCGGGAGCAGTATCTTCGCAATACGCATTGCAAATCAGGGCCAGCGCCAGCCGGTCCACGCCGGCTGAAGGCTCGATCACGTGCGGCACGTAGCTGCCGCGGGCCAAACCCGCCGCCTCTTCCCGGGCTTGAGCTTCCGCCTTGGCCTGGTCCACATTCGTTTTGACAAGATAATTGCGGCGCGACTCAAAATATCTTTGGGTCAACGTCTCTTTTTTCGACGCGTCCAGTTTGGCCCATGCCGTCTTCAATTCCTCATCGAACACTCCCATGGCCTTGCCCGAATACCGCTGGTGCTGCGACAAATCAAAATCGCTGCGCGCGGCGACGCCTTCCAATTCCTCGCCCGCCAGTTCTCCGGCGGCGTTTTTTTTGCTAAAGGGGAATTTGTAAAGAATATCCACCGTGGCTCGGGCGTAATGCGCCAGTTCCTCCGGTTTTTGCCAGTATTCAACCAACGTGGTGCGTGGCAGCCCGATGCTTTCGTAGAACGCGAGTCTCTCTTCCACCCAGTATTTGTGCCACATCTGCCAGCCCCAATTCGCCTGGGGCTGTCCTGGATGGCCCGGCCCCGCCGGTTGCGCCACGCTGCCGCAGATCGCCTCTACTGCTTCATCAGGCCGGATGAAAAACTCCAGCTCCATTTGCTCAAATTCGCGGGAACGAAAAGTAAAATTGCGCGGGTTGATTTCGTTGCGGAACGCCTTTCCAATCTGGCAAATGCCAAACGGGACTTTTTGCCGCGAAACCTCGGCCACGGTTTTAAATTGCGCAAAAATCGCCTGCGCCGTTTCCGGCCGCAAATAGGCGATGTTTTCCGCGCTCTCCACCGGCCCGACGCATGTTTTGAACATGAGGTTGAACATGCGGGGTTCGGTCAGGAGACTGCCGTTTTCAGGATTGTAACGGGTGGAGTTTTCCACCTTTTCCGTTCTTTCCCCGAGAAGCCGGCCATCGGTAATTCCGCGCAGCGCGTAGAACTGTTTGGCTGTTTTGCGCGCGCTTTCCGGATTTTTCCCCGGCGGCAACAGAACCGAATACGGTTCCCGGCTGGTCTTGGCGCTGTCCGTGGCATCCTCGGCGCCGCTATAGTGGTAAGCGATGCCGCTCGACGGATCAACCTGGTCGGCGCGAAACCGTTTTTTGGTCAGCAAACAATCCACCATGGGATCGGCGAATGTGGTGGTGTGGCCGCTGGCCTCCCAGATTTTCGGATGCATGATGATGGTCGCTTCCAGACCCACCACGTCATCGCGGCGTTGCGTCATCACGCGCCACCAGCAATCCTTGACGTTGCGCTTGAGTTCGGCCCCCAGTGGGCCGTAATCCCAAAATCCATTGATGCCGCCGTAAATTTCCGACGATTGAAAAACAAATCCCCGCCTCTTGCACAGAGAGACAATCCTCTCCATTAGATCGTTCGTTTTAGACTCCACCATAGCATGGCATTCTTCTCATTCCCCCGGCCAATGTCAAGGCGGGCGACGCCAACCCGAATCCCCAGGGTGTGAGACATAATTCTTCATTTAGGCCGCGAGGGGCAGCGCGTCGTTGCG
>CAZLEE010000008.1:17293-48492 GCA_964558455.1 uncultured Verrucomicrobiota bacterium | reverse complement strand
TGTAGGTGATGTTATAGTTGGCCGAATTGAACGTACCGCCCGTCGCCGCGCTGGGCGTGATTGTGTAAGGCGATCCAGGAACGGGGTCCGTCGCCGCCGTGCCGCCGCTGGCGGTCATGGTCACGGCAGTCGCCATCTCCGAACCGACTAATCCGCTGCCCACCGTGAAGGCGGTCGGGTCCAGCGTTATGGCCGTTCCGTATGTCTTGGTCACCGGGTTGGCCGTGATGGCCAGAGCCACGGGGTTGACCGTAACCGAGCCGGTCGCATTGGTCAGCGTGTAGTTGGTGGATGTCATTCCAGTCAGAGCCAGACCCAAGGCGTTGGTTATATTTTCTGTCCCGGCACCTGAGCCGGCCAAGGTGGCGCTGCCCGAAGCAGCCAGAGCCACATCATCGCTGCCGACTGCGTTCGTGATGGAAAGAATATCATAACTTGCCGTTGCGGTTCCGTCATAAGGACGGGCGCCGGTCAGGGCAACAGGAAGCGGGGTGACGAGCACTGCGCCGCTGACACCGTTCAATGTGTAATTGGACGACTCCGGGCCGCCCAGGAACATATTTGTGAAGACCGTGATGGGTTGCAAACCAGAATTAGTGCCGGCCACCGTGACGCTGCCGGACAGGGTGAGATTGAGGCTATCGATGCTGTTGCTGACCCACAAGTTGGTCGGATTGGCCGGGACAATGGTCGTGGCGTTATAATTCTGTGTGCCGGTCAAAACCACCGTCAGAGGGTTGACGGTCAGGCTGCCGGGATAGTAGGTAATGCTATAATTGGCCGCCACGAAACCTCCCGCGCCCGTGACTGCGCTGGGGACAATGGAATAACTGTTGATCGGCGCGTTCGCCGCGCCACCGCCGCCGGGGGTGGACAATGTGACCGTGACGATATTGCCATTCACCAAGCCGACCGCCGTACAGGCCGCGCCGTTGGTTGGGAACGTCAACAGCGTCCCGTAATTTTTGCTCACATTGTTAGCCGTGATGCTCAACGGTGTCGGAGTCACAGTTAGCGACGTGCTGGTATTCGTCGCGGCATTTAAACTCAGGCTGCTATTGCCAGGGTAGCCATAAGTGATCGTGTAGTTGCCGGCATTATCGGTGGCCAGCGAAGGATCGGCGTAAACAACCGTGAAATCGCCGGTAGAATCGGTGACGGACCCACTAACCGCATATCCGTTGATCGTGGCAGAGATGATGTCGCCTTGGGCGGGATAAACCGGGCCGACTGCGTTTAATGTGCCAGTCAAAGTCAGGCTGATTGTGCCAAAGGCTATGGACGGGTTGGCTGCCAGATTGGAGAAGGTGGGGGTATTAACCATCAGATCGACCTGTCCGCCGACGACGGTTACGAACGCCGTTGCGCCTGCGGCCAGTCCGGCTCCCTGGACGCTAACCGGGTAGGTGCCGGAACCAGTGATGTTTCCGGTCGCTTGCTGAATCAGCACATAAGTTCCGGTATTCAGGGGTGTGCCCGACAAGTTAGTGACAGTGAAGGAGTTGCCGTTCAGCGCCAAGACGCCGCTCCAAACATAAAGGGAAGGATGATTACCATCGCCGCTGGAGGAAGCGGGGGTGAAATTGAGGAAAATCGGTTGTGACCCCAAATTGGCATTTCCGATCAAGACCGCCGCGAGAGTGGGGATATTCGTTCCGGTGCCGCTGCCGCTGGCCACGAGGGATTGGCCGCTGGCCAAAGAGAAGTGACCGTTGGTAGAAGAGGGCATGTAGGCGCCATTGGTGAAAGAGGACACATTGAATGCCGCGCCCGGGGCGATACTGATATAGGAGGAATTACTGATCGAACCGCTGTAATACAAGGACAAGACACCGGAATTGACAATCGTAGGACCATGGTAAGTATTGGTGGCTTCCAAGTAAACGCCGCCAGTTATGGCACCGGAGACGGTGGCGGTCATGGTGATACCAAACCCGGCATTGCTGTCCGTAATTGCCCCTTGGATACCCATTTGATCCCCAAAAAGGGCACTCAGACCCGAATTTGCCGTCAGCGTGATACCGCGATTCTGCATGAAAGCGAAGTTAGGATTGTTGCCTTGGAGAGTGCCGCCGTTCAGCACGATATTGTTGGGTTGGAAGGCAGCCGGGGTTACACCCAGATTGGCGGAATGGCCGGTCTGGGTATAGTCACCGCCGGTTTGCAAAATCCCCGCATTGATGGTGGCGGCAGGCAATCCGACATATGTATAGGTATTGGCGTTTGCACCGATGATCGTGGTTCCAATGCCGGATTTGACGATGGCACCCGTTCCGCTGATGACTTGCGAATATGACACCGACGAAAAGGGATTAAAAATTGCGACGCCAGGGCTGTTGATCGCCAATTTGCCCGCCAGAGCGCCATTATGCGACACGCCATCCCCGAGATACAAGGTGCCGCCGGAAACCGTTATGGTGTTGGTGGCGGTCTCGGTGGCGGTAAGTGTCAGTGTGCCGGCTTGCTGAGTCAGGATGCCGCTTCCAGAGATGACGCCGGACAAGGTCTGCGCCGCCGTGCTGTTATAGATAAGCGATCCCTGGTTCACGATGGCTGCGGCATAAGAGCCGCTGCCCAACTGACCTGCGCCGCCAATGGTGAGCGAGCCGCCAGTGCCATTGGTTGTGACATTTGTGAGCGCGCCGGTGAAAGTATTTACGCCGGTAAGAATCCATGAGCCCCCGTTTTTGTTGCTGACCACGAGAGTGGAGGCGCCGCTGATCACTCCGGAAACGGTGATGGCATTCCCAACATTGTCAATATTCACCGAGCCAGTGGACGGCAATGTCCAGGGGCCGGTGAATTTCACTCCGCCGGTGTTACCGGAAAAGGTTTCAATGTAAGCGCCATGCGTCATGGCATTGGCAAGGGTATAAGCAGTGGAAGAGACGGCGGGCTGGATGAATCCAGCTGCGTTCCATGTGATGGTTCCGGTGCCAAAAGCGGCGTTATTGCCAAAGCTCACCCCGCCGGAGCCGGCTATAATGACCCCCCCGGTGTAGGTGTTTGCCCCATTAAGAATAATGCTGCCGCCGCCTTCGCCCTCTAGAGCGCCGGTGCCCGTAATCACGTTATTGAGCGTCAGACTGCCGGGGTCGCCAGTGTCGCTGGTTATATCAACCCCTTGAGTTCCAGAGATGCTCATTTGGCCGGTGCCACTGACGGTAACAGTGCAGGGGTCCGGACCTTCCGGTCCATCAAATATGCCTGCAATCGTGTGGTTGCTGTTCATTGTCACCGTGAAGGCAGGGGTGTTGCCGTTGGCGTTGACGGCAAAGAGAACAGTGCTGTTTTCCACCCAAGCTATCGGCGTCATACCACCCTGTGCCCCGCTGGACGTGCTCCACGAGGCGGTCTCCCATGTGCCTGTCAAAGAACCGGCGTAACCGCCGGCTGTGGCGCTGGTAATGGCTGGCGAGTTTTGGGCTGTTCCCGCCGGATCCCATGATGCCCACGTCGTCGCACGAACATGTTGGGCGGAAATGGCTAAAAACATGCAAATGCCAGGCAGAATTAATTTGTGCAACGAGGTGATGTTGAGATGATTGCAAATAGGTTTCATCATATATCAGTGATTAAAGGTTTAACCATTGCATCCGGACATCTGACTGCCGCACACAAAAACAAAGGCGCCAGCGACGCTTGCTGTTGTTGGATTACGGTTGTGAGTGGAGACTTTAATCAAAAATAATACATTAATCAAGACAAAAAATCATTAAAATAAGACAGAGTTGTCTTATTCCTGACCTGTTTTTTGATTAAAACAAATGTCCCGTGGCGCGGCGCGGGCCGGCCTTGCGCGACCGGAAGCCACCATAATATTATCTTCAGATGCTTCGTTCACAACCGTTGGGACCGGTCAAAAGAATTTTTTCACACTAATTCCCCCGCCCCCAATCGAATGAGTCGGTTATGTTTCTGCTTTCTATTTTTTCCTTTCCACTGAAAAATTTGCCAATGACCGAAATGAAGGGCAACCGCGCGGGGTTGATCTGGCTGTTGGGCTTGGCGCTGGCGGCAGGCACACTGGCCTGCTATTGGCCGGTGCGCCATTTTGACTTCATCAACATGGATGATGCCATTTATGTCAGCAAAAGCCGGATGGTGCAGCATGGGTTGTCGTGGCCGGGTTTTGTCTGGGCATTCAAAAGCATTGGGGGTGGCAGTTGGAATCCGCTGGTCTGGCTTTCCCACATGGCCGATTACCAATGCCACGGGTTGGATGCGGGTTGGGATCATTTGACCAATCTTTTCCTGCACATAGCCAATGTTCTGCTCCTTTTTGCCGCGTTGCGATACATGACCGGAGCGATCTGGCGCAGCGGGTTGGTGGCGGCGATTTTTGCCTGGCATCCCATGCATGTGGAATCCGTCGCCTGGATAGCGGAGCGAAAAGACGTTTTAAGCACGCTGTTTTTGTTTCTGGCCATCCTGACCTACGCCCGGTTTGTGAAGGAAACAGGGTCGAGGCGCAAAATATTTTATGGGGTGACGGGGTTGTGTTTTGTTCTCGGACTGATGAGCAAGCCGATGTTGGTGACGTTGCCCCTGATCTTTCTGCTGCTGGATTATTGGCCGTTGTGCCGGAGCGAATCCAAACGGGCGCTGGTGCTGGAAAAAGTGCCGTTCCTGATTTTGAGCGGGATGGCGTGTCTTGTGACCATCTGGTCGCAACAGACGGTGCATGCCGTGGGAAACGAGCCGGTTTTGGTGCGCGCGGCGAACGCGGTAATTTCCTACGTCGTCTATCTGGAACAGTTTTTTTGGCCGGTTGATCTGGCGGTTTTTTATCCTTTTCCCAGAGCGATTCCGGTCTGGCAATGGGCCGGGGCAATCGTGGCGCTGGGAGGCATCTCATGGGCGGTGATCCGGGAAATGAAGAGTCGGGCTTATTTGGCGGCCGGTTGGTTATGGTTTTTGGGCACGCTGCTGCCAGTCATCGGATTCATCCATGTGGGAATGCAAGCCCATGCTGATCGCTATACTTACATCTCCTACATTGGTCTGGCCTGGATGGTCAGTTGGGGAATGGCGGATTTGGCCCGGACCTTTCCAAGTACCCGGCCGGTTCTGGCCGGATTCGCGGTTCTTGTCCTGGCCGGGTGTCTGGCGGCGACCTCGGCGCAAGTCGGATATTGGCGCGACAGCACGAGCCTTTTCAATCATGCGTTGCAGGTTACGTCGGACAACTATGTGGCTTACAGCAATTTGGGAGATGTGCAGATAGATGAGCATAAACTGGACGAAGCCATACTGAATTTTCGCGAAGTCGTCCGGCTTAAGCCGCAGGTGTCGAAGACATATAACAACATCGGCACGGCCTATGCGCTGCAAGGAAAACTGGACGATGCCATAACCATGTTTCAACGAACCATAGCGCTTGATCCCAAATTAGAGGAGGCGCATTACAATCTGGGCAATGGCTACATCAAAAAGGGCAGGGTGGAGGCAGGCATCATTGAATTGAAAACCGCGGTGCGACTCGACCCGGAGGATATGAAGGCGCAAATGACCCTCAGCACCACCCTGATTCAATCAGGAAAATGGGCGGAGGCGATTCCCTATTGCCTGGCTGCGGTGGAAAACGAGCCTCAAGATACGCATGTCCGATTCAACCTGGGCTGGGCTTACATGGAGGGCAAAATGCCGGAAAAAGCCGTGGCCAGTTACAAGGAGGGGTTGCGTTTGACGCCCGATTCGGCGGGTTGCCTGAATGCGCTGGCCTGGATTCGCGCCACCTGCTCCGACCCAGGAATCCGCAATGGCGCCGAGGCGGTGCGTCTGGCCACCCGTGCTTGCGAAATCAGCAAAAGGCATGACGCGACCATATTGGACACACTGGCCTGCGCCCTGGCCGAGACCGGACAATTTGAGCAGGCGATCAAAATAGCCGGGGAAACCCGCACCGTGGCCGATTCCACCCATGATGCCAAGACGGCTGAATTGGCGCGGCAGAGAGTGGAATTGTTCAAAAAAGGGAAACCGTATCGCGAATGAGCAAAATCCGTCGCAACCCGAAAAAAGGCGGGGAGAGCAAGGGCGTTTGGCTGGCTGGTTTGGCTCTGGCGGCGGGCACTCTGGCCTGCTATTGGGCGGCGCGCCATTTTGATTACGTCAATATCGACGACCCTCTTTACGTTTACCAAAACCGCATGGTGCGGCGCGGTTTATCCTGGCCGGGTTTTGTCTGGGCGTGGCAATGTCTGGCGGGCGGCAACTGGAATCCGCTGGTCTGGCTTTCCCACATGGCCGATTGTCAAATATATGGATTAAAAGCCGGCGGACATCATTTGACCAATCTGCTCCTGCACACGGCCAATGTTCTGCTCTTCTTTGCCGTGTTGCGGCGCATGACCGGGGCGGTCTGGCGCAGCGCTCTGGCGGCGGCGATTTTTGCCTGGCACCCCATGCATGTGGAGTCGGTGGCGTGGATTTCGGAGAGGAAAGATGTTTTGAGCGCGTTGTTTTTTCTGTCGGCGCTTTGGGCTTACGCCGGTTTTGTCCAAGGGGCGGGCCGGCGGCGGCGTTTCTTTTATGCGCTGGCTTTGCTTTGTTTTGCGCTGGGCCTGGCCAGCAAACCGATGCTGGTGACGCTGCCGCTGATTTTCCTGCTGCTGGATTATTGGCCGTTGCGGCGCATGGAATCCATTGGGCGCTTGATCGTCGAAAAACTGCCATTCCTGGTCTTGAGCCTGGCCGCCGGCGTCGTCGCTGTTCTGGCCCAAAACAGGGTGGGGTCCATTAACGCGACCGCCTTGAATCTCCGGTTGGAGAACGCGCTGGTTTCCGGCGCGGTCTATCTGCAAAAACTGTTTTGGCCGGTTGATTTGGCGGTGTTTTATCCGTATCCGCACACCATCTCCGTCGCGCGTTGGGGGGCCGCGCTGTTCCTGTTGGGCGCGATTTCGTGGGCGGCGCTCTGGCAAAAAAACAAACGCCCTTACCTGGCGACGGGGTGGTTTTTGTTTTTGATCACGCTCCTCCCGGTCATTGGCGTGGTTCAGGTGGGGATGCAGGCGCGCGCCGACCGCTACACCTATATTCCCTACATCGGTCTGGGCATCATGATCGGATGGGGGTTGGCCGATCTGGTCAAAACCTGGCCGCGCCAAAAGGTGGCATGGGTTGCCGTGGCCGTGTCGGGTCTGGCCGCTTGTCTGGCGGCAACAGGCTCGCAACTCAATTACTGGCGCGACAATGAAGCGCTTTGGCGGCGAAACTTGAGCGTCACGTCGGACAATTATGTGGCGAATGAAAATCTGGGGATCGCGCTGGGGGAAAAGGGGGAGAGCGAGGACGCGATAAAATATCTTCGGGAGGCGGTCCGGATTAACCCCCAATTCTCTTCCACGCATTTTAATCTGGGCAGAGCCTATGCTCTGCAACACCGCATGGAAGAAGCGATTGCCGAGGAGAAGGAATCATTGCGGCTGGCTCCGGACAATGAAAAGGCGCTGAACGCCCTGGCTTGGTTTTACGCAACCAGTCCCGAAGCCGGATTGCGCAACGGAGCCGAAGCGGTGCGTCTGGCCACGCGGGCCTGCAAAATCACGAAACAGGAGGACCCGGCGTTTTTGGACACCCTGGCAGCGGCTTATGCAGAGGAGGGGCGCTTTGAGGAGGCGTCCAAGATTACGCAAGAAATCCTCGCCCAAGCGGAATCCGTGCATGACACTCCGATGGTTGACATGGCGCGGCAAAGGCTGGTGTTGTACCATGCGGGCAAACCCTGCCGGGAATAAGAAATTGAGACGCAAACCCAATAGAAGCCAATCCGGCGCCGGAAGACAGTCCGGCAATGGCGGCGCGGCGCCTTCGCCCGTGATCGGACGTCCGCCTGATGCGAGGCAAAAATGGCTGGCGCTTTCCATTGGTGCGCTCCTGTTCGTCGCGGTGCTGGCGGTGTTTTATCCGCTGACCGGGGGCGGCTTTATTGATTACGACGACAACGATTATGTGACGGCCAACGCCCATGTTCAGGGGGTCTTTGGCTGGAAGCAGGTTGTCTGGGCATTTACCAACACGGATGCGGCCAACTGGCATCCGTTGACCTGGTTGTCACATATACTGGATTATCAAGTCTATGGATTGGACCCGTGGGGCCACCATTTGACCAGCGTGCTGATCCATGCCGCCAACGCGGCGCTGGTCTTCTGGGTGTTGCGGGCGATGACCGCGACATTCTGGCGGAGTTTGTTTGCTGCCTTGCTCTTCGCCATGCATCCGTTGCGCGTGGAATCGGTTGCCTGGATTGCGGAACGAAAAGACGTGTTGGGCGCGATGTTCTGGTTGCTGTCGATGCTGGCCTATGCCGGTTACGTCAAAAATAAGTCGTCCCGACCCCGGCGCGCGATGGCTCATTACTGGCTGGCCCTGTCTGGTTTTATCCTGGGCATGATGAGCAAGCCCATGGTGGTCACGCTGCCATTTGCGTTCTTACTGGCTGATTATTGGCCGCTGCAACGGATGCGGCAGGGGAACTTTGCGCGGCTGGTGTGGGAAAAGACGCCGTTTTTCCTCGTCGCCGCGCTGGGTAGCGTGGCGGCCTTCCTTGCCCAAAAAAGCCAGGGCGCGGTCATTGATTTTCTTCCCCTGAGCTATCGCGCCGCGACCGCCGTGCTGGCCTATGGCCGGTATCTTAAAAAATTCTTGTGGCCCGTTGATCTGGCCATTCTCTATCCGCATCCGAAGGACCTGCCAGAAGTCGGCTTTCTGGTTGTCGGGGCGCTGCTGGCCGCTCTGACGGTGATGATGATGCGCGCGCGCCGTTTGCGGCCGTATTGCCTGATGGGGTGGTTGTGGTATCTGGGGACATTGGTGCCGGTCATCGGACTGGTGCAGATCGGGTCGCAGTCGATGGCGGATCGATACACCTATATTCCGGGCATTGGGCTGGCCATGATTTTTGCCTGGGGAGCGTGCGATCTGGCAAAACGGATAAACTGTCCGCGTTTCGCGGCCGGTTTGGGGGCGACGGCAGTGATTGCGGGGTGCGTGGCACTGACCCGTCATCAAATTCCATTCTGGAAAGACAGCGGGGCAGTGTTCAGCCATGCCATTGCGGTGACGGACAATGCCTACATGGCGCGGAAAGGGCTGGCCGATTTTTACTGGTCACAGCATCGCGCGGCGGAAGCGGTTGCGATGTACAAGGAGGCATTGGAGATATATCCGCGGTATGAAGACGCGCACCTGAACCTGGGGGCGGTTTACAGCGGCACCGGCCATCCCGTTGAGGCCGGGGAGGAGTTCAAAGAGGCCATCCGCATCAAGCCGGACGACGCTCACGCCTACAACGATCTGGGAGCCGTTCTCGGCGAAGGCCACATGGATGAGTCTATTGCCCTGTTCCAAAAAGCCCTGAGCATTGATCCCAACTATGTTGACGCCCACAAGAATCTCGGTCAGGCCTTGGACAGCAAAGGCCGGCTTGAGGAAGCCGTGGCGCAGTATGAGCAGGCGTTGCGGCTCAGACCTGATCCCGACACGCAACACCTGCTGGACCGCGATTTGGAAAAATTACGGCAGACGCCGTTACCGCCGGCGAAATAAAGGCCTGGTTGAATCGGATTATTTGGCTGTCTTGTCGTCAGCGGGGACAGGGGTGGCCGGAGTAGCCGGGGCGGCAGGAGCAGTTGGAGCGGTCTTGTCGTCGGCAGAGGCGGCGTTGGTGGCGGCGGCGGGTTTATCTTCGGGAGGAGTGGCGGGCGCGCCGGCATTGAGTTCCTTGATTAAACTATCGGTGAGGTCGTTCACGCCGGTGGAATAGAGCACCACGGGAACGGTGTTGGCGCTGTCGCCGGAGACGTCGAGGACGAGAGTATAGCCGGCAGCCTTGGCATCGGCGTTGAGGACGCTGCGGATTTCCTTGACGATGTCGTCATGGCGCTGGCGTTCCGTTTCGCGCAGGTGGGCGGCGCTGGCTTGGTCGAATCTTTGCACGTCCTGCCCGGCGCTCTTGACGTCGCGGAATTTCTCCTCGGCGGCCTTCTTGTTTTTGGCGCGTTCATCGGCGGAGGCGGCCTGGTCCTCGGCCTTATCAATCAATTTCTGCCACTCGTCCTCCTGTTTTTTCCCGGCATCGACGATCTCCTTGCGCTCCTTTTCCATTTCGGCCGCCTCCTGCTTGAGGGCCTTGGAGGAGCGGTCGGTTTTATAATAGCTGGAGAACACTTTTTGGAGGTCAACAACGCCGATCTTTTGCTGGGCGATGTCAGCGGCGCGGGCCGTCTGGACGAATGAGCACAAACCAAAGACGACCGCCGACGCGGTGATATTTTGCAGTAATTTTTTCATAAACAATTAGAAATTGTGGGTATAGCCGACGCCGATCTGGACGCGGCCGCTGCTGCCCAGGTTGGGATCGTGATGAATCGGGATGCCGTAATCCAAACGGAGGGGCATGCCGCCGCCGATGGGCAGGACAATGCGAAGTCCCATGCCGGCATCATCCGTGAATTCCCCGCGACCATTCGGATTGAAACTGTAGGGGTCGTTGAACACATTGCCCACATCATAGAACCAAGCAAGCCGGACCATCTTGATGACCGGGATGCTGTATTCCGCGGTGCCGTAGAAATAAGTGTCGCCTCCGAGCGGTTCGCCGAATTGATCCTCAGGGCCGACAGTTTGATATTTGTAACCGCGCAAGTTCTCAAGGCCGCCCAGGAACCAGCGTTCAAAAATCGGCACCTGGGTGGTGCCGCCATAAGTGTCCGCCACGCCGACGTGTCCGTCGAGTTCCAGCACCTGATTGCTGCCGAAGCCCTTGAAGTACCAGCCGGATTTCAATTCTATTTTATAAAAATCGGTGTCGCCCGGCGAAGTGGCGATCTGGGTGTTGATTTCGGTGCGCTGGCCGCGATCGGGCAAATTGAGGTTATTGCGGGTATCATAGGCCAGGGTGAAGCCGAACTTGTTGATCAGATATGTGCCATGTTCGTCGTAAATGTTGGTGGAGACGTTGGGGCCATTGACCTGGCTGGTTTGATAAAGACCGCCGGGAGCGATGTTATAATTGGTGGAGGAATTGGTGGTGTAGCCGGAATTCATGGCGACGTGGGCGTCCTCAAATGTATAACTGGCTGTGCCGCGCAGCTTGCCTGGGTCCATGCCGAACAGGCCGCCCAACGCCTTGGTCAGGCTGATGGTGCCCCCGTCGAATGTTTCAGTGTATTGGTCGTTGGCGCTGACGTAGTCGAGGTAGCGGTGGAACAGGTTCACACCCAGACTCAACCGTTTGCCCAAGAACCACGGCTCGGTAAAATTCATCTCATAATCCTGCATTTGGGTGCCGATGGAGGCGAGCAATTGGAATTTTTGTCCGGCGCCGGTGAAGGTGGGCGGATTGAACAGATCAAAATCGCCCTGTTTCAACTCAACAAATCCAACAATGCTTTCCACCGTGCTGTAGCCCGCGCCGACGGTGAAATTGCCCGTGCTTTTCTCCTCAACGCCAATGACGAGGTTTTTGCGGTCAGGCACGTCGGTGTCCTGGGCCTCGGCATCCACTTTTTCGAAATAGCCCATTTGATCGAGAATGCCTTTGCTGATTTTGACCCGGACCATGTCATAAACCTCGCCGGGATAGACGGCCAGTTCGCGGCGCAGGACGCGGTCTTTGGTTTTGGTGTTGCCCTTGATTTCGATTTTCTCGATGTAACACTTCTCGCCTTCCTGAATATTGTAGGCGATATCGATTGTGCCGGTGGTGGGATTGGGGGTCCGGGTGGCGACGATGACTGTGGTGCCGCCTTGTTCGCGATCCAGATAACCGCGGCTGCCATAAAGGTCGCGCAAGGTGTCAACGTCCTTGGTAAAGGTGGACGGTTTGAAAATCTTGCCCGGGGTCAAGGCGAGTTTCATCCGGTTTTTGGCCACGGTCACACCCTTGATAAAATCGTTGGTGGTAAAGAGTTTGTTGCCGGTGATGTCGAGGGTTCCCACTTTGTATTGGCGGCCTTCCGAGCCGAAGAAGCGGATAACCATTCTGTTGGGAGTGACATAATCAAACTTGATGTCTTTGATGGCGAAGTCGATGTAGCCCTCGTTCTGATAATATTCGACCAAGGTGTCTTTATCGTCGGTAAAATCATCCTCCTTCAGCACGCCGGAGCCGGTCAGCCAGGAGAACATCCAATGGCGGCGGGTTTTGATGGCTTTGCGCAATTGCTTTTGGGTGAAGGCATGGGCATCCACAAAAACGACGTCCCGGATTTTTACCTTGGGGGTTTCGTGGACGAGGAAAGTGACGGAACCGCGTCCGGCGATTTCGTCGATGGTCGGGGGTTGGACGGTGACGGTGGTTTTCTGATAACCGGCTTTTTGGTAAACCGTTTGCATTTCTTGGGCGTCCTCAAAGAGCTTGAGCATGTCCAGGGGATGTCCGACCTTGGAAGTGATCTTTTTGTTGAGCTTTTTGGTGCTCATTTTTTTGTTTCCGACAATTTTGATGTCGGTGAGGATCGGCTTGCTTTGCACGGAGTAGGTCAAGTCCAAGCCGTCCGGGGTGTTGTCCTCATCCACGTGGATGGTAAAGAAATAACCGGTGGCGTAGAGATTTTTAATATCCTCATCGACGGTGGGGCGGGCAAAAGGCTCGCCTTCCTTGGTGCGGATGTTGGCGCGGATAAAATCGTCGCTGACGGCCGGGGGGCCGATGTGGCGGATGATGATTTTATGAACCCGCGGGGCAAACATCTGGGCTTGCGCCACTGGAAGTCCGGCCATCATTGCCAGGGCCAGAAAAAACCAGAAACGATGGAATGTTTTCATCAATTTATCTGTCCTCATCCTCTATGCTGACCTTGGCCGCGCTCTCAAAACGCGTAATGCTCTTGAGGAAGGTCAAGTCAACGTCCCCGGTCGGGCCGTTGCGCTGTTTGGCGATGTAGAGTCTCACCGGAATGGCGTCGGCCTCCGGTTCGTTCGATTCGTCTTCACCGTCTTTACCTTTTGATTCTTTATAGAGCAGACCCACCAAATCGGCGTCCTGCTCAATGGCGCCCGACTCGCGCAAGTCGGACAGGCGCGGGCGTTCGCCCGGGCCGCGTTTTTCCAATTCGCGATTAAGCTGGCTCAACACAATGATTGGAACACTCAGTTCCTTGGCCAGAGATTTGATGCCGCCCGATATTTCAGCGATCTCCTGCTGGCGGTTCTCTGCCCGTCGCGAAGTAGAATTGAGCAACTGCAAGTAGTCAATGACAAATAGTTTGATGCCATATTGTTGCCACATGCGCCGGGCTTTGGCCCTGAGTTGTAAAATAGACAGACCAGAGCTGTCGTCAATGAAAAGCGGCGCGCCCGCCATGTTGCCGGCGGCGCCGGTCAGCTTGGGAAAATCCCGTTCGGCGAGGAACCCGTCGCGAATATTGCGCAGGTTGACGCGGGAACGGGAGCAGAGCATGCGCAGGACAAGCTGGTCCGCAGTCATTTCCAGGCTGAACACGCCCACGGGAACCTTCAGTTCCAGACTGACGTGTTCGGCAATGTTCATGGCGAGGGAAGTTTTGCCGACGGAAGGCCGGGCGGCGATGACCACCATTTCGCCTTCGTGCAACCCGGTGGTCATTTTGTCAAAATCGGCGAAACCGGTCGAGATGCCGGTCAACATGCCGTTGTTCTGGTGGTATTCCTCGATTTTGGAGATGGCGCGGTTGACCAGTTCTTTAATGGTCGCGTTTGCGCCCGTGACCCGTTCCTCGCTGATGAGCAGGATGTCGCGTTCGACTTCATCCAGCAAACCGTCCACCTCCCCTTCATAATCGAAAACGCGTCCGACAATGCCGCTGCAGGTTTCGATCATTTTGCGGAGCAGATATTTTTCGAGAACGATGTCGAGATAATATTCCAGGTTGGCGGCGGAAGGGACGGCATCGGGCAACGATGACAAATAGGCCAGGCCGCCGACATTGTCCAACTGCTGGATGTTTTTCAGGCGCTGCGGGAGCGTGATGAGGTCGATGGCCTCCTTGGCATCATACATTTCCACCAGGGTCTGAAAAAGCGTCTTGTGTTTGAGGTCGTAAAAAACCTTTTCGCCCGGTTTAAGCTTTTCGATACATTCGCCCATGCAGTCGTTGGGCGAAAGAAGGATGCAACCCAAAACGCCCTGTTCGGCCTCAATGGAATGAGGCGGCAGGCGGTCGATCCTGGGGATGCCGGCCGTGGCGGAGGATTTGCGCCGGGGCTTCTTGGCTTCGACGACGTTTGCGGGATTGCTGGAATCGGTCATGATTTGATTAGCAAACGCCGAAAGGGGGGTGAAAGCAGGCAAAACTTGTTAGAAATTCTACGCATGTTACTCACCGGATCGCTTCCTGGCGCGCCCAGGCATCGGCTGCGAGAATCTGGTCCAAATCCGGTTGGGCGATGACGGAATGGCTTTGCATGACGCGGGCGACGATTTCACTGATCTTGGTAAAACTGATGCGATGATCGATGAACAAGCTGACGGCGGCTTCGTTGGCGGCATTGAGCACGGCGGGCAATGTGCCGCCGACTTCCCCCGCCCGGCGGGCCAGATTCAAGGCCGGAAAACGTTCAGTGTCGGGTTCCTCAAAAGAAAGATGGCCGAGTTTGGCCAGGTTGGTCTGCACCCGGCTGCTGCGGACGCGCACGGGATAGGTGAGCGCGTATTGAATGGGCAGACACATGTCAGGCGTGGAGATTTGGGCGAGCATGGAACCATCCACAAACTCGACCATGGAGTGGACGATACTTTGGGGATGAACGAGCACCTTGACCCGGTCCATGCCAATGTCGAAAAGCCAGCGGGCCTCAATCATTTCGAGGCCTTTGTTGAAAAGGGTGGCGGAATCGATGGTGATTTTCCGGCCCATGACCCAGGACGGGTGCTTGAGGGCGCGTTCCAGTGTGATGTTGGGAAAATCCTTCAGGGGCGTGGTGCGGAATGGTCCGCCGGAAGCGGTCAGCCATAACGACCGGACCGAGTCGCCCGGCTTGCCATCCAAACATTGAAATATGGCGGAGTGCTCGCTATCGACGGTCAGGACGCGGACGCCGTGCTTGCGCGCTTCGGACATCACGATGCTCCCAGCCATGACGAGGATTTCCTTGGAAGCGACGGCGATGTCCTTGCCGGCGCGAATGGCGGCCAGGGCCGGTTGCAAGCCGGCGGTGCCGACGATGGCAATGAGCACGATGTCGGCCTCGGGCAGGGTGGCGAGTTTGATCAAACCATCCTGGCCGGAAAAGACCTTGGTGGAATTGTTCAGGGAATTTTGCAGATCGCGCGCCTTGGCCGGGTCGCGGAGGGAAACGGCGAGGGGATGCAGCCGCAAAGTTTGTTTGAGGAGCAGTTCGGAATTATTGCCCGCCGCCAGGCCGACCAGCCGGATTTGGCCGGGCAAATCCTCCGCCACCAGAATCGTGCTGGTGCCGATGGAACCGGTCGAACCAAGAAGAACCACGTTTTTCATGGGATGAGGCGGAAACTGCGGTACGCGGGGAGTGGCGAGTTCATTTGGTTAAAATATGGCGCAAATACAGATACATCAGGGGAGCATTGAACAACAAACTGTCGAGCAAGTCGAGGATTCCGCCGATGCCAGGGAAGAGATGGCCGGAATCCTTGAGGCCGGCTTCGCGTTTGAAAAGAGATTCGATCAGGTCCCCGACCACGGCGGCAATACTGAGGACGATGCCCAAAACGACGGCGTGGAAGGGGGTCATGCCGCCCAAATGAGAGCCGGCCAGACGGGCGAAGATCACGCTTGCGGCGGTGGAAACGACGATGGCGCCGCAAAAGCCCTCCCATGTTTTTCCAGGGCTGATGCGCGGGATCATTTTGTGTTTGCCAATGAGCGATCCGACGGCGTAAGCGCCGCAATCGCTCAACTTGGTCACGACGACGAAGTAGAGGACATAGAAATTACCTTCCACACCCTGGCCGAAGAAATTGATTTTTTGGACAAAGTTCAACAACCACGGCACATACATGAGGCCGAGAAGCGTGGTGGAAATGGCGACAATGCCGGTGGTGGTGGTGCGGGAAACGAATTGCCGGATGCAAAGCCCCAGGACAAACAGAATAAGAAAGCAGGTTTCAAAATCGTTGACCCGGGAGGGCGGAGCGGCCAGGCCGAACGCGCCGGAGATGTAACAGAAGGTTGCCACCAGCAGGAGCAAACCGCCAAAAATGCCGAGTTTGGCATAACAGGCGTAGCCGAGCCTTTTCACCATGCCGTAAAACTCCTGCAACCCAGCCAGGGTCAGGAAGACGAGGATGATGAGGAAGACATAACTGGAAACGATTTTGTTTCCAGAAAAGAGCGAGCCGAGGACAACGCCCCACAGGACGGTGAAACTAAGCAGGCGCCGGAGAAAAACAGCGCCTTTGGACAATGGCGCACTTGATGTTTGGACTGGGTCGGACATTGGGAATGAAATTATCGTCTGGCGGAGAAGTGTCCAGCCTGATTCTTAAACCCGTCCGAAACGGCGGTGGCGGCGGGTGTATTCCTCCAGCGCCTCAAAAAATTGCGGCCGGCGGAAATCCGGCCAGAGAGTGGGGGTGACCACCAGCTCGGCATAGGAAATCTGCCAGAGCAGAAAATTGCTGATGCGCATTTCGCCGCTGGTGCGGATGAGCAGATCGGGATCGGGGTAGTGCCGCGTATAAAGATTCTCGGAAATCAATTGTTCATTGATTTCGGCCGGTTCCAATTCGCCATCCCTGATTTTATTGGCGATGCCGCGAACGGCTTCGACCAACTCGGTCCGGCCGCCGTAGCTCAAGGCGAGGATCAAGGTCAGCCCGGTGTTTTTGGCCAGGGCGGCCTTGGTTTTTTTTAATTGATCCTGCACGAATTCGGGCAGGCGGTAAATCTGGCCGATGGCGTCGAGGCGGACATTGCTTCTGTTCAGTTCGCCAATCTCATTCTTGAGGAAGCGGGCGAGATAGCGCATGAGCGTGTCCACCTCGTCCTTGGGCCGGTTCCAATTTTCGACCGAAAAGGCATACAAGGTCAAATACTTGACCCCGACTTCGCCGGCGGCGCGGACGACGGCGCGGACGGATTCGACGCCGTGGCGATGGCCTTCGACGCGGGGCAAATGGCGTTGCTTGGCCCACCGGCCATTGCCGTCCATGATGATGGCAACATGGGCGGGGGGGGAGGCTTTGGCCTGGGGACTGAGGGCGGGTCGAGTGTTCACTCGTTTTCTTTTTTCTTGCCGCCAGGGCGTTGCAGTCCGATTGACTGGGCGATGTCGTCAAATTCCTCGCGGCTGATTTCCTCGAGTCTCTTTCCCTTGGCCGCGAGCTTCTCGTTGATTTTGATGGCCTTCTCGGTCATGGCGTCGTGGGTTTCTTGCGTGCCGCCGACCAGCGCGAAATTGGGACCGGTGGTCAGGCGCTTGTGCCCGTCGGAATCGAGACCGATTCCGAGAACCATCGCCTTTTGTTCCCTTTTTTGAGGTTTAGCCACAGAGGTAAAATAGGGCGGTCGCCGCACAGTTCAAGTGGAAAAACCAGTTCAGGGCGGCCTTCCGGGTTTGGTTTTGGCTTTGCCAACCGATTGGAAATAAGTTGATTTTGCGTGGCAAAACTGGGACGTTGGGCCCATGCGCCCGCCGGTCGATCATGCTATTGCCACACGCTATAGCCTGCTTAATCGTTTGCAGGATTGGCAGGATGGCGAGAGTTGGCAGGATTTTTTTGACACTTACCATGGGCTGATTTATTCGGTCGCGCTACGGGCGGGCCTGAGCGAAACGGAGGCGCAGGAGGTGGTTCAGGAAACCCTGATATGCGTGGCCAAAAACATCCATAAATTCAAATGCAACCGGGAGTTGGGCTCGTTCAAGGGGTGGTTGAAAAACATGACCCGCTGGCGCATTGCCGACCAATTCAAAAAAAGAACACGCCGTCCCGGGGATGATCCGTCCGAACTGGAACCGCCGGAGGAGATGCCCATGATGGCGGATGACGAAGGGGGAACGAACTGGGATACGGAATGGAAGGAGCAGTTGTTGAAAAAGGCCGTCGAACGGGTCAGATGCCGGGTCAGGGAGGAACATTTTCAGATATTCGACCTTTACGCGCTCCGGCATTGGCCGGTCAAGAAGATCACCCAGGCACTGGGGGTGAGCGCGCCCATGATTTATCTGGCCAAGTACAGGGTTGCGGCCATGATAAAAAAGGAAATTCTGACCCTGGAGAAAGGGGAGTGTTAGTGTCCACAGCGGGGAAAGCGCCCGGACATGAGTCGCAGGATTCGTCCGGCCCGGCTCCAATTTTACCGTCCTCAGACCTTCCGCCGATTTCCGTTCCTGAACACCAGTTGATTCGGCGGATTGGCGGCGGCGGGAGCGGGGAGGTATGGTTGGCCAGAAACACCTTCGGGGTCTATCGCGCGGTCAAGATTGTGCGTTTTTTGGAGGGCGGGCGGCGGCAGATATCGGAGAGCGAGCTTGCCGGCATTTTGAAATACGAGCCGGTTTCGCGGTTGCACGAGGGGTTGGTTCACATCCTGCAAGCGGGGGGCGGCGAGGAGCGGGGGTATTTTTATTACGTCATGGAATTGGCCGACGACGTGAACACGGGGCAAACCATCGATGCCGAAACCTATTCGCCGCGGACAATCAGGCAGGAGATTCAGAAGCAGGGGCGTCTGCCGGTCGGGGAATGTATCCGCTTGGGAGCGGCCATGGCGTCGGCTCTGGGATTTCTGCACCGGCAAAATTTGGTGCATCGCGATCTCAAGCCGTCGAATATCATTTTTGTCAACGGCTTTCCCAAGCTGGCGGACATCGGTTTGGTGACCGGGATGGCCGAGGAGCGCGTGTTTGCCGGGACGGCCGGTTTCATTCCGCCGGAAGGTTCCGGCACGGCTCGGGCGGATATCTATTCCCTGGGGAAAGTTCTCTATGAAATGATGACGGGCAATCGTGCGGCAGAATACCCGGCTTTGCCCGCGGATTTGGGCACAAGTTCGGAAGACCTCGAACTGGCCCAATTCAGCCGGATTTCTCTGAAAGCCTGCCGCACCAATCCGTGGGCGCGCTATCGTTCCACCGATGAACTGATGATCGCGTTGCTCTCGTTCCGATTCAACAATCGCATGTTGTGGTGGGACGCCAATCGTTGGCCGCTGGCCAGGTTGATTGGCGTCTTCGGGGCGTTAATTGGGGCGGGCTTCATTATCTTTCTTGTCTGGCGGTGTGTTTTGCTCTTGCAACAAAACCAATAGGGCGGGCGACCAAGCGGTTCTACCGCGTGGTTGCCGTCCCATAACCGGCGCGTTATCCGGTTTTAAGACCTGGGGTGGAAATGGGATTCGCGGGCGAGTTGTTCCCACAATGCCTTTTCCTTTTCGCCGGTTTCCTTGGGCATTTGAATGCGGGCGACAACGTAGAGGTCTCCCGCCTTCGCGCCCGGACCGGGCAGACCGCGGCCTTTGATGCGCAAGCGCTGCCCATTCTGGGTGCCGGCGGGAATCTTGATGCTCAATGACCCGCTGACCAACGGGACGGAAACCTGCGCCCCCAGAACCGTCTCCCACGGGGCCAGGTCCAAATCATAGTAAAGGTCGCCGTCTTCGACGCGGTAATCGGGATGGCTGGCCATGCGGACGCGCAGATACAAATCGCCGCGCGGGCCGCCGCCCAGGCCCGGCTCCCCCTGTCCCGTCAAGCGCAACCGCTGGCCGTCCCGGACGCCGGCGGGGATCTTGACCTTGTAATTCTCGGTGGCAACGATCTGGCCGGATCCTTCGCAGGATGGGCAGACCATGCGGCCTTTTGCGCCGGTGCCGTGACATTCGGGGCAGCGGGTGTTGCGCCGGAGCGTGATGGGGCGGATGGCGCCTTTCATGGCCTCTTCCAGCGTGACCATGAGGACGGCCTCAATGTCCTGGCCCTTCTCCGTTTCCGGCTGGGAAAAACCGCCGCGGGTGCCGCCGAACCGGCTGCCGCCGCCGCCGCCGCCAAAAAATTGCTCAAAAAAATCGCTGAAGCCAGTGCCGCCGAATTCAAATCCTTCGGCATTGGAGTCACCGGTGCGCCAGGTGTTGGTGCGGTAGGCCTGACCGCCGCCGGGACCGGGGCGGGGACCGGTGTTTTTCCAGTCGGCGCCGAGTTCGTCGTATTTTTTGCGTTTTTCGGCGTCGCCCAGCACTTCGTAGGCCTCGTTGATTTCCTTGAATTTTTCCTCCGCGCTTTTCTTGTCCTTGGCCACATCAGGATGGTAGATGCGGGCCAATTTGCGGAAGGCCTTGCGGATGTCATCGCTGCCGGCGGCGCGTTCGACGCCCAGCACCTTGTAGTAGTCTTTAAATTCAACGGGCATATCGTTGTAATAGGTCTAGCATACCGGCGGCGGGGATGCGAGCGCGCAAATTCCGAATCGGAAGGGGGCTTGCCAAAGCTTTGCCGCCCTTTAAAATTCCGGCTGCCATAAATTATGTCTATAAAACTGCGTGACGCGGCTCAATGCCGTTTTGATGTGTTGGCGTTGGGTGAATGCATGGTCCGCCTGGCGCCGCCGGGTCATGGACGGATCGAATTCGCCAAGGTTCTGGAAGTGGATGTTGGCGGAGGGGAATTCAATGTGGCTTACGCCTGCGCGCGACTCGGTTTGCGGGCCGGTTTCGTGAGCAAACTGCCGGACAACCCAGTGGCAAAAATCATTCTCAATCATGCGCGCGCCGTCGGGGTGGATGTTTCGCACGTGGTGATGGAAAAATTCGACGGGGTCGGGCGCAAGGGGCGGGTGGGGTTGAACTTTACGGAAGTGGGGACTGGTGTGAGGGCGAGCGTGACGATGTATGATCGCGCCGGGTCGTCGATCAGCCGGATGAAGGCGGAGGAGTTGGACTGGAAAAAAATATTTCAGGAAGAAGGCGCGGCATGGCTGCACACCGGCGGCATTCTGACCGCGCTTTCCGACGACAGCGCGACGTTGGTCAAGAAAGCGTTGCAGGCGGCGCGGGCGGCGGGGACGGTGACGAGTTACGATTTGAACTTTCGCGGCAAACTGTGGAGCAGCAAGCAGGCGATAGCCGTGACCAGGGAGATCATTCCGCATGTGCAGGTATTGATCGGCAACGAGGAGGATTTCCAGAAGGCGCTCGGTTTTGAAGTGGAAGGGACGACGGCGGAACTGCGCGAGCTTCCGGTGGCGGCTTACCGGCGGATGGTGGAAAAAGTGGTGAAGACCTATCCGAACATCCAGGTGGTCTGCACAACGTTGCGGGAGGTGAAGAGCGGACTGATTAACAATTGGGGCGGCATTCTCTGGCACGGTGGAAAATTTTTTGAGGCGCGGCCATTCAAGGATTTGGAGATTGAGGACCGGGTAGGAGGCGGGGACGGATTTTCGAGCGGGATCGTTTACGGATTCAGCCGGGGCATGACGCCGGAACAAGTGGTGAACTTTGGGGCGGCGCATGGCGCGCTTTTGCAAACGACACGGGGCGACACATCACAAGTCACGCTGGACGAAGTGATGCATGTGATGCAAGGCGGTTCGGCGCGCATTCAACGCTGAACGTCCGGGACGATTTACCAGTTGATGCTGTTCCAGCCGAAACGCGGCGTGACTGGCCAATAGACGAAGGATGACCTGCCGATGACATTATCCTGCGGCAACCACTGCCAGTAACGCGAGTCCGAACTGTTGCGGGTGTTGTCACCAAAAACCACGTAATTGCCGGGCGGGACATCAAGGGAATCGGCGGATGTGCGCAGGAAGCTTTCGGGCCGGTCTTGCAGGATGTGGCCGTTGTAAAAACCCATGACGCCATCCTGCGGCGGGATGTTGGGGTTGAACCCGTAAACATTTTGGAAATGGGGTGTGGAGGCGTCGAGACGGTGGCCGTTGATGCGGACGTGCTGGTCCTCGCCGATGGACACTTTTTCGCCGGGCAAACCAATGAGGCGCTTGATGTAGAACTGGGTCTGATCGTGGATGAGCGGAATGCCCTGGGTTTTGAAAACCACGATGTCGCCCCGGCCGGGCCGTCTGAAATTGTATGTGACACGATCAACGAAGAGGTGGTCGCCGGTTACCTCCTGGAAGCGGAAGACAGGCTCGCCCTTGTTGAAAGTCGAACCGGGCATCAAGCCGGTGGCCTGTTCCAGCGCGACGGTTCTTCCGTAGGGGGATTCATCCGGGCCGCACCAGATGGCCAGTGGAACAGCCCCGCTTTGGCCGCGGTATTGCACCCAGATGGTCTCTCTGTTGATAATGCTGAAGACATGTCCCAACGGGTCGATGCGAACCACCTCGCCGTCTGCGGGCGCGATGACTTCATGATAGATGGCGCCGCGATAAATCACGTCCCAAAAGCGTTCAAGCGCGTTGGGCATTTTGAAACCGGGCTGATGGCGCAAGTCCTGACATTCGATGCCATACAAGGTCGGCTCCATCGAGCCGGTGGGGATTTTGAAGGGTTGCAGGAAAAAGGTGCGGATGCTCATGGCCACGGCGATGGCGACGAGGAAGACTTCGATGTTCTCGCGCCATTCGGCGTTGGGATAAGGTTTGATCCATTTGCCGGCGACCTCTTCCAATTGCGACATTTTTTTGCGCAAAGTGTCGGCGTCGGCATTGGCGTCGAGGGCGGCCCGGGTGTCGCGGATGGCGGCGGAGACAGCCTCCACCGCCTGGGGCGAGAGGATGTCGCGCTGGGCATTGAGCAACCGGCGGACGTGTCCGGCCATGTCGGAAGCCTGGCGGACGGAACTGGAAAAGAACCACCGTAATTTCATAATAGTAATCAGGCTTTGAGCACTTCGATGAATGCCTCCTGCGGGATATTGACGGAGCCGAAGGATTTCATGCGTTTTTTGCCTTCCTTTTGTTTCTCGAGCAATTTGCGTTTGCGGCTGATGTCGCCGCCGTAACATTTGGCGGTGACGTCCTTGCGCATGGCGCTGACCGTTTCGCGGGCAATGACCTTGCCGCCGATGGCGGCCTGGATGGCCACCTGATACTGCTGCTTGGGAATGACCTCCTTCAACTTGGCGGCGAGGATGCGTCCCCGGCTTTCCGCCTTGGAGCGATGGACGATGCAGGAAAAGGCGTCAACGGATTCGTTGTTGACCAGCATGTCGAGCTTGACCATGTCGGACTCCTGGTAGCCGGCTTGCTCATAATCCATGGAGCCAAAGCCGCGGGTGATGCTCTTGATGCGGTCGTGGAAGTCAATAAGAATTTCCCCCAGCGGGAGCGTGCTGGTGAGGATGACCCGGCGGGTGTCGAGGGTCTCGGTGTGGTCCACCACCCCGCGTTTTTCGGCCAGCAACGCCATCATGTCCCCGATGTATTCATTGGGGCTGATGATAAAGGCGAAAACCATCGGCTCCTCGATTTTCTCGATGTAATTGGGTTCGGGCATGAAGGCGGGGTTGTCAATCGTCTTGACCGTCTTGTCGGTCATGACCACATGGTAAACCACGCTGGGATAAGTGGCGATGATGTCCATGTTGTATTCGCGCCGGAGACGTTCCTGGACGATCTCAAGGTGGAGCAGGCCGAGGAAGCCGCAGCGGAAACCAAAACCCAGCGCCGTGGAACTTTCAGGCTGATAGACAAAGGCGGAGTCGTTCAACTGCAACTTGCCCAGGTTGGCTTTCAGATGCTCATAATCCGCGGTGTTGATGGGATAAATGCCGCTGAAAACCATCGGATGAATTTCCTTGAACCCCGGCAGAACCGCCGACGGATTTTTGGAGTCCGTGATCGTATCGCCCATTTTGACGTCCTTGGGACTTTTGATATTGGCCGTCATGTAGCCGGTTTCGCCGGTTTGCAGCCGGTCGCGGGTGTAGGGCTTGGGGTTAAAACTGCCCACCTCCTTGATATCGACGGATTTGCCGGAATGGAGGAGTTTGACGTGCATGCCGGCGCAGAGTTCGCCGTTAAAAATACGGACGTGTGTGACGACTCCCTTGTAGGTGTCAAAATAAGAATCAAAACCCAAAGCCTGGAGAGACGAGGCGCCGGTGGGGTGGGGGGGCGGAATGCGGGTGATGATCGCCTCCAGAATCTCATCAATGCCGATGCCCTCCTTGGCGCTGGCCAGGATGGCGGTCTCGCCCGGGATGGCGAGGATGTCTTCCATCTGGCTTTTGGTCATGGCGACGTTGGCGTGCGGGAGGTCGATTTTGTTGATGACCGGAATGATGGCCAGATTTTGTTTGGTGGCCAGATGGACATTGGCCACGGTTTGGGCCTCGACCCCTTGGGCGGCGTCAATGATGAGCAAGGCCCCCTCGCAAGCGCTCAAGCTGCGGGAGACTTCATAGGTGAAATCGACATGGCCAGGAGTGTCGATGAGGTTCAGTTCGTAAACCTCGCCGTTCTTGGCGGTGTAACTCATCGTCACAGGGTGGGCCTTGATCGTGATGCCCCGCTCCTTCTCCAAATCCATGGAATCGAGCAGTTGATCCTCCGTCTCACGAACGGAAACCGTGCCGGTGCGATGGAGCAACCGGTCAGACAAAGTCGTCTTCCCGTGGTCGATGTGGGCGATGATGCTAAAATTTCTTATGTGTGCGCAGTCCATTTATCAAAATAACAATCGAAGGCAGCATAGTCACAACATGCCGCAGCGGAAAGCCGAAAGTGGCCAAAGCTGAAATCGCGGGAAGGCAAGAAACCCGGTTGGAATGGGCGCTGTTTTCCAAATCGGGGGAACGAGTGCATAGTAATAGGCATGGAAATATTGAGGGACAACCCGGAGACGAGGCCGCGCGTGAGCGAGCTGACGGTCACAGGCATGACTTGTGCGAATTGCGCGCGGCATGTGACGGAGGCCTTGCAGGGCGTGGCGGGCGTGGCGGGCGCGGAAGTGTCGCTGGCGGAGAGACGGGCGAAAATCCGGTGGAAGGAAGGCAGCGAGGCGGGGACGGACCGTTTGATTGACGCGGTGAGGGGGGCGGGTTACGAGGCGAAGGAGGCGGCGGTGGATAAAGGGGGCAAAGGGTTGTCGGTCATGGCGGGGTGGCGGTTCAATGTGGTGGTGGGATTGGCGGGGACGGTGCCGTTGATGGCGGGGGAATGGCTGTTTCGACTTGGGGGGAAGAATTGGTTTGACTGGGGGTCGTTTGCGGTGGCGCTGGTGATCTGGGTTGGGGGCGGGGCATGCTTTTAAGGCGGGGCGTGGCGGCAATTGGGGGCGGGGGCATCGAACATGGACACACTGGTGGCGCTGGGTTCGACGGCGGCGTTTGGTTACAGCGCGTGGGTGTTGTTTTCGGGGGCGGGCGGGCCGCTTTATTTCATGGAGGCGGCGGCGATCATCACTCTGATCAGCGTGGGGCATTGGATGGAAGAACTGGCCGGGGTTTATGCGGAGAAATCGTTGCGCGCCCTTTTTAAACTGGCTCCGGAAACGGCAGTGCGCCAGAACGCGGATGGGACGGAAACGGAGATTGCGGTGGCGGAGTTTCGGCCGGGTGATCTGGGCGTGCTGCGGCCCGGAGGACGCGCCCCGGCGGACGGGCAGGTGGCGGAAGGACGGTGCAGCATGGATGAATCGATGCTGACGGGGGAATCAATGCCGGTCGAAAAAACCGCCGGCGGCACGATTTACGCGGGGACGATCAATTTGGACGGGCGCATCCTGATGCGAGTCACGGGCATCGGAGAAGCGACAGCCCTGGCGCATATCGTCGCGGCGGTGCAACGGGCGCAAAACAGCCGGGCGCATATCCAGCGTCTGGCGGATCGCATCAGCAATGTTTTCGTGCCGGTCATAGTGGCGATAGCGGTGGTGGCCGGGTTATGGTGGGGGCTGGAATTTGAGCAGGTGCGGAGGGTGAATGAGTGGCTGGGGCATTTTCTTTGGACACCGCATTTGCCGGGAAACGCGGCAGCGGCGGGGGTGTTGGGGGCGGTGGCGGTGTTGATTGTGGCCTGCCCCTGCGCCATGGGACTGGCCACGCCGGTGGCAATCATGGCTGGAACCAGTGCGGCGGCCCGGCGCGGCATTCTGATCCGCGACGGCGTTGCGCTGGAAAAGGCGGGGCGGTTGACGGTGGTGTTGGCGGACAAAACGGGGACGCTGACCCTGGGCCGTCCGGAAGTTGCCAGTTCAATTCTAATGACAGGCGCCGGCGGCAGGCTGGAATTGGCGGCGGCATTGGCGCGCGGTTCCAATCATCCGTTGAGCGTGGCGGTGGCGAAATTATCGGCTGAGAAAATCAATCTGGTTGACTGGCGGGAAATTCAGGGCGCGGGGGTGGAGGCAAAAATGGAACAGGCCGGGGGCGCGCCGGCGACGGTTCGCCTCGGTTCGCTGGCGTGGTTGCAAGACAGCGGCATTCCGATTGGGGCGGGGGAGGAATTTGCCGGCAAGTGGATGGGGCAGGGCGCGACGATATTGGCTTTGGCGGTGGACAGCCGGTTGGCGGCGTTGATCGCGTTGCGCGACGCGCCCAAACCGGGCCTGCGCGACGCCGCGCGCAAACTGGGGGAAATGGGGCTGAAAGTTTTTCTGGTGACGGGCGACAATGCGCGCACGGCAGGCGCGCTGGCCGAGGCGGCCGGCATCGCGCGGGAGAATGTTTTTGCGGGAGTGCGGCCGGAAGAAAAGGCGGAACTGGTGCGGCGATTGCAGGAGCAGGGCGAGCGGGTGGCGTTTGTGGGCGACGGAATCAATGACGGGCCGGCGCTGGAGCAGGCGGATTTGGGGATGGCGGTGAGCGAGGCGAGCGACGTGGCGGGCGAGGCGGCGGACATCATTTTGCTGCGGTCAGATATACAGGCGATGCCGGAGGCGATTGCATTGGCGCGGGCGGCGTTGCGGACGATCCGGCAGAATTTGTTTTGGGCGTTTTTTTACAACGCGGCGGCGGTGCCTTTGGCGGCGCTGGGATTTCTCAGCCCGGTACTGTGCGCGGCGGCCATGGGGGTGTCGGACTTGGTGGTCATCGGCAACGCCATCCGGCTGGGACGTTGGTCGGGGCGGGAATGACGCGGCGATTTAGTTGGTGGAAGGGCTGTCGCTTTGATTGGTCACGTCCGGGAGGGGACGGAGGGGCCGGTTGTTGGTAGAACCGGGGTCGGTCTTGTGCGGGTGGGCTTTCAGAAGCTCATTCATTTTTTTCAGTTGAACAGGGGAGAGCACATGGCTGATTTCCTTGCGGACGCGCCTGAGTTCCTCGTGCATTTGAGGGGCGATGGTATCCCACAACGCGCGGCTGCGTTCCTGGCTGTCTTTCATGATGCGGGCGATTTCCTCGCGCTGGCCAGGGTCGAGGTCCAATTGTTTCTGCATGCGGTGGAGAAATTCGAGCCGCTGGATTTGGGCGAGGGGCGGGGAGGTATTGGTGGCGGCGGGCAGATGGAGGGTTTCGGCAGGCGGGTTGATGGCGGAGGGAATGACGTTTTTAACGAGCAATCCGCCCATGATCACACCACAGCCAAAGATGACCATGGTGGCAAGAATGACCTTCCACGGGCTCACCAGGCGTCCTCGGCGTGTTGGGTGGGCGGGGCAAAAACGGCGGCTTCAAAGGCTTGGGAAAAAGCCTCCGGCGAATCGTGCTGGCGGTGCAAGGCGAAGGACCAGACGCCGCACAAGACGGTGATGGCCATGCAGGAAACGGCGGCGCGCCACAGAGGGCCGCCCCACAGCGCCCAAGGAGTGGGGGGGGCAAGGGGGGCCAGACGATTCATGACCCGTTTTTCGAAGGCGTAAGGGACGTGGTCACTGGGGGCATCTTTTCTGGCCACCGCGATCAATTTGGCGTGCAACTTATTCAGATTCATAATGTCAATATTTTGGACGGCCCAAGCCGTCGTGCGGTTACAGGTACTTGTCCTGGCTGATATTTTTCAAGATTTTCCGCATTTCAGCGCGGGCGCGGAAGGCGCGCACCTTGACCAATGGCACGGACCAGCCGGTCATGGCCGCGATTTCCTTAACGGGCCTGCCCTCAATTTCGAGCAGTGTAATGACGACGCGCGCCGCTGGCGAGAGTCGTGATAAAATTTTCCCGACCAACTGCCGGGCGGCCTCGGCGTCCTCCGGCGCATTGTCGGGCTGGAGGACGAAGCGTTCCAGCCAGTCGGTCTCCGGCTCGGTCAATTCGGAAAAGGCGGTTTCGCGATTCCGTTTATGGGCGCGGAGAAAATCGTAACAAGTGCGGACGGCCAGGCGCATCAGCCAATGTTCAAAGGGAGCTTCGCCGCGAAAGCCGTTCAATTTTTGAAAGGCCTTGATGAAAACTTCCTGAACAATGTCCTCAACTTCGCTCTCCCGGCGCGCATAACGGCGGGCGGTGGCGAAAACGCGCGGCTGATACTTATGGATCAGCGGCTCAAAACTGGCGGAGTCGCCGTCCAGCACGGCGGCGATCAACTCCGCATCAGTCGGTTCCATTGCTTCGAGTGTTTACCAAAAACCCTGCGAAAACAAAGCAGAACATTGCGTTAAAAACGGAAGGGCGGGACAATGTCCCGCCCCCGTAAATGATTTTACTGCTGGGGAGCGTTGGTGGTGGATTGGGACGCACCAGCGGCCTTGTGACCGGGATGGGTCAGAAACTTTTCAATTTCCTTCAGCCTTTTTTCTTCCTTGGGCGTGATGGAGCCGTCGGTTTGCTTGGCCTTCAATTTGGCGCTGACAGCCTCGGCTGCTTCCTTGATTTTCGCGCGACGCTCTTTGGGGGCGAGGTCTTTGACATCGGCGGCAGTAAGGCCGACCAATTTCAAGATATGCTCCTGGCGTTGTTCAGGCGTCAGTTGCTTGTGGGTTTGGGCCGGGGTCTGGTCGGCGGAATTGGTGGAGGTGGTGGCGGACTGGGCCATGGCGAGCTGAGTGCCGACGGCCAGCAAACCTGCCGCGAGATACGGAATGAGTTTTTTCATATTATATGTAATTGGTCGGGCGGCGCGTTATGTTTGGCGAACCAGCCCTACAGGGAGAGACGCCGGGGGGCCGGGGAAAGTTACAAAAAAAACGGACGGCCGCTTATTCGTGGGTAATGCCGAACGCGGTCTCGAACTCGCTGGAGAATTTCATGACGGCGGCGGTGATTTTCGGCGACTGGGCTGCGACGGTGTCGAGCATTTTGTCGCGGAGTTCGGGGCGGAAACGGATCAATTCGAGCGCGGCAATGACCAAGGCGAGTTGATTATTGATTTCGTGACGCATGAACGAGAGCTTTTGATTAAGCTCCCGGAGTTCATCCGAAGTGATGGTGACTGGACTATTGGGTTCTCCCACGGGACATACGATTACCGGAGACATGGTAAAAAGCAACCAAGATTAAGAGCGGGGAAGGGTGGGGATGTGGTTGACCTTTTGGGGGGGAATTCATAGCATGGCCGAAGAATTCGCCCTTGTCCTCTTTTTTTGAGGCGTTTTCCGCCAATTGATATGAAAAATAAATTTTTTAAAATCCTCTCCTGCCTGATGGCGGGAGGTTTTATCACCGCTGGAATAACCGCCGTTGCCGCGCCCATTCGCGTGGTGGTTTGGGATGAAAGGGAAGCGGCGCAAAGGACGGCCTACGGCACTTTTCTGGGGGACTCGCTGGCGGCGGCGCTGGCGCAACGGCCGGGGATGACGGTGAAATCGGTCGGATTGGACGATCCGGATCAGGGGCTTTCCAACGAGGCGCTGGATCAGTGCGACGTGCTGGTATGGTGGGGGCACGAGCGGCATGGCGAGGTGACGGACGCGCATGTTGACGCCATATTGCAACGTTTGAAGGCGGGCAAGCTTGGGTTGGTCGCGCTCCATTCCGCGCATTGGTCGAAGCCATTTATAGCGGCGATGAACACGCGCGCGGTGGATGATGCGTTGCTCAGCGTGCCGAAGGCCGGGCGAAAAAACATCAAGGTAGTGACGGTGCCGGCCAAGCGGGGTTTGACCGCGCCGGGTGAGGCGGCGACGCCGTCCTTCAAGCGTTTTCAGGCCGGCGACGGCACAGACACGCTGGAAGTGCATCTGCCGGCATGTGTGTTTTCCTATGTGAGCGCGACAGGCAATCCGAGCCATATCGAGACCATGCTGCCCAAGCACCCGATAGCCAAGGGCATTCCGGCCGCTTTTGACATTCCGCAAACGGAAGTCTATTCGGGGGATTTTTCCGTGCCGAAGCCGGACGCGGTGGTATTCACGGAGAACTGGGATGACGGTCATAGCTTCACCAGCGGATGCGCTTGGACGGTGGAAAAGGGGAAAGTGTTTTACTTCCGTCCGGGCCACGAGATCTACCCGATATTCAAGCAGCAATATCCGTTGAAGATCGTGGAGAATGCGGTGCGCTGGGCGCGCCCGTAGTTACTTGACATTGCGCGGGGAGGCGGGCAGACTGCACTGATGAAGACAATGGCAGCTCTTGCAGCCGTGCTGCTGGCCTTGGGGGGAGCGTGGATCCCATGCGTCGCCCAAGACGGCGTTCCTCCGCCAACCCCTGATGCGCCGTTAAGATCAAGCGCGGAGTTGGACCAGTTGCTGGGGCCAATCGCCCTGTATCCCGACCCCTTGATCGGCCTCATTTTGCCGGCTTCCACCCAACCTTCGCAGATCGTGCTGGCGGACCGCTATGTGGCGGGCGGCGGTGATCCGGCCCAAATTGAATCGCAGTCATGGGATGCCAGCGTGCAGGGCCTGGCGCATTATGCGGCGGTTTTGAAATGGATGGATGACAACATCGCGTGGACCACGGAACTGGGCCAGGCTTTTGCCAGCCAGCAAACGGATGTAATGGATTCGATCCAGCGTTTGCGCAGCCAGGCGCAGTCGTTGGGCAATCTGTCGTCCACGCCGCAGGAAACCGTGGCGAGCGATGATGGCATGATCGACATTGATCCAGTCGATGAGGACAATATGTATGTGCCGGAATATCCGGACAGCATCTACGCGCAGCCGGGCGTTTATTGCACGTTTGGTTTGGGCCTGCCCATCGGGATATGGCTTGGTTACGACTGGGATTGGCGTCATCACCACTTGATCTCGTGGGGTTGGAATCATCCGCGTCCCCGTGGTTGGTGGCGTTTGTCCTCCAGCGCGCGGGGCAAGGAATTGTCCGCGCCCGACTTGCATTTTTGGCGTCCCGGTGTCCGGGGCGGGTTGGCGGTCAGGTCGGGTGGAGATCGCGGTTACGGAACCCGTGAGCAAACGCGTCCGGTTGCCGCGCCTCGAACTGCGGCGCCCCGTGTGTCTTCGACGGAACGTTCGGCGGGGGCAGTACGCCAGCCGGAAGAATCAAGG
>CAZLEE010000008.1:0-17193 GCA_964558455.1 uncultured Verrucomicrobiota bacterium | reverse complement strand
AGGCAAGACAGCCTGAAGTGTCGCGTTCCGTGGAGCGGAGCGCGCCATCGGAGAGCGTGTTCGGCGGAGGGCAAAGCACGCGGGAAGTTCACGAATCCAGTTCGCGCGGCGAGATGAGCCGGGGTTCCAGTCCCGCCTCATCGCAATCGTCGGGCCGGCGTTGAGAATTGAGAACAATATGAAATCCATCGTTTTCAAATTCATCGGTTGTGCGGGTGTATGCGGGGCGTTGCTGATGGCGGCGGGGCGCGGGGCGGCCGCGACGGCGGAACAATTTGCCACTCCAGAGGCGGCGGTGAAGGCGTTGAGCGACGCGGCTGCTGCGAGAGACACCAATGAGATGTGCCGGATATTCGGGCCAGAATCGCGCTCTCTGGCCTCGACTGACGCGGTTCAATCCAGCAACAGGTTCACCATTTTTGCGCAGCGAATTGCCGCGAAGACGAATTTGAAGCGGCCTGCGGAAGACAAAGTTTTGCTCGAAATCGGCTTGGACGCATGGCCTTTTCCCGTTCCGCTGGTGCGACGCGACGGCCAATGGTCGTTCGATCTGGCGGCGGGCCGGGAGGAGATACTCAACCGGCGGATCGGGGCGGATGAGTTGGGGGCAATCAGCGTTTGCCATGGTTACGTTGACGCGCAGCGCGAGTATGCCAGCGCGGATCGGATGGGAGACGGCGTTTTGCAGTATGCCCAGAGCCTGCGCAGCAAACCCGGCAAACATGACGGGCTATACTGGCACGCCGGGGAAGGGGAGGAGATCAGTCCGTTCGGGCCGTTGATCGCGGCATCGCATCTGGAGGGTTATCACAAAGAGACGAAGATCATGGCGTCGGCGCAATCGCCTTATCACGGCTACTATTTCAAGATACTGACCCGGCAAGGCCGGTCGGCGCCCGGCGGGAAGTACAATTACATCATCAACGGGCGGATGATCGCGGGTTTTGCGCTGGTGGCATGGCCGGCGCAGTGGGGCAATTCAGGGATCATGACTTTTATGGTTAATCAGCAGGGCAAGGTTTTTGAAAAAAATCTTGGGCCAAAAACCGGGACCATCGCTCCAGCGCTGGCCGTCTATGATCCTGACCCGACATGGAAACCGGCTTGGGAGCCCTGATATTTCTTCCTTCCACCGACCCGGATGTTGACATTGCACGAAAAAATCCAGGCCAACGCCGTAGCGCGTCTGGTCCTGCCGGCCGGGGTGCATCCCCGCCAGGAGCTGGCCCGTTTCAAAAACTTTCTCAAGGTTGAAACGCATCGACTGAAGATGGTCCATCGCGGCGGGGGCGAAGGGCGGCTGGTATGCCGCGCCCGTTCCGCAATTATTGACTGGACGCTCCGCTACATTTTGGACGGGGTCAAGCGCTCGGGGCCGCTGCCGGACAAAACGTCGCCGCCCGCCTTCGCCCTGGTTGCGATCGGGGGTTACGGTCGCGCCGAACTTAATCCGCACAGCGACATCGACATCATGTTTCTGCACGAAGACGACATGGTGACGCAAGGCAAGGCCCAGCCGGAACTGACGGCGGTGGTTGACGGGTTGCTTTATACGCTGTGGGATTTGGGTTTTGACGTGGGGCACTCGGTGCGGAGCGTGGATGATTGCGTCAAGGTGGCCAATAAGGACATGCAATCAAAGACGTCCTTGATCGAAGCGCGGCTGATCGTCGGGGACGAGAAGCTTTTTGAACGTTTTACGCGGGCGGTACTGGATAAGTGCGTGGACGGATTTGAGAACGAATACATCGCCGCGCGTCTGGAAGACCAGCAGGCGCGCCGGATGAAATTCGGCAATTCGGCCTGCATGCAGGAACCCAACATTAAGAACGGGTGCGGCGGCCTGCGCGATTATCAGAACCTGCTCTGGATGGCCTTTTTCAAGCATCGCACCCGGTCGCTGCAAGAGTTGGAAGCGAAAGGGATGATCAGCGCGAGCGAGCGCAAGCAATTGGAAAACGCCTACAGTTATTTGCTCCGCGTCCGCACCGAGCTGCATTATTACACAAACCGGTCCACCGATATTCTGGCCAAAAGTTTGCAGCCGTCCATCGCTTTGAACCTGGGCTGGCACGAGCGGTCGGCGGCGGAGCGGTTGGAAAAGTTCATGGGCGGGTTTTACACCCACAGCCGCAACATAGATTTGATCACTCGCGCCGTCGAGCAGCGGCTGGCTCTTTATCTTGCCCCCAAGCATCGGTTTTCTTTGCGGAGAATTTTTGGCGTCCAATCCGGCCACAAGAGCGAGCCGTCGGTGGACGGCTTGATATTCAGCGACGGCATCATCCGGCCGGTTTCGTCGTCCATCTTCCGCGACAGCCCGAAGCGGCTCATGCGCGTCTTCCGGCACGTCCAGCAGCGCGGGCTTAAATTGCATCCGGACCTGGCGCGTCTCATCCGCAGTCAATTGTCGCTGGTGGACAATGCGTTTCTGCGCGATCCGCATGTGCGCGAGACGTTTTTGGAAATACTCGACCAGCGGGGCAACGTGGCGCCGGCTTTGCGAGTCATGCACGAGGTCGGGTTTCTGGGCAAATTTCTGCCGGAGTTCGGACGGCTGACCTGTCTGGTGCAACATGAGTTTTATCACCAATACACGGTGGACGAACATACCCTGTTTTGCGTTGAAAAACTGGATCAGGTTTGGAACAGCAAGACGCCCCCGTTCAGCAATTACACGGAGATGTTTCACAGCGTTGAAACGCCATTTTTGCTTTACCTCGCCCTGCTGATACACGATTGCGGGAAGGCGCTGCACACCGGCCACCACGAGCAAGCGGGGGGGGATGTGGCCTTGCGCGTTTCGCGCCGGCTGAGGTTGGACGGCGCCATGACCCATACCTTGCGTCTGGTGATCGAGAACCATTTGGCCATGGCTCAAATATCGCAGCGGCGCGATTTGGACGATTCCTCCGTCATCACCGAATTTGCCCGGCGCATTCAAAGCGTGGAAAACCTGGATATGCTCACCCTGCATACCTTTGCGGATTCCATGGGCACGAGCGATCAACTTTGGAACGGTTTCAAGGACGCCGTGTTGTGGACATTGTATCGACAGACGCGCCGCGTCCTGACAGGGGGCGCGGATTTTCTCCTTGTCGGAGCCAAACAGAGCGAATTGCTGGTTGAGGAAGTCCAGCGCATGGCGCCCGCCACCTTCGATCCGGCGGAAATCCAGGCTCATTTCAACAATGTGCCGCCGCGCTACCTCCAAATCAGCGACGCAAAGGAAATTCTGAGCGACGTCACCCACGTCCATCGCTTCATCCAACTGCAATTATCCGAAACGGGCGAGAATGCGCTGGCCCCGGTGGTGTCCTGGCACAACGAGCCGGACCGCGGTTACAGCGTGGTGACGATTTGCACCTGGGACCGGGAACGGCTTTTCAGCAAGATCACGGGCTGCCTGACGGCGGCGGGTTTGAACATCCTGAGCGCGGAGATTCTAACTCGTCACGACGGGGTTATACTTGATACTTTTTACGTCACCGACGCGCGGACGGGGCTTCCGGCCAACCGCGAGGAGCGGGATATGTTTGAAAGCCTGGCCCAAAAAATCCTGACGGGCGGGACGCTGGATTTCCCGGCCTTGATCGCCAAAACAAAGACCGGCCCTTCGCTTTACAAGTCGATTGAGGGGGAACGTCTTCCGACGGTGGTCGCATTGGACAACACCACGTCCGACACCCGGACCATCATAGACATCCAGACCGAGGATCGGCTGGGGTTGCTCTTCGACATATCGCGGACCCTGATGGGGTTGAACATAAGCATCTACCTGGCCAAGGTGTTGACGGAAAAAGGGGCGGCCATGGACAGCTTTTATGTGGCGGAACAAGACGGCTCGAAAATCACCAATCCCGACCATCAAAAATTGATCCGCCAAAAATTGCTGGAAGCCATCCAGCCGGTGGTGAAATGAAATGCATATTCTGGTCATTCATTATTTTTGTCTCGCTGGGTTGCCGTGTTTTCGGGTTGGGTGCGCTTGACTCCTTCACGCAACAAGCCAACGAGTCGTTGCAATCCGGGTTTGGGTTTGGAGTGACGAATCTTCCGGTCTATTCAACCACAGACCCGACCGTCAATTATAGCGCGTCAATTCACTATCTGCTTCAGTGCGCCGCCAATGCCTACGATGCGACCACTCCCGCGACCAATTTGCCCTCGGTATTCCGCCCTCTTTTTTGCTGGCAATCGAATGTGCTCTACATTGTGGGATATACCTGTGTCAGCAACGATTTCTACACGCAAATCGGCGGCGGATTCAAGGCCCTGACCGATCCCACCATCAGCACGAACGACAACGTATGGGGAATCCCCTGGGTGGTGGGCGCCAAAGGCCAGGTGCCTGCGTTCAATGAATATTGCCACTCCAGCGCGTTTTTTGTGGGCAGGGACATCCTTTTCGTCCGATCCATAGCGAGCGACGGCCAGCCTAATACCAACATGCCGCCACAGTACACAAACGTCATCTACAGCATGACGATTTCCAACATGTTTGGAGCCGAAGCATGGAACTTTTATCCAACGGTCTTCAGCAACAGCGTGACAATCGTGGTTTCCAATCAGGTTACGGTCACGGTGACGAACAACTACAATTACGGCGCCACCACGGTGTTTTCCACCGGAACCAATTGGGTTGCGGATGGGTGGGCCGGCCATCCGTACATTCCTTCCCAGTGGAATTTTAAATCCGTTGTGCTTACGAATGCGACTGAGTTGCCGCTATCTTATTGGTCGGAATCCTCGCGCCAATTTGTGACCTTCACCAATGGTTTTACTGGGTATTTGCCAGCCGACCTTCAACAAACCGGATGGCCGGAGCATGAGTGGATGCTCAATATCACGAACAATCTCATGTATTGTTTGATTGATAACGCCACCGGACAGGTTTTGGATTTTGTAAACTTGGGGGCGTTCGGAAGTTCGTTGAATGTCACCCAGACATTGACGAACATCGCCGGCGTTCATGTGTGGGATACGTTTCCTGCGAATGATGCCGCCCATTCGCCGATGTCTGTCGGGGTCAAGAATCAGATTGGCGAGGGGATTGAAAGTTCGTCTTTATTCTATAATTCATTGACCGGAGCATCACCTTGTATTCAAGGGTTATATTTCGTTGATCCTTATGTCGCTTACGCCTACCTGATTCAGAACTGCTCGTGGCATGCCGCCAACCCTTTGGTGCATTACACGGTTGGAGACCTTACTGATCCGCAATACAACCAATCTGTCGTTACGACTACCAATCTGTTTTTTAATCTTTCCAGTTGGATTTCGGATTCTGTTTGCACTCTGGGCAAGATCAATCCTGACTATGATTCCGGCGCCGTGACAGACTTTTGCCCGGATTTAAGCGACGGTTTGTTTCAGATCGGATTTTTAGGGACAGCCAATCTGCCTTATGCGGTATGGGGTTCGACTGACTTGCAGGATTGGAATGAGATTGCTCCTGTGACGCAGCCGGTTCCGGGCGTATTTCAATATACCGATCCTGACACAACTGCCTATCCTGCGCGTTTTTATCAATTACGACTGCCGTGACTGGTTGTTTTTGTCCGATTCCGACCGGTCTGTTTTGTTACATAAATGGAACAAAGGGTGTTGACCTAAACCCAAGTGTCGGTTATTAGTGACGCACTATGTCAAATATCAAGGATCTTACTGTAGCTCAATTGATGCGCGTGATTGAAATTCGCGGGCAAATTGAGAAGCTTCAAGCGCAACTCGACTCCATCGGCACGGCGGGGAAAGTCGGACGTCCGCCCAAGATCGCGTCGGAAGTTGCCGCCGCCCCCCGCAAGGCGGGCAAGCGCCACATGTCCGCCGCCGGTCGCGCCCGCATCGCTGCGGCCGCCAAGGCGCGTTGGGCCAAATACCGCGGCGAAGCCGATGCCCCGGCCGCCAAAAAAAGCGTTAAGACCAAGAAGCGCTTCAATGCCGCCGCCCGGGCCAAATTGAGCGCCGCCGCCAAAGCGCGGTGGGCCAATGCAAAGGCCTCCGGAAAAAGCACGCTCTAATCTTCTTTCCTCTCCGGGGCGCGTCACGCGCTCCCGGGGGGGCGGGTTGTTTTTTCAAACTCATCCCACGCCGGCGACATGCCGCGCAGTTTGCGGGCAATCTTTCCGAACGTGTCGATCACGCAGCCTATTTCCTCCGCGGTATTATCTTTTCCAAGGGACATGATCACGGCGCTTTGGGCCAGGGAGTGAGGCAGTCCGATGGCGCTTAGAACATGGGAGGTTTTGAGCGACCGGCTGACACAACCAGTCGCGCCGGTCAGGGCGATGCCGTTCATGTCGCACAACAGCGCCAGGCTTTCACCTTCGATGAATTCCGTGGAAACATTCAGGTTCATCGCCACGCGCGCGGGGCCGGGCGGGGGGCCGTTTAGTTGAATGCGCGGAATACGGTCTTTCAATCCAGCCCAGAGCCGTTTTTGCAAAAGGCGGCAATGTTCGCTCCAGCGCGCCCCCTCGCGCCGCGCCACTTCGGCGGCCGCGCCCGCTCCCACGATGGCCGGAACATTTTCAATCCCGGCGCGCCAGCCGTTTTCCTGGTCTCCGCCGTGCAGAATGGCGGACAGTCGGGCGCGGTGGTGGCGGTAAAGCACGCCGGCGCCTGTGGGGCCATAAAAGCGATGGGGCGAAAACGAGAGCAGATTTGCGCCCAGTTCCGCCACGTCAATTGGCAGCCAGCCCGCCCCCGCCTCGGCATCGACATAAAATGTGACGCCTTTTTCGGCGGCGATTTGGCCGATTTCGCGGATGGGCTGAATGGTTCCGATGTCATGGTTGACCAGATGCGTCGCGATTAGAATTGTCTGATCGGTTATGGCGTTCCGCACGTCTTCCGGGTTCACCAAGCCTTCGCGATCCACTTTGAGGCGGGTGGAGGTGAAGCCGTGTTTTTCCAGAAAATCCACCGAGTTCAGCAGCGCGGGATGTTCGGTCTGGCAGAGGATAATGTGATGACCGCGCCGCGCGCCGGCCCAGGCGGCTCCTTGGACAGCCAGATTGGCCGACTCCGTGCCGCTGGAAGTGAAAATGATGTTTTCAGGCCCGCCGGCATGGATGAGCGCGGCGACTTGGGCGCGCGCCGTGTCCATTGCCTCGCGCGCCCGCGTCCCGTGTTGGTGCAGAGAGGAAGGGTTGCCGAACGTCCCGGCAAAGAACGGGCGCATGGCCTCGCACACCTCGGGCAGGAGAGGGGTGGCGGACTGGTGGTCGAGATAAACCTGGCGCATGTCGATGTGTCCTGAAGGTAAGATGCGCCGGGCCGGGGGTCAACCCCGCCGGATTTCAAACCGCCTATGCCCCGGATGGGCGGGGGATGATGACTTTTTGCCCCACGCGAAGCCGGTCCCAGTTCACAGCCGGGTTTGCCTCCCGCGTCTGTTTCCGGGTGATGGGTTTCATGCCTTTGCTTTTGAAGTCGGCATTATAGGCATTGACGATTGCGCTCAACGTGTCGCCTTCATGTACGGTGTAACTGAAACCATTTTCGGCCTGCGGCGGTTCGGGAGCGGGCGCGGCCTTGGATTTGAAAGAGCGCGGGGGTTCCGCCGCCGCAGCGGAAGAGAGGGATGTTTCCAGCCCGTGAATTGATTTGCGGACTTCTTCCGAGATCGCGCCTTTGTCCTCCATGCGTTTCTTGTCCACTTCCTGGATTTTCTCCGCCAATTGCCGGAGTTCGCCCTGCATGGCGGAATTATCGACGGGTTTGGCCTGGTTGTCGCGCAAGGCCTGCATCTCCCGCTCCAAGGACGCGATTTTGGCGTGCAACGTCTCGTTATCGGACTGGATGGCTTGCAGGTCCGCCGCCACGCGCTTGTAGCGTTCGTCCGCGTCCTGTCTTGCCGCGATGGCGGCGGCCGTGCCGCTATCCTGGGCCTGCGCGGGGACATAAAACAAAACCAACGGCAAAACGAATAGAATAAGCGCTCTCTTCATACCAGCGAAAATAGGAGGGTCGCCCCCCAAGTTCAAGGTTCAAAGTGAAGCAGAGGCGAGGATCGCGGCATTTTGCGCTTTGAACTTGGCAATTTGAACTTACTTTCATGCCTGTGACCATTCTGGAAATAATCCGGCTCAGCACTGACTTTTTGGAGAAGAAGGGGGTTCCGACACCGCGTCTGCAAGTCGAACTGCTTTTGTCCTATGCCTTGAAGATGCCGCGCATGAATCTCTATTTGAACTTCGAGCGCGTCCTGACCCGGCCGGAGACGGATACGATGCGGGAATGGGTGCGCCGCCGCGGCCAGCGCGAGCCGCTCCAATACATCGTGGGTTCTGCCCCCTTTTGCGACCTGGAAATGTTTGTCAATACGAGTGTGCTCGTGCCCCGGCCTGAAACGGAATTGCTGGCCGAGCGCGCCTGGAAATTTCTGGCCGGTCTGCCGGCCGGCGGCGACGTCCGCGCCCTGGATATTGGCACCGGCAGTGGTTGCCTGGCCATTGCTTTGGCTGTCCATGCCCCTGCCGCGAAATTGGAAGCCATTGATCTGTCGGGCGAAGCCCTCCAGATTGCGCGTCAAAATGCCGGGCGGCATCAAGTTGTGGATCGGATTGAATTTTGCCAGGGCGACGGTTTTGCCGCCATCAATCCCGGGAAGCGGTTTGACCTTATCGTGTCGAATCCGCCTTATATTGCGGCGGGCGAAATTGAGGGATTGGATCCGGAAGTGCGCGATTACGAGCCGCGCATGGCGTTGGACGGGGGGACGGACGGGTTGGATTTTTACCGGCGCATCGCGTCCGAGGCGAGGCCGTTCCTGCGTCCGGGCGGGCGGGTCATGCTGGAATTGAACGATGACGGCGGGGGGCAGGTGGGGAAAATATTCGCGCAAAGCGGCTGGACGGTGGAGGCGATAGAGCCGGACTACAACAAGCTGGAGAGGATTTTTGTTGCGCATCAGGCGGCGGAATTCCACGATGGAGCCGCTCCGGCTTAGGAGCACCAAATGGATCGATTTCTCATAAAAGGCGGAATACCCCTGCGCGGAGAGGTAATGATTAGCGGCGCGAAAAATGCCGTGCTGCCCATCATGGCCGCAACTCTTCTTACATCTGAACCCTGCATCATCCGGCGCGTGCCCAATTTGAGCGACGTCCGTTTCATGGCCCAAATACTGGAGTCATTGGGCGCGACAGTCAGGTTCGACGGCGATGTCCTGCATGTTCAGGCGGCCAAAATCACCGGGGTCGGCGATTACGAGTTGATTCGCAAGATGCGCGGTTCCGTCTGCATTCTCGGCCCCTTGCTCGGTCGCACCGGCAAGGCCATGGTTTCCATGCCGGGCGGATGCGTCATCGGGGCGCGCCCGATTGATTTGCACCTCAAAGGCCTGAAGGCGCTTGGGGCAAAAATCAGTATTGACAAAGGATATGTCAATGCCGCCGTCCGAAAATTGCGGGGCGCCGAATTGTTCTTGGGCGGGCGTTCCGGCCCGACCGTGCTGGGCACCGCCAATGTCATGATGGCCGCCGCCCTGGCCGGGGGCATCACTGTGATCGAGAGCGCGGCCTGCGAACCGGAAGTGGTTGACCTGGCCAATTTCCTCAACGACATGGGGGCGAAAGTTTGCGGGGCCGGCAGCCCCACCATCACCATCACCGGCGTGAAAAAACTGCACGGCGCGGAACACGAGGTGATTCCAGACCGGATTGAGGCGGCCACTTTTGCGGTGGCGGCGGCTGCGACCGGCGGCGAGGTCACGCTTCGCGGCGCGCGGCCCGATCATCTTCACGCCGTTCTGGACAAATTGAAGGAGGCGGGAGTCACGGTGGAGCGCAGTGGGGCGGCTTTGAACATTTCGCGCAAAGGGAAATTGAAACCGGTGGACATCACTACGCTGCCTTACTCCGGATTTCCCACCGATGTGCAGGCGCAAATCATGGTGCTCATGGCCCTGACGCCGGGGATCAGCATCATCACCGAGAGAATTTTTGAATCGCGTTTCATGCATGTCAGCGAACTGGCCCGACTTGGGGCGGACATCGCCATAGAAGGTCCCAGCGCCATTGTCAAAGGGGGAGGCCATCTCAGCGGCGCTCCTGTCATGGCGAGCGACTTGCGCGCTTCGGCCGCCCTGGTCATCGCCGGGCTGGCGGCGCGCGGCACGACGGAGGTCAGCCGGGTCTATCACATAGATCGCGGGTATGAAAACATAGATGGTAAACTGCGCAAGCTGGGAGCGCGTATTGAGCGGACGGAAGCACCATGAAATTCCTTATTGGATTAGTTATTGTCGTCGGTTTGACCATGGGCGCCTGGCAGTTCTACAACTATTGGGGCCAATTCAAGAACAAGAACGAACCGCCGCCCAGCGCGCCGGCCTACGTCCCTTCCTCCGGAGATCAACTGGCCGGCATGCCGCCCAAGTTGCAACCTGTGCTTGACGCCGCCCGTTTGCGCGGCGCGCCGGGTTTGCGCGATTTTCTGGCCATGTACGGCAATACCATCAGCGATCCCCGCCGGGCTTGGATTGAATTGGACTATGTTGTGTTGCTGGCGCAAAGCAGTCCTGGCGAAGCCCGCCGGGAATTTGCCAAGGTCAAGAATCGTGTGCAGCCCGATTCGCCCGTCTATGAGCGGGTCAAGCAGTTGGAAAAGACCTACGAATAAGCATCTGGAAGTCAGGGTTGCGGTCATTTGATCTGGCCTCCTCCACCGAGGGGAATGTGGCAAAAAGTCACACAATTGCCACGCGATTGTCACTCGACAAAACGGCCCCTCTCTGCTCTAATTTTACGGTCTTGAAACCGTGCGGCCAGTGTGGACGCATCCGTGAAAATTTCACTGGTGGAAGGGAGTCCACATGCGTTTGGAACGGGGGGCCGTGCGCCGTGTGGCTTGTCATCGACAAGCCGCCGTCAACGTCAGCTTTTCCATAAATACCCCGGCGGACGGAGCGGTTTCATCAGAGATTTATTATTATGTTTTCGATTCAACAGTGGTTTGCCAAGGATGATGAATTTCTCGCATTACTGAAGGAGAGCGCCGATGCCGGCCGCAGCAGCATCCAAGCGCTCAAGGCCATCCTGAAAAACCCCACCGACCAACCCAGCCTGGAAGCTTTTATTGACGTCCGGCGCAAGGATAAAATAATCACCGTCCGCATCGCCGAATTGCTTGCCCGCACCTCCATCACCTCCCTTGATCCGGAGGACATAGAGGCGATCTCCAATGCGCTTTACAAGATTCCCAAGACGGTCGAAAAGTTTGCCGAACGCCATTCCGCTTGCGGCGCGATGCTGCGCGAGGTGGATTTTTCCCGGCAAGTCGCCCTGGCCGAACAATGCACCGACATCGTGGCCACGATGATCCAGGCATTGGAGAAATCCCAATTTGAGGAGGTCAACGCCACCAATCAAAAACTTCAAATCATCGAAGGCGACGCCGACAAGCTCATGCTGCAACTGTTGCAGGAACTTTACAAGAGCGCCCATCCGACGTTGACCATTATCATAGTCAAGGATTTGTACGAGCTGCTGGAGAAAGTGGTGGATCGCTGCCGCGACGTCGGCAACGTGGTGGCCAATGTGGTGTTAAAACATTCATAGGCACCTATGGATCCGGTGTACTTCCTTCTTTTGGTCATCGGCACCGTATTGGTGTTTACATTTACCAACGGTTTTCACGATGCGGCCAACGCCATTGCCACGGTTGTGGGGACCCGCGTCCTGACGCCGCGCCAGGCAGTTGTGATGGGGGCAACCACCAATTTTATCGGCGCGCTTTCCGGCGTGGCCGTGGCTAAAACCATCGGGGCCGGCTTGGTGGATTCCCAGTTCATCACCACCTCCACCATCTTTTGCGCCATGATCGCCGGCATCACCTGGAATATGCTTACCTGGTATTTTGGCCTGCCCTCCAGTTCCAGTCATTCATTGCTGGGCGGATTGCTCGGCGCGGCCTTTGCATCTGCTCACAATCATTGGAGTGTCATCAAATGGTCGATGACAAAGGTGGATGCCGTTTCCGGCCATGTGGTCAAGGATGGCGTCTATCCCAAGGTCATTGTGCCTATGATCACTTCGCCGGTGTTCGGATTCATCGGCGGCATGATTGTCATGGGATTGCTATTTGCCCTCATCCGTCCGTTGCGTCCCCGCTTTGTGGACCGGCTTTTTGGCAAGTTGCAACTGGCCAGTGCCTCCTACATGGGATGGGCGCACGGTTTTGCCGACGGACAAAAAACCATGGGCATCGTGGCCCTGGCCTGCTTCGTCGCGACCGAGAATGGCGATCTTAAAAACGCGCCCTCCTGGCTGTCGTTTCTCAACACACCCACTTTTGAGATCAGACATTGGGTGATCATACTTTGCGGACTGGTCATGGCTCTTGGCACTTACATCGGGGGGTGGCGCATTATTCAGACGCTTGGTCACAAGCTGGTCCGGATGCGTCCCATTCATGGTTTTGCCGCCGAAACGACCGCCGCGTCTGTCCTGATGTTGACCGGCAGGCTGGGCATGTCCGTCTCCACCACTCACGTCATCACCACCGCCATCATGGGGGTGGGTTGCGCCCGGCGTTTCAGCGCGCTCAACTGGACATTGGTAGAGCGAATTGTTTGGGCGTGGATTATGACCATTCCGGCCACCGCCCTGCTGGCCTACGGTCTGGTATGGTTGGCACGCGCCATTGGTTGGATGAACTAAATTCAGCGTTTGCCCCTGCCCAGGCAAACCAATTGGTTGGGCGTCAGCAACCACTCCAGAGAACCGCATGCGCTAAAACGCAGGCTCTTGACCGTCAATTTGCACAATCCGGCCTTGCGCAGTTCGAGGGGCAGTTTGTCTCCGCCTGTCAATAACACCGAAATTAGCCGGCTCATAAACGGTTCGTGTCCCACCAGCGCAATTTCCTTCGACCTCGGATACTTCCGTTTGATCTCCCCGATCACGCTTTTCAGCGCCGCTTCCGGAGCGAGGTTCCCGGTTTCGATCACTCTTTTTGACTCGAGGATCTCGCCCAGAATTTCCGCCGTGCGGAAGGCCCGGATGGAGGGACTGGTCAGAATCAAATCCAGCGGCAGGTCCAGCGCCTTGATCCCCCGCGCCACTTCAAACATTTTTTTCTCGCCGTCGCGGGTCAGGGGGCGGGCTTCGTCCGAAGCCCATTTGCGGCCGCGCGCGCAGGCTTTGGCATGGCGGAGAAAAAACAGGTTCATAACGGGAGCGGCTTGTGCCGGATGTCTTGCGCCTCGCATAAATATACCACCTGTTGCGCGATATTGGTGGCGTGATCCGCCACCCGTTCCAGGCTTTTCGAAACGGTCATCAGGTCGAGGCAGCGGGGGATGGCCGGCGGATTATCCGCCATGTGCCGCGAAAGATCCCGGTGAATCTGCCGGTTGATGTCGTCCACTTCCTTGTCTCGCGGCACGATGGCGCGGGCTTTTTCGGCCTGTTTGTTGACAAAGCAGTCCAGGGCATCCTTCAGCATGTCGAGCGCGATGGCCGCCATGCGCGGAATTTCCAACTGCGCCGGCAGCGGGGCGTCCTGATTCAATTCCATGGCCCGCCGTGCGATGGTTGTCGCTTCATCCCCGATCCGCTCCAGGTTTTGCGAAATTTTCATCGCCACCGTGATCAGCCGCAAATCCGCGTCCACCGGCGACTTTCCCAGCAATTGAATGGCCATCTCGTCGATCTCAACTTCATATTGGTCCATGATGTCGTCGTCGGCCTGGACTTGGCTGGCCAGGGCGTCATTGCGCTGGGTCACCGCCCGGACGGCCTGGCTGACTGCGCTCTCGGCATAACTGCTCATCATGAGCAGTTTTTCCTTCAGATGGCTTAAAGTCGCTTCAACGGGGTGTTGCATAACGTTCTCACTATAAAAGTATCGGCACGGCAGGGAAGTGAAATTTGCGTGTTTTTGTTTTCACCAGACATGGGCGCGCAGTTCCGGCTGCCGCCACATCGGGTCGCCTGGCTTGATGTTGAAGGCGTCGAAGAACTGCTGGTAATTGACCAGCGGCCCCACCGCCCGGAAACGGCCGGGTGAATGAGGATCAACCGTCACCAGCCGCCGCGCCTCGGCCTCCCGGATGTTCGTCCGCCAGATTTGCGCGAACGAAATGAAAAACCGCTGCTCTGGCGTTAATCCGTCAATCAATTTTCTTTTTGACGGGTCCCGCGCCAAGGTTCGCTCCAGCGCGTCGTAGGCGATGCTGATTCCCCCCAAATCGGCCAGGTTTTCGCCCAGAGTCAGCCGTCCGTTCACATGCACGCCGGGCAATGTTTCAAAGGCGTTGTATTCATCAACCACCTTTTGGACCCGGGCGTCGAATTCCTTTGCGTCCGCCGCCGTCCACCATTCGTTCAAATTGCCGTCGGCGTCATACTTGCGTCCCTGGTCGTCGTAACCGTGCGTGATTTCGTGCCCGATGACGACTCCAATGGCCCCGTAGTTGACCGCGTCGTCCATGGAAGCGTCAAAGAAGGGCGGTTGCAAAATGCCCGCGGGGAAAACGATTTCGTTTTGAACCGGATTAAAATAAGCGTTCACCGTCGGCGGGGTCATATCCCATTCCGAGCGGTCAACCGCCAGGCCGACGCGGGCGATTTCCCGGCGTTCTTCAAATGCGGCCGACCGCCGCACGTTGCCCAGGTAATCGTCCCGCGTGATTAAGATGGACGAGTAATCCCGGAATTTGTCGGGGTAGCCTATTTTCTTGGTAAAGCGCGCGAATTTTGCCAGCGCCTTTGCCTTGGTGGCGTCGGTCATCCAATCCGCTTTTTCCAGGTGATCGCGGAAGACGGTTTGAAGATTTTCCACTAGGTCCTTCATGCGCGCCTTTGCGGCCGGCGGGAAATATTTTTCCACATAAAGCCGGCCCACCGCTTCGCCGATGCATCCGTCCATGGTGTGATAAGCCCGTTTCCAGCGCGGTTCTTGTTCCAGTTGACCGCTCAACACCTTGCCGAAAAAATTGAAGTTTTCCAATTCCGCCGCCCGGCAGAGAAAGGGGGCCGACGCGTGCAGCAGATGCCATTGCAAATACACCCGCCAATCCGACAGCGGCCGCTCCGCAATCAATTTCCCCTCTGTTTCAAAAAATTCCGGCTGCCCCACGATGGCGTAGGAAATCCCCGCCAATTTCCGTTCCGAAAGATAAACCTGCCATGGCATCTCTGGATTATTTTTCAAAAGATTGGTCTGCGCGACCTTGTTGTAATTTTTGTTCGGGTCCCGCAAGTCCACTCGCGTCCGGCTGGCTTTGGCCAGGGCTGTTTCCAAATCGAGCACAATTCCGGCGTGGGCGGAGGCCTCGTCCGCTTTTTCTCCCAACAGCTTGAACATTTTGGTCACATGCTCGCGGTAGTCCTGCCGTTGCTGGGCGAAGCTGTCTTTTAAATAATAATCCCGATCCGGCAGCGACAACCCGCCTTGATCCAGTTCAAACGCGTAAATGGAACTTTGCCGCGCATCCGGGCTGACACTCTCCCCGAAAAAAACGCCCACACCCTCATCATGCAATCGCGCCACCACCCGGAAAAGGTCTTCCTTTGACTGGATGTTTTCGATTTGCGCCAAATCCGCCGCCAGCGGTTCAAAACGCAGTCGCTCCAACCGGTTCGTATCCATGGCTGACGTATAAAAATCGCCCACTTCTTCCTGAGGCGTTCCTTTTTGGCCGGGGCTGGCCGCTGTTTCTTCCAGCAGTCCGTGGATCAGGTAAACATTCCGATCCCCCAATTGTATAAAGCTCGTCCAGCGCGATTTGTCCGATGGCACAGGGTTGTTCTTCACCCATTCGCCGTCGGCATAGGCGTAGAAATCCACTGCCGGCGAGACAGAGCGATCCATGTATGACACCGAAAAAGCGGGCGACACCGGTTCCGGCCCGATGGGGGCCAGCGGTTCGGCTGAAACCATCCATGCGCCCAGTCCCGAAAAAAACACGGCAACTTTCAGATTAAAACGAATCATGCTCATATATTGATACGCCGTCCAACATAAGGGATCACCGCCCGTCTGTCATCCGTCATGCGCCAAAATATTTCGTTTCGCAAATCGACCGTGGCAAAAATTCCGGTCTGCGGTTATGCTTGACCCATGAATTTGTTGCCTTTTGCCCAGTTGCCCGCTTATCGCCCGCGCCGTTTCGTTCCCGAAAAAATCGATTTGGGCGACTGGAGCCAGCTTGCGCCGTTGTTTGATAAACTGGAAGCCGGGGCGGCACAGTGCCAGACGCCCGACGCTTTCGGGCAATGGCTGATCGACGGCGGCGAACTGGCCGCGGCGCTGGATGAAGAAGCTTCCTGCCGCTACATCGCCATGACCTGCCACACCGAAGATGCGGGGGCGGAGGCGGCCTATCTGCATTTCGTTGAGCGCATCGAACCAGAACTTAAGCCGCGTTATTTCAAACTGGCCCAGGTTTATCTGGCCCATCCCATGCGCGCCCGTCTGTCCAAGGATCGCTACTTTGTTTTTGACCGCGGCACCCAACTGCAAGTCGAGCTTTACCGTCCCGAAAACGTCCCCCTCGAAACCGAGGAGGCCAAACTTTCCCAGCAATACCAGAAATTGAGTGGCTCCCTGACCGTGACTTTTCGCGGCGAGGAAAAAACCCTGGCGCAAATGGGCCGTTATCTCGAAGACCCGGATCAAGCCCTTCGCCAGGAAGCGTGGGAACTGGTCGCCCAACGACGTCTGCGGGAGGCCGGTCAATTCGAACAAATATTCGAGCAACTCCTGAAACTGCGCGAGCAAATCGCCGCCAACGCCGGTTTTCCCAACTATCTGCAATACGCCTTTCGCGCCCGCGGCCGCTTTGATTATACGCCGGAGGATTGCCGGAAATTCCATGAAGCCGTTGCCAGGGATGTCATGCCCGTCCTCCGCCAACTCCAGGCCCAACGCCGTTCCCAGCTTGGCTTTGAAACCTTGCGCCCGTGGGACCTGGCGGTCGATCCCCTCAACCGCCCCGCCTTGCGGCCTTTCGAGAAAATCGACCGGCTTGTCTCCGGCGCCGCTGCTATTTTTGACCGGCTCGATGCCAAACTCGCCCGCGAATTCAGCCTCATGCGCGACTTGCACCTGCTTGATTTGGACAACCACAAAGGCAAAGCGCCCGGCGGTTACCAATCCACCCTGGCCGAAGCCCGGCTCCCTTTTATTTTCATGAACGCCGTCGGCGTCAAGCGCGACGTTGAAACCATCCTGCACGAA
>CAZLEE010000007.1:0-49684 GCA_964558455.1 uncultured Verrucomicrobiota bacterium | reverse complement strand
TGAGATTGCAGCAAAAACCCATTTTTGTCCGCCTATTTTATGAACACTACACTAGTACCCTTGGTTACCGGGGAGATGTCTATAGATCAGGAAGCCACACTTTATACTGGAGACAAAAAACACAATTGGAAGTATTGGGGCGGCAACAGGAAGGAATCGTGGCTTCCAACCTGGCAAGGCCAAGCATCTAAATGGGGACCTTATCCTTCTGCAGAAGCCCATGTATACAGTGCAGTGTCGAGCTGGACGGTTTATCATGTGCATGACACCACCAACACCGCCCCAATGCGACGCGACAGTTCGGCGCGCGATTTTCGCGAGTTGAACCCGGACGCCGGAAACATTGCGGCCTTTCTGTTGAAGATGAGGGAAGAACACGCGGCGCGCTATCAACGGATCCGGGAGACTGTGCAGTTGATAGCTCCGTTCTTCGACGATTTCCTGCTTGAGCCGCAGAAAAAAGGGGAAAACGAGCTTGTCCGGTTGGAGTGGAAACAAAAAGGAAGTTCGTTTCCCATGCAACCCTGGCAATTCTCGGACGGCACGATTCGCTTCATCTGTCTGGCCACGGCATTGCTGCAACCCAAGCCGCCGTCCACAGTGGTCATTGATGAGCCGGAGTTGGGACTCCATCCCTTTGCCATCGAAACACTGGCCGCCCTGCTCCACGAAGTCGCTGCCGGGGACCAGACCCAACTTTTAGTGTCCACGCAATCTCCGGGATTGTTGGATCATTTCGATGCCGAGCACTTGATCGTCGTTGATCGGGAAGACGGGGCTTCGGTGTTCAGGCGGCTTGACGGCGGCGCGTTGGAACAATGGTTGCAAGATTACTCGCTCGGTGAATTGGTGCGGAAAGACATCATTGAATCGGGACCGCGCCATGCCTAGAACGACTGTTTACTGCATCGTCGAGGGACACACTGAAAATGCTGTTCTAAACAAGCTGGTTGCGCCGCATCTGAGTTCGCATGGGGTGGATTTCCATGCCCCGATAGTGAAAATCGGGCGCGGGCGCGGCGGAGTGCGATTTCTGGAGGCCGATGTGCTTTACGATCAGATTCGCCGATTCCTCAAGGACCGCAGACAACCTTATGTGACGACCATGTTTGATTACTATGCCTTCCCGACAAGCGAAGCAAAGGGATGGAAATTCGTCTCCCAGTTGAAGGCTGATGCGGCTTTCCGGGGAGTGGAGGCGGTCGTGCGGTTGATTGAAGAGGAAATACACACGCGGGCGGTCGAAGGGGTTGATCTGCCAAACGTCCGGGCGCGTCTGATTCCCTACATCCAACTCCACGAAATGGAGGCCTTTTTTTCGCCGAACCAGACCAGATGGCGGCGGCTTTCGGCAATCCGGCTCTGGCCGGGTTCTTCGCAAATGCGGTGCAAGAATGTGGAGGATGCGAGAAAATAAACGACAAACCCCAAACCGCTCCATCCAAACGCATCCAATCCGCATTTCCAGGCTACATCAAGGGACGGAGCGAGGCCGCTCACGGACCACGCATCGCGGAAAAACTGAATTTAGCCGCCGTGCGCGAGAATTGTTCCCGTTTTGACGCATGGCTCACCAAACTTGAAAACTTGAGTCCAAGCCACCAGACCAGTTTTTGAAAGTCCTTGTTTTATAGTTGCCATCACATCGGCACAGGATGTAATAAGGCCACTCCAATTGATGGACGTAAAACTTGAACATCCCGCTGCCGCAGCTCCCTCCCATTCCCATTCCTGGTGGTCGCTGCTCGACGCCACGCAAAAATACGTTTTTGTGATGGCCTCGCTAGCCTGGCTCCTGGACTGCCTTGGACAACAGGTTTTTATCATCGCGCGCAACCCCGCCGTCACGGCGCTGATGCCCGCCGGCACGCCCCCGGACAAAATCAAGGAATGGGGCGGCTACGCCACTACCATCTTCGTCCTCGGCTGGGCAACGGGCGGTTTGATCTTTGGCGCGGTGGGCGACCGCATTGGACGCGCCCGTTCGCTGGCCATAACCATTTTGCTTTACGGCTTATGCACCGGCTTGTCGGCATATTCTGTCAACATGACGGATTTCTGTTTCTATCGCTTCATCGCCGGGTTGGGCGTGGGCGGGGTTTTTGGGCTGGCGGTCGCGCTTTGCGCCGATTCCCTGCCCGATCAGGCCCGTCCCCAGGCGTTGGGTTTGCTGCAAGCCCTGTCGGCTCTGGGTAATGTGGCCGCCGGGATTGCCGCCGTGTTTCTGGGTTACCGCGCGGCCATCAATCCGTCCGCGGCCAGCGGCTGGCGCTCCCTCTTTATCTTCGGAGCGTTGCCCGCGCTGGCTTGCGTCTATTTTCAATTCCGCATGAAGGAACCTGAAAAATGGGTGGTCGCCCGGGCTAAGGGAAAAGTCGATGGGGTCCGGTTCGGGTCTTATGTCTCGCTGTTCGGCGAGGCGCAATGGCGCAAGCCGGCTTTGTTCGGCATGGTGTTGTGCGTGGCAGGCGTGGTGGGATTGTGGGGCATCGGTTTTTTCAGCCCGGAATTGGTCAACCATGTCATCGGCAAAGCCCTCGCTAACGAACACGTCCCCGCCGCCCAATTGCCGGGCAAACGCCTCATGTGGGTCGGCATCACCATGATCGTCCAGAACTGCGGCTCGTTTCTCGGCATGATGACGTTCACCAAACTGGCCCAACGCTACGGACGGAAGAAGGTCTTCGCCTCCGCCGCCATTTGCGCCTATCTCAGCACGGTGATCGCTTTTAAATTTCTCGACCAGCCGTGGCAGATTTTCGTGCTGCTGCCCATCATGGGATTCTTCCAGCTCGCCCTGTTCGCGGGATTCGCCATCTATCTGCCAGAGCTTTTTCCCTTGCGATTGCGCAGCACCGGCGTGGGATTCTGCTACAACGTGGGGCGGTTTGTCGCGGCCAGCGGGCCGTTCACCCTGGGCTTGTTGCAATATCATCTCGCCCAGGGCGCCGTCTCGACCGAAGCCAAAATGGACGCCTTCCGCAGTGCCTGCTGCATGGTCAGTTCGATTTACCTGCTGGCGTTGCTCGCGCTCCCCTTCCTTCCTGAGACCAAGGATCGGCCCCTGCCCGAATGACCGGGAAGCGGGGCGCGTCAGGAAAACGCTTCCAGCAAAATGGATTGAAAATAGCCGCTTAATTCCATCGAAGCCGCGAAACGCGCCTGTCCGGCCCCCATTTTCGCCGGTCGGATCGCATCCGGGTCAGGACAGCCCAGGCGCGCCCAGCTTCCCACCCGGATTTCGTTCAGCACGCGCAGCATCCACTCCATCTGTTCGCTGGTCAGCGTCAGCGCCAGCGTCCCGCTGTCGTCCCGAAAAAAACGTTGGTTGTCGGCCAAGAGCTGCCCCAACCGCTTCTTGTGTTCTTGCTGTTGCTGCTCCATGGCCTCCACCAGCCATTCCTGTTCCGCTTTGGTGGTGGCCTTGGGATCGCGGCTGAGTCGATGATATTTCGAGTCCAGCATCGGATACATCTTCAGGGTGGTCAGCAGCAGCTCTTTTTCGCCGAGGGTCATGCGAAAAACAAACGAATCCCCCTGCCGGGCGGATTTTTTCGGACGGATGAATTTCATTCGTCGCGCTCCATGGTGGCGTGCAGGTGGTAACTCTGCAATTGATGCACGTAATGCTCCGCCTTCTCGAATGTCTCCCGCGCCAGCAGACTTTTGCCCGCCTGATGAACCTGCATCATGTGCTGCCGCGCCTTCGCCTTGGGCCAGCCAAAGACCGTCTGGAACACATGCGTGACGTATTCCATCAAATTCACCGGATCGTTCCAGCAAATAACCAGATAGCCGTGATCCGGCGATCCCTTCGTATCTGTCTTTTCTTTCTTCTCCGTCTCGGGCGGAGCCGTGATTGCGCCTGACTTGGACATGGCGGAATTATAGCGAATCGCCCGTGTCCGCGCCAGTCCCGGATTCGTTACAATTGCTATTCAGGATTGCATCGGGAGGCATCTTCGGCAACCCTGCGCAATTGCGCCTCTATGACTAGCGACAAGATTAAAACCAGCGGCGAAATAATTATTGCCCCATCGTTATTGGCCGCGGATTTCGCCCGGTTGTCCAAGGAGGTCGGGCGGGTGGATCGTTCACGCGCGGAATGGCTGCACCTGGACATCATGGACGGGCATTTTGTGCCCAACATTTCCTTCGGCCCCGGTCTGGTCGCAGCCATCCGGCCCCTGACCAAGATCACTTTCGATGTTCACCTCATGTGTTCAAATCCCGAAACCCTGCTGGAACCGTTCGTCAAGGCGGGGGCCGACCGGATTACCGTCCATGTGGAATTGGACGGACAGGTAACCCCCTTGATCTGGAAAATCCGCGCGCAGGGCAAAGAGGTGGGATTGGCCATCAATCCGCCAACAGCCATGGGCAGTGTCAAACCTTACCTGTCCCGGATCGATTCGCTGCTGATCATGACGGTCAATCCCGGTTTCGGCGGCCAGGGCTTTATCACCGAGTGCCTGCCCAAAATCCAGCAGGCCGCCGCCTGGCGAAAAAAACTCGGACTGAAATTCCGCATCGCCGTGGACGGCGGCATTCAATTTCAAACCGCAGCCAGTTGCGCGGCGGCGGGCGCGGACACGTTCATCAGCGGCACTGCCTTGTTCGAACATGCGCGCCTCAAACCCGCCGTCATGGAAATGCGCAGGGTTGCGCAGGCTCAAGCCGCCTTGCACGGTTTTTAATCGCAATGAATTCTCCCATGACCCAAATCAAATTCGGCACCGACGGCTGGCGCGCCATAATCGCCGGAGATTTTAGTTTTAACAACCTGGACCGCGTGGCCCAGGCCACCGCGGATTTTTGGAAGAACAATCCCGTGAGCAGCGCGCAAAAAACAATCATGGTCGGATATGACCGCCGTTTTCTTTCCGATCAATTCGGGCGGCGCACGGCCGAAATTCTGGCGGGCAACGGTTTTCAGGTCCAGCTTTCCAATTGTGCGGTGCCCACGCCGTCGATCTCTTTCGCGGTGAAAACCGGAATGGCGACGGGCGGCGTCATGATCACGGCCAGCCACAACCCGGCGATTTTCAACGGCTTCAAACTCAAGGCCTATTACGGCGGTTCGGCGGAGTCTTCTCTTTGCCAGGCGGTGGAAAAATGCATCGACCGGAATCCCGTCCGCGCCAGCCAGGACGGCGCGATTGAACTGCGCGATTTTCGCACCGCCCATTTTCAGGCGATCAAAAAACTGGCGGATTTCAAACTCATCGCAAAATCAAAACTGCGCTTCGCCCACGACGCGCTTTTCGGGGTCGGCGCAGGCTGCTTCGACCAATTGCTCCGCGGCACCTCCTGCCAGGTCACCACCCTGAACGGACGGCACGACGCCAATTTTGGCGGCATCAACCCCGAACCGATCGCGCTCAATTACGCCCCCAGCTCGGCTTATCTCAAAAAACACCCGCACGACATCTGCCTGGTGACCGACGGCGATGCCGACCGGGTCGGGGGCATGGATGGCCACGGACGCCCCCTGACCACGCACCAGATCATTTGCCTGCTGCTGCACCACTTCATTGTTAATCGCGGCGGCAAAGGCCGGGTGGTCAAAGCCCTCACCACCACTTCAATGGTTGACAAGATGTGCGCGCATTATGGGCTGGAATTGGTCGAGACGGGAGTCGGATTCAAATACATTTGCGCCGAGATGCTGAAGGGAAACGTCCTGCTCGGCTTCGAGGAAAGCGGCGGCATCGGCTATCCCAGTCTGATGCCCGAACGGGACGGCATCGCCTCCGGCATGATGTTGCTGGAATTACTCGCCACGGAACGCGTCTCCGTCAATGAATTGTTGAAACGCCTGACCAAACAGTTCGGACCGCACCACTATGCGCGGCTGGACACCCATTTTCCCATTGAAAAACGGGCGGCGCTGATGGAGTTCTGCCGGGGCAACCCGCCGGCCAGACTGATCCGGTCGCCGCTGGCCGCGGTGAAGACGTTTGACGGAGTCAAGTATGTCGCGCAAGACGGCGCTTGGCTCATGCTGCGCGGTTCGGGCACGGAATCCGTCCTCCGCATTTATGCCGAGGCCAAATCCGGCGCCGACGCCCAAAAACTCATCGCCGCCGGAGTCCGGCTCACGAAACAAGTCTGATCCCCAAGATACGCAGTCAAACAATCAACGCGCCGGCGGCGGACATCCTTTTGCCCAATCCTTATTGGGCGTCGGCCCCAGTTCAAGAGCCAGCCGCCCGCCTTTGATCACATCTTTCTGCCGAATCCACCATTGATTCAACGGCTCGCCATTGAACGTCGCCGATTGAATGTAATGGTTGGCAAAAGACGCGTTGCGGGCCTCAATGATGAAAGTTCTTCCACCAAAATATTTTTTGGAGAGGTGAATTGTGATTTTCGGATAAAGCGGGCTTCCGATTTCATAGGTTGGATCCGCAGAGCAGCCGCCGTCGGTCTGAAACAGGCCAAGCGATGACATGACAAACCAAGCGCTCATCTGCCCCTGATCTTCATCGCCCAGATACGCATCAGCGGGATTGAAGCCGTAGTAGGAATCCAGAATGGCGCGGGTCCATTTCTGGCTCAACCAAGGTTCGCCTGCCCAGTTGAACAGCCAAGCCACTTCCATCGTGGGTTGGTTGCCTTGATCTATCGAACCGTGTGCGCCGCCGTTGAAACGCTCCGGCGCCGATTCCTCAAACCCCTTGCTCAACTGGCTGACAAAACGGTCGCGCCCCATCGCGTCCACCAATGCCGGCACGTCCTGCGGCACGAACCAGGTGTATTGCCAGGCATTGCCTTCGGTGAAGCCGCGCGACTGAAACGGGTCAAAAGGTTCCACCCAGTCGCCATTTTCCCGGCGCGGACGGGCGTAACCGGTTTTGTAGTCAAATACATTATTCCAATTCCGCGACCGTTTGAGAAATTCGGCGGCAATGTCCCTGCGACCCAGCGCCTGCGCCAGTTGAGCCACGGCCCAGTCATCGTAGGAATATTCTTCGGTATTTGATGTCTGGCCCTTCAGCGGCCCGTCTGCGGGCACGTATCCATACTTGAGATAGCCGGCGAGGTCTTCATTGCCGACCCGTCCGCCACCCGGCGTCTCCTGGGACGAAGTTCTCTGCATCTTGACGGCGGCGGCGAGTATTTTTTCCGCGTCCAACCCCGGTATGCCGGCCTGACGCGCCGCGACCACCAGGGGAATTTCATGTTCAGCCGCCATGATGCTGAGGTATTTAAGCCCGGCCGGCCCTTTGGCCAGCCAACCACACTTCTCATACAGTTGAAGTTCGGAGTTCACCCAGCGCGCCGACCACTCCGGCGTCACCAGATTCATCACCTGATTTAGATTCCAGAACGTGGTCCAGAGCGCATCGCAGCCGAGCATGACATTATCAGGGTTGGCCAGCTTCTGCACCCGTCCGTCAGGATCAAGCCATTTGCCGTTGACATCACTCCACGTGTTCCGGCCTGAGAGGGCGCGGTAGAGATTGGAGTAAAAGCGGGTCTTCTCACGCGCGTCCGGCGTTTCAATCTCAACGCAGTCAAAAATGTCATTCCACACCCGCCGCTGATTTTGCACCACGGCCGCGAAATCCCAGCCAAAGGGTTTGGACAACTCCTGTCCGAGATTCGACCGCGCGTCCGCCGCACTGACCAGTGAAATGCCGGTGCGGACTTCCACCTTTTCACCCGGGGCAGTCTTGAAATTGACAAACGCGCCGCAATCGCCCGACACGGCCAGTTCCTGGACATTGGAAAACACTTCTCCGCCCTGCCACCCTCTCAGTTCTTCAGCAGGACGGGTGAATCCAATTTGGATGGCGACCTGCGCACCGCCCAAATTTTGCCAGCCGCCCATCGCTGCAAAGGGACGGTTGAACTGGGACACAAAATGCAAAATATAGTGCTGTTCGCACAGATGTCCTGTTCCCATGGAGATGTGCGGAACATCCGTTTCAATGTCTCCTTCAATCTCATTGGTCCCGGCGCGGCGCACCTTTGCGCTGATCACATGCATCTCATATTCGTTTGGCAGCAGAAAAGGGAAAAGCACGCGGGCCTGGGCGCTTGCCGGAAAAGTGTAACGCTGCAAGCTCGCGCGCGTTGTGGCTGTCAATTCAACCTTGATGCCGCTGTCCTTGAGAAAGACCTCATAAAATCCAATTCCGCCCCGTTCGGCGGACTTGTCAAAGCGCGAACTGTAGCCGGTCCCATCCAGGCCGGGATGGGTGCGCAGCGGCCCGACCGTTGGCATCATGCCCCCCCCCGCCATCGTCCATTCGTGAACGTGGCTGAAACAATCAATGTATTCGTGACAATATTCGTAGCCGGCGCACCAGCTTTGCGGCTGATTGTCCGGCGAAATTTTGACCATGCCGAACGGCATCCACGGGCCGGGCGCAATCATCCAACGCGAATGAGCCGTTCCCGTGAACACGTCCACATAGTCCGCCGGCGTGGCCCGGGGTGAAACGGATAGAGCCAGGCTGGTTTTATATAGCATTTGCCCGTCGGCGTAAAAACAAACTTGGGTCGCCTGCCTTGTCCCGGAAGCCGTGGCGGGGATTTCCAATGTTTGCAACCCCGGTTCCAGCGCGACTGGTTGTGCCTTTTCGTTTCCGATTTGAACCTCAAGATGGCCCGGAGAACCGTTGCGATACACTTCCACGCGGATCGTCGCCGGATTTTTTCTCCCTGAAGAAACGGCATACGGCGGAGACAAAACGGAACGGATCACGGTTTGCGTTGTCGGGGCGAGTTTGACCCCTTTCGGCGCGTCGAGACGCAGGTTGTCGAACAGTCCCCAACTGCCATTCAGGGCGCGCAGAACGATTTCATTATAGCCTGATTTCAACAACGACGAATCGAATTCAATCCGGACGGTTTGCGACTTGATTCTGGAAAAATCCCCCTTCAGCGAATCCGCGCCTCCGCCGCGCAAAAGCTGGCGCTCAAAAATGGCGCCATTGACCGTGACGCGAATGCGGGGCGGATGGCGCGGCGCCGCATCGCAGAAATTGATCGTGAACAGACACGGGCCATTGGTGGAGATTGGATCGAGCACAAATCCGATGGGCAGTGCGTTCATCTGATCCCATTCATCATGGTTGCGCGCGATGTAATGGCTGCCGGCCCAGCCATCCAAAATTCCCGGCAGGACACACGGCCAGTCGGTCTGCGGATCGGAAAGTCCGACATAAAACGCATGATCCGGACTGCCGAATTTTTCAAGGAACCGTGAGTAGTCGCCATGGGACAGGGCAAATTCAGAGCTTTTATTGTCCTGAGTCCCAATCTGCCAGAGCAATTGATTTTCCACGGCTTTCGAGGGATCAACCGCGCCCGCCCGGGCACAAACCGCCGCAACACAAAAAAGACAGAAGGTGATACTAATTGATGTCATTTGTATAGACATTTATATCAATAGGTCCCCTGTCTCGTCAAACCGCAAATCCGCTATTTATCGCTCTTGGCCGATTCGATGGCCTTGATCAGGCCCTCGATGGCGTGGACTTCGGCCTCGACCGCCGGCGCGAATCCCAAGGCGGCGAGCGCCTTGGTGGTTTCGGGGCCGATGGAAGCCAGCTTGAGCGCCGGATTGCGTCCGATCAATTGTTTAAGATCGAACCGCGCATTGAAATTTTCCACCGTCGATCCGCTCGTGAAAGTGATCCAATCCGCCCCCTCCTCCAACAAACGCGCCGCCGCCCCGTTGCGATCCCCGGTTTCCGGCACGGTCCGGTAGCAAGCCACGTCATCCACAATCGCCCCCATTTCCTCCAGTTTTTTGGGAAGCTCCTTGTTGGCCGCTTCCGCGCGCAGCAATAGTATCCGCAAATTCTCCACGCTCTCATAACCGGCCAGGGCGTCCGCGATTTTGCCGGCAACGTATTCGTCCGGCATCAAATCGACTTTCAGATGCAGTTCGCGCAATTTCGCCGCCGTCGCCAGACCGACCGCCGCGATGCGAACGCCGCCTATGTCGCGCAAGTCCTCGAAGGCGCGGAAGAACATCTCAAAAAATGCATCAACCCCGTTGGGGCTGGTGAAAACCAGCCAGTCGTAGGCGTTCAATTCCAGCAAGCCGTCGGCGATGGACTGACGATTGGTGGGCGGCTCGGTTCGGATGACCGGGATTTCCAAGACGTCGGCCCCCCGTTCCAACAACTGCCGGGATAGCTTTCCCGCTTGGGACCGGGTGCGGGTGACCACGATGCGCTTGCCGAACAACGGCCGTTTCTCAAACCAATTCAACTTGTCCCGCAATCCCACCACGCTGCCGATCACGATCACGGCGGGCGGTTTCAACCCGGCGGACGCAACTTCGGCCGTAATCGTTTTCAAGGTGCCGTAAACCGATTGTTGACGCGCCGTGGTCGCCCAGCGGATGACCGCCACCGGCGTGTCGGCGCTCATGCCGTTGGCCATGAGCGCATCCGTAATCAGGGCCAGGCGCGAAACGCCCATCAATATTACTTTTGTGCCGGGCGTCTTTGCCACTTGCGCCCAATCCACGCACATCCCGCCTTTGACCGGGTTTTCGTGCCCCGTGATGACGCTGAAGCTTGAACAATGATCGCGATGGGTTAATGGGATGCCGGCATAATTTGCGCCGGCAATGCTGGAGGATACTCCCGGCACCACCTCGAACGGCACGCCGGCGGCGGCCAATTCTTCCGCCTCCTCGCCTCCCCGCCCGAAAACGTACGGATCGCCTCCCTTGAGACGAACAACGCACTTCCCCTCCCGCGCCTTGCCGACCAGCAAAAGGTTCATCTCCGCTTGCGGCATGATGTGGCACCCGGCCCGTTTCCCTGCATAAATCATCTCCGCGCCAGCCGGGGCAAACCGCAGAAGATCGCCGTTCATGAGCGCGTCGTAAACCACCACATCAGCCCGGCCGAGCAACTCAGCCCCCCGCAAGGTCATAAGACCCGCGTCTCCCGGGCCGGCGCCGACCAGATAAACTATCCCTTTGCATTTCATCGCGCCCAATCTACCCGGCAACGCTCATTCCGGCAATCCATTGGTGGTGGAAAGACGAAAGGCCCGCCGGACGGCGGGCCTTTTGTCAAAATGATGATTACCGATTCTCCGTCTTACCAACGGTGCGGAAAGTGATAAAAGTTGGTGAAAACGTTGATGCTGACCGGCGCCGATGTGGCCTGGGTGCCGTTGTTATCGGTCGCCACCGCCGTCAGGATATTGCTTCCCGCCGCAGCGTTGGTCCAACGAAAGAAATAAGGCAGCCATTGCATCTCCAGATGGCACGGGCTGTTCGGCTCGGCTGCAAGGTAATTGGTGGCCACGCCCAAGCTGACGCCGTTGGCCAGAAATTCCACCGTGTTAACCACCCCGTTGGTTTCGCCCGCCGCCGCAAATATGTTGATCTTCGCCCAGTCGGAAAATTCCGCGCCCGACCTTGGGCTGACTATCCGCACAACCGGCACCGGCAGATTGGTGGTAACCACAATATCGACGGCGGAAGAGGTCGTCTGCTGGCCGGCATTGTCGGTCGCGACGGCGGTCAAGGCGTAGTTGCCGGGAGGGACATTCGTCCAGACAAATTGATAACGCCCCCCATGATTGCAGGTCAAAATCGGCAGAATGGAACCGTGGGATTTCTGGAGCACCAACGGCTGCATAACCCCGCCGCCAAACGGCGGGTTGCTCACCACGCCCAAACTCGTGCCATTGGCGAAAAATCCGACCGAACTCACCCAGCCATTGGAATCGTAGGCTTCGGCCGCAATCTCAATGTTCGGCATGGACAGATACGACCTGCCGTTGGCAGGCCTCACGATTTCGACCGTGGGCGGAATGTTGGTGTAATTATAGACAATGTATGCAACGGCGCGACTGGGCGGCCCGATTATAAAATTCGGGGTGGACACAGGCTGAGTCTCAACATGACTCTCCATCGGCTGGACCGGACTAATCGGAACAATTGGCTGGATCGGACCAATCGGCAGAATTCCGAGACCGGGAAGGGAAAAAATCACCGTCTTATACCCCTCGGCCAAAGGCTCACTGATGGGGGTGATAACCACGTTGGTGGAAGTTTGACCCGCCGCAAACGTGACCGAATTGGTGACCGCAACATAATCGACGCCATTGGTGGCCGTACCGCCGATACTGAAGAAAACCGTCAACGCCGCATCGGCAGTGCCCACGCGGGAAAAGGTAAAAACAGCCGCCTGACCGCCCGGCTCGGTCGCCAACGGCGTGGCAGCCTGGACGCTAACGAAGGGAAAATTCACCGGGATCATCGGCAAAGCAGCAGCCCGCTCCAACCCTGCGGCCATCAATACGCCAAACAACACCGCGCACCACTTTCCGGGACGATTGTTCATGTCCCCACCATATAATATTTCGCCCGCTGCGTCAAAAGGAATCAGGTTAAAAACCGGTTACAAGAAAAAGTCGAATTATGCGCAATTTTTTGCGTCACCCCCCGTATAATAGGTGGAGGCAGGCGAACTCCACCGCCTGAATGCATTTGACGGGAAATAAAAAGAGAATTTGAATTGCACTGGATTATGAAAACGAATGTTCTCAAGCTAAAGAATGTCATCGCCACCGCGACCATGACGATGCTTGCGGTTGTGGCATTTTCAGGATGCTCCTCAGATGGCGGCACGAACAATGCCACCACAGGCGCTGTGACCGGCGGCCTTTTCGGCGCCGCCACCGGGGCCATCATCGGTAATGCAGTAGGCCACCGGGCCGGCGAAGGCGCGCTTATTGGCGCTGCCGGCGGCGCCCTTTTGGGAGGATTGGCCGGTCATGCCGCCGATCAGTCCCAACAGGCGCAACTCCGCCAACAACAACTCAACGAGCAACCGCCAAGCGCACCTTCGGGCACGCCTCCAGGCGCCGCCACCGCCCCGCAAGCCGCTCCGCAGGACAAACCTGACGTCAAAGCGCTGGCCAAATCCGGACTCGACGACGACGCCATCATCGCCCAGATAGTCAATTCCCAGGCCGTTTACCATCTCAGCGCCGATGAGATCATTGATTTGCATAACGCGGGTGTTTCGCAAAAGGTGATCGATTTCATGGTTAAGACCCAGAACACCACCGCTGCGACGCCCCCATCCGCAACGGACACCACCCCCGCTCCCGCGCCTGCGCCCGCCATGGAACCGGCCGCTCCGCAGGGTAATCCTGATGTCAAAGCGCTGGCCAAATCCGGCCTCGACGATGACGCCATCATCGCCCAGATAGTCAATTCCCAGGCCGTTTATCATCTCAGCGCCGACGCCATCATTGCTTTGCACAACGCGGGTGTTTCGCAAAAGGTGATCGACTTCATGATCAAGACCCAAAACACCAACCCGGCGGCGCCCGCACCCTCTGTGGACCCGACGCGGTAATGCCCGGTCCCGCCGCGAGCGGGCCGGCGGCAAATCAAAGCCGCGTTTAAAAGGCGTTTCCCCGGACAGGTTGTATCCCTGACGGGTTAGGGGTTTGTTGCCGGAAGTTTAATCCAGAAAATATTTATAATTCTACGTTTCTTTAAAATTGAATATCTTAGTTACACATGAAAACCCCGTCCCGGAACATTTTTGAGCTTGGCCGCGCAAAAAAGCGGGGCGCGCAATAAAAATGTCCCAAACCACCCCGTTTTTCGCCCCAAAAACGGCGTTTCTGCGCTTTTTCGCGTTTTGGCTGTTGACTTCGCATATCGGTTTGGTAGGTTTTCCGTCCCTTTAGGGGTTATTGATGAAAACGTATTTGCCAAAGAATAATTTAGACCAACGCAAGTGGCATGTTGTCGATGCCAACGGCGCAATTCTCGGCCGCCTGGCCGTCCAAATCGCCAACATCTTGCGCGGGAAGGATAAGCCCGTTTACACCAGCCACATTGACGCAGGCGACTTCGTGGTCGTCATCAATGCCGAGAAGGTCAAGCTCACCGGTAAGAAAGAAACCGACAAAGAGTTCATGAGCTATTCCGGCTGGAAGGGCGGCGAGAAATACGCCACCGTCGCTCAGGTCCGCGCCCGTCATCCGGAAAAATTAATTACCCACGCTGTCCGCGGCATGGTGCCGAAGAATCGCTTGGGCCGCGTCCTCATGACCAAGCTCAAAGTTTATCAAGGCAGCAAACATCCCCATGCCGCCCAGCAGCCGGCTGAATTGAAACCCGCGAAATAACAATCATTTCACTCCCCTTTACCATGGCTGATACAAAAGAATTCCTCGGCACCGGGCGGCGCAAAACCGCCGTGGCGCGTGTTCGCCTCGCGGTCGGAACTGGAAAAATCGTCGTCAACGGACGGCCCTTTGAAAATTATTTCGGCACGGACAGCCTCCGCACCCTCGCCACCCAGGCGCTCGCGGTCACTGAATCCGCCGCCAAATACGACGTGCGTGTCAATGTCTCCGGCGGCGGACCTGCCGGCCAGGCCAGCGCCATCCGGCACGGCATCGCCCGCGCCTTGTTGATCGTCGATGCGGCCCTGCGGCCAGCCCTCAAGTCAGCCGGCTATTTGACTCGCGATCCCCGTATGCGGGAGCGCAAGAAGTACGGCCAACCGGGCGCGCGCAAACGCTTCCAATACAGCAAACGTTAGTCGGTTTGCGGACGGGCGTCTGGATTCCCGTTCCTTGGTATTGATATTATATTCGCGCGGCCGTTCGCGGTCGCGCGAGGTTCAATATGATTCCTCCCATCAAGGCAGCCATTGTCGGTGCCTCCGGTTATTCCGGCGAAGAGTTGACGCGCTTGCTTCTGCGCCATCCCAATGTCGAACTGGCCGCCGTCACCTCCCGTCAATACGCCGGACAACCCCTGGCCGGGATTTTCCCCAAATACTCCAACGACCCCCGTTGCCGGTCCCTGCGCTTTTCCGATCCCGACATCGGCCTCCTGGCCAAGTCCGCCCAAGTCGTCTTCCTCGCCCTGCCCCACGGCGTCGCCGCCCAATTCGCCGGCCCGCTGCTCGACCTCGGCTGCAAGGTGATCGATCTCAGCGCCGATTTCCGCCTCAAAAGCCCCGCCATTTACCGGGAATTTTACGGCAGCGAACATCCCGCGCCCGCCTTGCTCCAAAACGCCGTCTATGGCCTGCCGGAAAGGTATCGGGCCGCCATCAAACAGGCCTCCCTCATCGCCTCCCCCGGCTGCTATCCGACCAGTATTTTGCTCCCCCTGCTCCCCTTGCTTGACAAAGGGCTTGTCCAGAGCGACGGGATCATCGCCGATTCCTTGAGCGGCGTCAGCGGCGCCGGACGAAAAGTGGCGTTGGAATATCTTTTCCCCGAATGTAACGAAAGTGCCCGCCCCTACGGCATTCCGAAACACCGCCATCTCTCGGAAATCGAGGAGCAATTGGGTTTCGCCGCGAAAAAACCGGTCATCCTGCAATTTTCCCCGCACTTGATCCCGGTCAACCGCGGCATTTTGACAACGCTTTATTTGACGCCCGCCGCTTCCTCCCTTACCGAGAGCGAGGTCGCGGCCTGCTACCAGGCGGCCTACGCCCGCGAGCCGTTCATCCGCCTCCTCGAAGGCAAGGCCCTGCCCGACACCAAAAATGTCACCGGCACCAACGTGATCGAATTTGCCTGGCGCCTCGACTCCCGCACCGGACGGCTGATTGTCCTCAGCGCCATCGACAACGTCGTCAAGGGCGCCAGCGGCCAGGCCGTGCAGAGCATGAATATTCTTTGCGGTTTTCCTGAAACAGCGGGTTTGATTTAACTGGGCTTCCGTGGGCATCATGGCGCCCTATGGAAATTGCCGCGAATCTGCAAAGCATCCGGGAACGTATCGCCGCCGCCTGCGCCAGGTCGGGTCGCGATCCCTCCTCCGTCACCTTGGTCGTCGTTAGCAAAGGACATGGCGCCGATGACGTATGCGCGGCCGCCGCCGCGGGCATGACTCTTTTCGGCGAAAACCGCGTGCAGGAGGCGAAGCTCAAAATCGGCCAATGCCCCAACAACCTGCGCTGGCATTTGATCGGGCATTTGCAATCCAACAAATGCCGCGACGCCGTCCACTTTTTCTCCATGATCCAAAGCGTTGACAGCCTCCCGCTCGCCGTCGAAATCAACAAATGGGCGGAAAAATCCGCCAAGACCACGCCCATCCTGCTCGAGGTGAACGTGGCGGGCGAATCCAGCAAATCCGGCTATTCCCCCTCCAACCTGCTCTTGGAACTCAAGCAGATCAACGCCCTGCCCAAATTGGAAATACACGGACTGATGACCGTCGCGCCTTGGGCGCAGGAAGCGGAAAAGGTCCGCCCCGTCTTCCATCGTCTCGCGGAATTAAAACGGTCGTGCGAGGAAATTCTGGGCGCTCCCCTCCCCCACCTGAGCATGGGCATGAGCGGCGATTTTGAGGTGGCAGTGGAGGAGGGAGCGACTATGATACGGCTTGGCGGCGCGGCGCTTGGGCCGAGAAAACCGGCCGGCACTAAAACGCGCGACGAATAAGCAGCGAATAATATGGATTTGACCACCGAAACATTTGAGGGAGAAATTGCGGACGCCCTGAAAACTTACGACAAGTTTATCGTCTGCATCGACAAGACTCCCGACGAATGCAGGGACGCCCTCGTCTCCCTGATGGAAAAAGCCGTTCACGCCTACGTCAGCCGCGGCCCGCATCTCCGCCACGGCATCGCCCTCGACAAACAAGTCACCATCATTCTCAGCCAGACGGATCATGACCGCCCGCTCTGCGGCATCTATTTCAATCTTTATTCCCCCTACAAGCGGAAACCCGCCGCCAAGGCAAAAAAGGAGGATTGACCCGATGAACACCCGAAAAATTCTCGCCACCGGAACGGGCAGAGCATAATTTAAATTTATTTAATCAATGAAAATCTATATCGACGGCAAATATTTTGATGAGAAAACAGCCAAGGTTTCCGTGTTCGACCACGGTCTGCTTTACGGCGACGGCGTGTTCGAGGGCATTCGCGCCTACAACGGTCGCGTCTTTAAACTGGCTGAACACATTGAACGCCTTTACTGCTCGGCCCACGCCATTCTTTTGCCGATTCCCATATCGCAACAGGAAATGATCAAGGCCGTGGTTCAAACCTGCCGCCGCAACAATCTCCGCGATTGCTACATCCGGTTGATCGTCACCCGTGGCATTGGTTCCCTGGGCTTGAACCCGCACTCATGCAAACGCGCCTCCATCATCATCATCGCGGACAAAATCCAGCTCTACCCCGATGAACACTACCAGCGCGGCCTGAGCATCATCACCGTGCCCACGGTCCGCAATTTGCACAGTGCTCTGAACCCGGCCATTAAATCGCTCAATTACCTGAATAACATCATGGCCAAGGTCGAAGCCCTCAACGGCGGCTGCGAGGAAGCCATCATGCTCAACGCCCAGGGCTATGTCACCGAATGTACCGGCGACAACCTCTTTATCATCAAAAACGGCCAACTCAGCACCCCCTCGCTCTCCGCCGGCGCCTTGTACGGCATCACCCGCGGCGTCGTCATGGATTTGGCGCGCGACAGCGGAATGACGGTCACCGAACCTGACTTGACCCGCTACGACCTGTTCAACGCCAACGAATGTTTCCTCACCGGCACGGGCGCGGGCATCATTGCCGTGGTCAAAATCGACGGACGCGTCATCGGAACCGGCAAGCTCGGCCCCGCCACCAAAAACTTGATTAACCGCTACCAGGAGTTAACCAAAGCCTCTGGCGAGCCGATATTTGAGTGACTGGGATGATTGCATCTATTTTCGTTCTCTTATTTGCGAAATCGTGTTAGATTAGACGTGTATGTTGTGCATGTTTTGTAAGCAAAATCCGGCCAAGGTCCACTTGACGCAGATCGTCGGAGACAAGATCCAAAAAGTGGATCTGTGCGAGGAATGTGCCAAACAGAAGGGGGTCAACGACCCCGCTGGTTTTTCCCTGGCTGACCTGTTGCTCGGTTTGGGCGCCTCCCAAGAGGTCGCGCAATCCGGCGGCGGCGAGGATATCAAGTGCCCGAACTGCGGCTTCACCCAGGGCGATTTCAAAAAAGCCGGCAGGCTCGGCTGCTCCCAATGCTATACCGCTTTCGCCGAAGGTCTGGAAGGACTGCTCAAGTCCATGCACAAGGGCATCAAGCATATCGGTAAGGCCCCGGTCGCTTTGCGCCAAAGCCGCGACTTGACCGAACGCCTCAAGCAATTGCAGAGAAAGCTCGAAAAAGCTGTCACCACCGAGGATTTCGAGGAAGCCGCCGTCCTGCGCGACGAAATCAAGGTGACCAAAGACCAAATGGATCAGATGGTCGCCAAGTGAATCCATGACTATTCACGAATTTCTCAGCCCGCCAGCCGAAACCGCGCGGCGCACCGGTCCGCACGACCGGATCGTCATGTCCAGCCGCGTCCGTCTGGCCAGAAATATCCGCAATGTCGCCTTCCCCGGCTGGGCCAAAAAGACCGAACGTGTCAAATCCCTGAAAATCATCCGGCCAGCCGTCGAAAGCCTGCCCCAATTGACCGGCGCCTTCTCCGAATCCATGGACAATTTGGGTCAACTCGACAAACAAATTCTGGTTGAACGGCACTTGATCAGCCGCGAGCACGCCGCCAAAAGCGCCGGCAGCGGCCTGGTCCTGAACAAGGAGGAATCCCTCTGCGTCATGATTAACGAGGAAGACCACCTGCGCATGCAGGCCTTGCGCCCCGGCCTCCAATTGAAACAGGCTTGGATCGCCATCGACCAGGTCGATTCCGAACTGGAAAGCAAACTGGATTACGCCTTCAGCTCCGATCTGGGATACCTCACCGCCTGCCCCACCAATCTCGGCACCGGCATCCGTGTCAGCGCCATGCTCCATCTGCCCGGTCTCGTTTTGGCCGAGCAAATCAATCAAATCATCCAATCAGTCAACAAACTGGGCCTCGCCGTCCGCGGCCTCTATGGAGAAGGCACCGAGGCGCTGGGCAACGTCTTCCAGGTTTCCAACCAGATGACCCTCGGCGAAGTCGAGGCGGACATCGTCGAGCGTCTGAACAAAGTTCTCCTCCAGATCATCGAACACGAGGAAAACGCGCGCGGCCTGCTGCTCGAAAAGAAACCGAAAATCGTCTTCAATTTCATCGGACGCGCCTACGGCATCCTGGCCAACGCCCACAGCATCACCTCCAAGGAAACCATGAACCAGCTCTCCCTCATGCGACTGGGAGTCGATCTGGGTGAATTTCCCACGGCGGACCGCGCTTTGATTGACGAATTGTTCGTCGTCACCCAACCTGCCCATCTGCAAAAAAAATATACCGAGAAGCTGTCCGCCGACGAACGCGACGTGCTCCGGGCCGACATGTTGCGGGACCGCCTGCGCCACGTCAGCCGGCCCGATCCGAAAATACCCGGCAGCACCGGCTCTTCATTGGACAAAACCAACTAACTAAGCCAAATTCCATTATGAGCGAAGAAGCCATGAATAATTTCACGCCACGGGCGCAGCAAGTGCTGGCCTTGGCCCGGAAGGAAGCGGATCGGTTTAATCACAATTTCATCGGCACCGAACATTTGCTCCTTGGCCTGATCAAGCTCGGCCAGGGCGTGGCCGTCAACGTCCTCCAAAAACTCGGTCTCGACCTGGAGACTGTGCGCATGGAGGTTGAAAAACAGGTCGGCACCGGCCCCGATCAAAAAATGATCGGCAACATTCCTTACACCCCGCGTGTCAAAAAAGTTCTAGCCCTTGCCGCCAAGGAAGCCAAGGCCCTCAACCACACTTACGTCGGCACCGAACACATCCTGCTCGGCCTCCTGCGCGAAGGCGACGGCGTCGCCGCCCGCGTCTTGAAGAACCTTGACATCGACATCGAGCAAACCCGTCAGGAAATTCTCAAGGAACTCGATCCCAATTTTGCCGCTTCTGAGGAACCCCAGATGGGCGGCCCGACCGAACCCCAACCGGAGAAAGCGCCCGAGAAAAAAGGCGAGGTCAAAACCCCCGCTCTCAAGGCCTTCGGTCGTGATCTGACCGAAATCGCCCGCAAAGGCGAGATGGACCCCGTCATCGGCCGCCAGAGCGAAATTGAGCGCGTCATCCAAATCCTTTGCCGCCGCACCAAAAACAATCCCGTCCTCCTCGGAGAGGCTGGCGTCGGCAAAACCGCCATCGTGGAAGGCCTTGCCCAGGAAATCGCCAAGGGCAATGTCCCTGAACTTTTGCGAGAGAGACGCGTCATCACCCTCGATCTCGCCCTGATGGTGGCCGGCACCAAATACCGCGGCCAGTTCGAGGAGCGGATCAAGGCCGTCATGGACGAAATCCGCCGGGCCAAGAATGTCATTTTGTTTATTGACGAGTTGCACACCATTGTGGGCGCCGGTTCCGCCGAAGGCACCATGGACGCCTCCAATATCATCAAGCCCGCCTTGAGCCGCGGCGAAATGCAATGCATCGGCGCAACCACCCTCAACGAATACCGCAAATACATCGAGAAAGACGCCGCCTTGGAACGCCGCTTCCAAACCATCAAGGTCGAAGCCCCGTCCGTCGATGAAGCGATCCAGATTCTCAAAGGCGTCCGCTCCAAGTATGAGGAGCACCACAAGGCTGAAATCACCGACCAAGCCATTGAGGCCGCCGTCAAAATGTCCGACCGTTACATCACCGACCGCTTCCTGCCCGACAAGGCGATTGATGTCATGGACGAAGCCGGCTCGCGCGCCCGCATCGGCACCATGACCCGCCCGCCGGAGGTCAAGGAACTGGAGGCGGAGATCGAAAAAATCAAAGGCCTGAAAGAGCGGGCGATCAAGGATCAGGATTTTGAAGGCGCCGCCGCCATGCGCGACAAGGAGAAGCAAACCAAGGAAAAATTGGACTCCGTTCTGGCCGCCTGGCGCACCAGTCGCGAGGAAAAAAGGGTTGTCGTCTCGGAAGAAGATATTTTACAGGTCGTTTCCAAATGGACCGGAATCCCTCTCAAACGCATGGAGAAGGACGAGGCCAAACGTTTGCTCGCTTTGGAAACCGAACTTGCCCGCAAAATCGTCGGCCAGCGCGAAGCCGTCTCCGCCCTTTCCAAGGCTCTGCGCCGTTCCAGGGCTGATTTGAAGGACCCCCGCCGCCCCATCGGCACCTTTGCCTTGCTCGGCCCCACCGGCGTCGGCAAAACCCTCCTAGCCAAGGCGCTCGCGGAAATTTTATTTGGCGATGCCAAGGCGCTCATCCAGCTCGACATGAGCGAATACATGGAACGCCACAATGCCTCGCGCATGGTCGGCTCCCCTCCCGGCTACGTCGGCTTTGAAGAAGGCGGCCAGCTCACCGAGCAGGTCCGCCGCCGCCCCTATTCCGTGGTTCTTTTCGATGAAATCGAAAAAGCCCACCCCGACGTGATGAACATGCTCCTGCAAATCCTGGAGGAGGGAAAACTGACCGACAACATGGGCCGCGTCGTCAATTTCCGCAACACTCTTGTTTTGTTGACATCCAATGTCGGCGCCGACTTGATCAAACGCCAGACCACCATGGGTTTCTCCCCCATCAGCGACGAGTCCAGCTACGACAAGATGAAGGAGAAAATACTTGACGAGTCTAAAAAGACTTTCCGGCCCGAATTTCTCAACCGGCTCGACGATGTCATCGTCTTCCGTTCGCTCACCAAGCCGGACTTGCTGGAAATTCTCGACATGGAAGTCGCCAAAGTGATTGAACGTCTCAAAGCCAAGCAGATTGAATTGATTTTGGACCAGCCGTCGAGGGACTTCCTGGTGGAAAAAGGCTACGACCCCACCTACGGGGCGCGCCCCATGCGCCGGGCGGTCGAACGTTTTCTGGAAGACCCCATGGCGGAGGAAATCCTCAAAGGCGACATCCATCCCAACGAGCCTATCCATGTCACCGTCGGGGAGGGCAAACTGGCCTTCACCCAAAAGGCGCCGTCCACTCCCGGAGCGCTGTCGAACTAAGTCATGCACGGTCCGCCCTTCGCCCCCCCGGCCGTTTCCCGGCCGGGTGCGCCTGATTTTCCAGGTTGGCAAAGCGGCGGCCCGGCTTTAGTTTAACCGCCGGTTATGACGAGGATTGCAAAATATTACACCCAAGACTGGCTGGACGGGGTGGGACGCGGAACGCTCCTGTGCCGGGACATCATGGGCTCGCTCCTCCACGCCAAGGTCCGGTGGCGTGATGTGCTTTACCAGATCTATTTCATCGGCGTGAAATCGCAGTCCGTCGTGGCCATCACCGGCGCCTTCACCGGCATGGTGCTCTGCGCCCAAACCGCCTTCCAGTTTCATAAAGTCAAAATGGACACGGCCACCCTCGCCGTCGTCAGCGTCGGCATGGGCAGCGAACTCGGCCCCGTCCTCACCGGCCTCATGGTCGCCGGCCGGGTCGGCGCCGCCATCGCCGCGGAACTTGGCACCATGCGTGTGACTGAGCAAGTGGACGCCCTGCGCACTTTGGCGGCCAACCCCATCGACTACCTGGTCGTTCCCCGGTTCCTGGCCACCTTGTTCGTCATGCCGTTATTGACCGCCGGCTCGATTTGCCTCGGCATTCTTGCCGCCTACCTGGTCGCCGTCTTCCTCCTCGGCATCAACCCCACTTATCTGTGGTATAACATGCTCCATTATACCTCCACCAATGACATCCTGACCGGCATCATCAAGACTTTCGTTTTTGGAGCCATTGTCGCCGTCATCGCCTGTGACAAGGGCCTCCATTGCCAGGGAGGGGCCGAAGGCGTGGGCCGCGCCACCACCGAATCGGTCGTTTATTCTTCCATCACCATTCTCATCAGCAATTTCTTCCTCACCATGTTGCTGCAAAAACTCCTCTCCTGATGATGATCGAAGTCCGCAATCTGAAAAAAAAGTTCGGCGCCACCCCGGTCCTGCAAGGCGTTGATTTCTCCGTCGAAAAAGGCGAGGCCATCACTATTATCGGCGTCAGCGGCGGCGGCAAAAGTGTCCTGCTTAAACATTTGATCGGCCTTATCACCCCGGACAGCGGAGAAGTCATCGTGGACGGCCGCAATATCGCCGGCCTGAATGAACGCGAACTTCTCCCCATCCGCCGAAAATTCGGCATGTTGTTCCAAGGCGCCGCCTTGTTTGATTCCATGACCGTCGAGGAAAACGTCGCCTTCGTCCTTAACCGGGAACGGAAAATGACCCCGGACGAAATCACCAACCGCGTGGAGGAAGTCCTCGACCTGGTCGGTCTCAGCGGCATCCAGAAAAAAAAACCGGCCGAACTTTCGGGCGGCATGCGCAAACGGGTCGGACTCGCCCGCGCCGTCATTTACCGCCCCGACATCCTGCTTTACGACGAACCCACCACCGGACTGGACCCCATCGCCGCCGACACGATCGACCAATTGATCATCCGTGTGGTGAAAAAATTCCAGGTGACCTCAATCGCCGTGACCCACGACATGCGCAGTGCCCGCCGCATCGGGCGGCGGATTCTGATGCTCCACGAGGGCCGCATCTATGCCGACCAAACGCCGGACCAACTCTTTCAATCAAAGGACCCGGTCATTTACCAGTTCGTCAATGGCATGTCCGATCTCAAGAAAACTGAAGACTTATGAACGACTCCCGCCTCCAATATAAAGTGGGCTTTTTTGTTGTGGTTAGCCTCATCCTGATCGCCCTCCTGATTTTAAACTTCAGCAAAGGCGTCACCTTCGGCCATTCCACCTACTCCCTGCGCATCGTCCTGCCCAACGCCGCCGGCCTCAAGGCCACGGCCGACGTCATGATGGCCGGCGTTTCCATCGGCAAAGTCACCACCGAGGAGCTGGCGCCGGACGGCCGGTCGGTCAACATCAAGGTAACCATTCTTTCCCGCTACAAAATCCCCCACAAAGCCCTCTTTCACATCGACTCCCTCGGTTTCCTTGGCGACCAATACGTCGAGGTCTCCGCGCCGGCTGGAACGGACCCGGCCCAAGGTTATTTGAAGGACGGCGACATCGTCATGGGCACGGCCAGTTTCAACTTGATCGAAGCGGCCCAATCCATTTCCGGCCTCATCGACCAGGCCAAGAAAACCATCAAAGACCTCGACCAATCCATCACCAACGTCAACGCCTCGGCGCTCTCCACCAACACCCTCAGCCACTTCGTCGTCGCGGTCAGCAACCTGCAAGTCGTCTCCGACCGCGCCGTCGTCGCCGCCGGCCGGGCGGAACGTCTCTTGTCGGATAATGAAGAAGCCTTCCACTCCGCCATCGGCAACTTCCTGTCCTTATCCGCCCGCCTCACCAACACCGCCGGCCAACTGGACCAGATCGTCCTCACCAACAAGGATGACATCCGGAAAATAGTCTCAAATTTAAACGTCGCCTCCGGGCAGCTCAAACAGATGGCCGCGGATTTGGAGGCGGGCAAAGGCCCCATGGGAAGCCTGCTCAAGGATGAACAACTCAAAACCCAGATCGCTTCCGTCGTGAGCAACACCGACGTCATGACCTCCGAATTCGGAATGTTCGGCCATAATTTGAATCAACACGGAATCTGGGCCACATTATGGAAACCGAAACATGTGGAAACCAATCAGCCTCCGGATCATCCGGTGAAAAATCAGGGACATTAAAAATATGAACGCTCTCTGGGTCATTCGTATTTTGTTTCTAGCCATGTGTACCATGGGCGGCTACGAAATCAGCCAGGTGCGCTCCGAATGGGTCAGCGGCGGCACCGACGGCATGGTCATCGGTTTCGGCTTTGGCGGCCTCTGCATCGCCATCGACGAAATGCTCAAGGGCTTCTCCCTGCGCGCTTTTTCTTCCGCCACGTTCGGACTGGCCCTCGGCACTTTATCGGCCACCATGATCGACCACTCCGGCCTCTTTAACGACGCCGAAACTCCCCAGAGAAAAGTCGCGCGCCTGGCCCTCTTCCTCAGCTTCAGTTATATCGGCATAATCCTCGCCATGCGCAGCAACAAGGAAGACTTTTCCCTCATCATTCCCTATGTCCGATTCGCCCCAAAAAACAAACTCGAAAATTTGCTCCTGCTCGACACCAGCGTTATTATTGACGGTCGCATCGCCGATTTGATTGAAGCCAATTTCATCGAGGGACTGCTCGTCGTCCCTCGTTTCGTCCTCAACGAATTGCAGAACATCGCCGATTCCAACGACCCCGTTGTCCGCGCCCGGGGCCGGCGCGGCCTGGAAATGTTGGCCCGCCTCCAGACCAACAAACGCAACGAACTCAAAATTCACGACGCCGATTTTCCCGAGGAAAAGGAAGTGGACGCCAAACTCGTGCGTCTGGCCAAGGTTCTCGGCGCAAAACTCTACACCAACGATTACAACCTCGGCAAAGTCGCCGAACTCCAATCCGTCCCCTACGTCAATCTAAACGAACTGGCCAGCGCCCTGAAACCTGTCATTTTGCCCGGCGAAGTCTTCAGCCTCCGCATCGCGCGCGAAGGCAAGGACAAAGGCCAGGGGATCGGCTATCTCAACGACGGCACCATGGTCGTTGTCAACAACGCCCAAAGCATGATCGGACAACAGACCGTCGTCAAAGTCACCAGCCTGTTGCGGACCGGCGCCGGCGTGATCATTTTCGCCGAATTGACGGCCTCAACCCCCGCCTGATCCGCATATCTTATCCATGAAGCGTGATTTCAACCAACAGATGCGCCGGCTGCAAAATACATTGTCCCCTGGCGAAATCCTCCTCGACTTGGACTCCCGCCAGAAAAACAGCGGCGACAAATGGTTCGCCTCCCATCTGCCCGAAGCCGTGGCCGCGCCGCGCAACGCCGCATCGGTCTCAAAAATCCTGCGCTTCGCCAACCGTCACGCTATTCCCGTCACGCCTCGCGGCGCCGGATTCGGCTACGTCGGCGGCTGCGTCCCCGTCCGCGGCGGCATCGCCTTGTCGCTCGCGCGCATGAACAAAATCAAGGAAATCAGTTCCGGCGATTTTGTGGCGGTCGCCCAAGCCGGCGTCATCTTGCAAAAATTGCAGGACGCGGCGGAGAAGAAGAAATTATACTATCCGCCCGACCCGGCCAGCAAAGCCGATTGCAGTGTCGGCGGCACCGTGGCCACCAACGCCGGCGGACCGCGCTGCTTGAAGTACGGCGTGACCCGCGATTATGTCCTCGGCCTGCAAGCCGTCCTGGCCGACGGAACCATCGTTTCCCTCGGCGGTCGCACCCACAAAAATAAAACCGGCTTCGACTTGACTCGTTTGTTCACCGGTTCCGAGGGATTGCTCGGCGTCATCACCGAAGTCACCCTGAAACTCATCCCCCTGCCCCCTTTCCACGGGTTGCTCGTGATCGGGTTCGATTCAATGAAGGAGGCCGCCCGCGCCATTCGCGAAATTTTCGCCCAAGGCTTCCTGCCCTGCGCATTGGAAGTCGCCGACCAATTCACCCTCGACGCCGTGCGGCGCCGCACCGGCAGCGGACGACTCCATCATGCCCGCGCCTTGATCATGGTGGAACTGGACGGCCAGGAAAACTCGGTCCTCGGCGAAATGAGATCGCTCGAAAAACTGGCGCGCAACCAGAAGCCCGTCTTTATGGAACGCGCGCGCGGCAACGCGGAATGTGAGAAACTTTGGGAATTGCGCCGGGAATTTTCCTTTTCGTTGCGCGACACCGGCTTGATCAAATTGAATCAGGATATCGTCGTGCCGCGCGGCCGGTTGGAGGATTTATTCGAGTTCACCAGCCGCTTGCAAAAAAAATCCGGCCTCCCCATCGCCTGCTTCGGACACGCCGGCGACGGCAATATTCATGTCAATGTCATGTACGACGAAAAATGGCCGGACGTGCAAACCCGGACCCGCGACGCCTTGGACGAATTATTCCGGCAAGTGCTTGCCTGGAACGGCGCCATCACCGGCGAACACGGCATCGGCCTGGCCAAAATGCGCTGGTGGCATATGGCCGCATCGCCCGAACTCCTGTCTCTTCACCGCCTAATCAAAAAAAGCCTGGATCCAAAACGAATTTTGAATCCAGGCAAATTTGTCTGACAATAGGGTTGGTTACTGGCGATAGCCGCCGCCACCGCCGCCGCCGCTGCGACGTTCTCCGCCGCTGCCGCCACGATAGCCGCCGCCGCCGCGATATCCGCCACCACCACCACCACCGCCTAGAGGCCGCTCTTCACGGGGACGCGCTTCGTTGACTGTCAAGGGGCGACCCTGAAAGTCTTTCGAATGGAACATTTGAATTGCCTTTTCCGCGTCTTCCTGCGATCCCATCTCGACGAAGGCGAAACCACGGGAACGGCCTGTCATACGGTCCTGCATTATGTTGACCGACACTACAACTCCGGCTTGCGCGAAATGATCTTGCAAGTCGTTTTCCGTCGCGGTGAAGGTGAGATTACCGACGAATAGTTTTGCTGGCATATTACTTTTACTGTTAACCCATTTCGTTGCTGCATGACCCTAAAAAAGGGCCTTTCAACCAAACATTCAGCGTTGGGGACAAGCTGAATGAGCGAACCTTAAAAAAATGCAAACAATACGCAAACAAAAAATGACCATTATTTTTCGGCCGTTTTACCCCCTAACAAGACCACAAACTCGCCCCTGACCGCCTTTTTTTTCACCTCTTCCAGCAATTCCTTGGCTGTTCCCGGCCGGATTTCCTCAAATTTCTTGGTCAATTCCCGAGCCAAAACCACCCGGCGCTCCGGATACAATTCCGCCAGTTCTTCCAAAAATTTGACAATCCGGTAAGGCGATTCATAAAATATCAGCGTCCCGGGAATACCGGTCATCCCCTCCAACTGCCGCCGCCGCTGGGCTGATTTATGGGGCAAAAATCCAATGAAATGAAACTCTTCGCTGGACAGCCCGCTGGAGGTCAGCGCCGCCACCAGCGCGCACGGCCCCGGCACCGCTTCCACCCGCAGTCCTGCCGCCAATGCCGCCTTCACCACCCGCTCCCCCGGATCGCTGATGCCCGGCGTGCCGGCGTCCGTGACCAACGCCACCTTTTCCCCGCGCTTCAACCGCTCCAAAATTTCCTCGCTACGCCTGGCTTCGTTGAATTGAAAATAGCTCAAAAGCGGCTTGGCTATCCCAAAGTGTTTCAATAACTGGCCCGAATGACGCGTGTCCTCCGCCGCCACCACATCGCACTCCCTCAACACCCGCAACGCGCGCAGTGTTATGTCTTCCAAATTGCCAATCGGCGTTGCCACCAAATACAGCGTCCCGGCGGTCAACGGCGGAAGGGTTGTTATATCATTCATGTCACTCAATCCCGTCAGCGTCCCGCAATCCCGCCCAAATTTCAAGCCCGCCGTCCAACCACATAATATAAGGCGGGTTGTGACCCGCGTCAGTCTATATGAATATGCCAGCTAGTCCGCCTTGAAGGCCCAGTTCCCTGACCGGGCGAATTTTAGACACGCTGTCAGTTCCGCCGGTTGGTCACGGCGGGGTTGGGCGCCATCTGAACGGAATGCCGGGTTTTTGGGTCAGAACTACGTTAACCAATGAATGCGTACTCAAAATCCAAAATCCGGTGGTTCTTTGGACTGTTTCTGCGGCTGGCGTTGGTGACGGGTACTGTCTGTTTATTGTTCATCCTGCTCCAGCTAATGTCCCCGCATTGGAAACTCCGTTTATTCGGAGGCCACCATCTTTTCTGGTTCGTGGGGATCGTGCTGTTGGCCGGCTACACTTGGGCGGTTCACTTTGGGTTTCCGTTTTTTCCGCTGCGCAGCCACCGCTGGCGTTTGATCTTTTCAGCGATCCTGGCCTCGGTGCTGGTCGCCGCCTGTTATGCCACGGTTTGCGCCGCCTTTTTGCTGCTCATGTCATCAGGGATGGGGGCATGGTTCGTTTCCCCGATGGCGCCCGTGAACCGGATACTTTTTGTGGATGCGGCAGGCTTTCTTGACCGGGATTTTTATCTCTTCGCCGAGGCCAGGGGGCAGAAAGCAAGATTTGTTGCGCGGTTGGATGAAACTGGTTACTACCGCTTGTCCAATGTACAATGGACCAAAGATGGCCAGGTGGTTGTTTGTTCGCTAATCCTGCTGGGCGGAATCTCGGACACGGGCCATGCCACCATGACAGAAGGTGAGCTGCCTACCGCCGCCGTCATCGCTTATGACTTCAGCGTCGGCCAAACCATCGCTCCCTCGTGGCTGGCCTTCGATACTCAGGGGTTGGAAGCCAAGGAATCCAGTTGGCGAGAATTTGAACCGGCGGTTCAAAAGCTCGCGGCCGCGCATGGCGGATTAACGCGGAACCGAATCACCGACGATATCGTCAGAAGCAAGGAGAAACTGATGATGTTCTGGCAAATTCCCCAAGTGCCGTAGGAGCGTGTCTGAAGCATCATGCACATACGAGTCACTTTATAGAGATCAGTCAGGCCATCCAGTATGACGCCTTGATTGCAGGTCCAGGTGGTTTCACCGTTGTTCGCGCAATTGGTGGTTAATCCGTCATTGATCAGGCTTTTCGCGTCGATCATGCCGCTGTTCAGCCCGCGCCGCGTTCATCAATGTCCAGAGCCTTGCCTCACGCGCGCCAAACGGTCTGGCAACCGCTGGCGCTGCCGCAAACATCCATCCACTGGCCTGTTACGGGTGATTCGTTCGCGCGGCAATATAATCTACTGCGTCCAAATTACGAAATATTCCGGCGTGCTGCTCGGAGTGATGGAGACGCTGAAATTGCCGTTCGCGTCATAGTGGCCGGTTGCCACGGTCGTCCAGGCGCTGAGCGGCTGCAACGCCACGTTGGTGCTCTCCAGCAAAACGTAAGGCTCGTTGGGCACTCCGTTGGTCCCCTTGATCGTCACCATCCCCCCGGAAATACTGTAACCGACATTGGTGATTGCCGCCGGCGGAGGAACGGACGCCGCCACAACGGACAAAGCTCCAGTGGTCGCCAGGTTGTTTGTGTTCCACGCCAGGCCAAAACCCGGAGCGCCGGGCCGGGAAGGAATGATGCTGTTAAACGTTCCATTCAGGCCGCCGGCGGCTTGGAACAGCGTGAATGTCTTTCCGGGCGCAAGCGTTCCGGCCAGATTCGTCAGAACCAACGTCCCGCCGTAGGTCAGGCTTCCGGCAACGGACAATTGATCGCTGGTTTGGTTGCCCGCGTTGAGCTTCATCACGGTAGTGCCACCCAATGCGCTGGCACCGACGTCGCCCGGGCTGCCCACCGTAAGGGCGCCGATGGTTGAAGCGGAGCCAGGCGCTATGGTCGCGCCGCTCACCGACACCACCATGCCTGTCACGGCGCCAAAACCGCTCAATACCTGTCCGCTTTGCAATGTCAGTGTCTGGGAATTGGTATTGCCGCTTAGGTCCAAAGCCGTGTTGGGAAAAAGCTGGATGCCGGCCGTATTGGCAAGGGATCCCGCGCCCGGCAGGGCGAGCGTCCCGTTGCTGATGACCGTGTTGCCGGTGTATGTGTTATTGCTCGCCAGATTCAGCACGCCCAATCCGATCTTCACCAGCGACCCGCTGCCGCCGAGGACGCCGTCAAAGTTCAACACCCCATCCGAGGCCGTGACATCAAACTGGCAATTGGTGCCGCTGAGCATGGCCGTGTAGCCGGAGACGGTGTCCAAGGTGGAGGTGCTGCTGGCAGCGCCGCTGCCGTTGAGCAATGTGGCGCTGTTGCGCAGCGTCCCGCCGCTGGAAATTGAAAGTTCGTCCACGTTTTCGTTCCAGCCGTTCAAGTCCCACACGCCGCCGGACAAGTTCACCGGCAACGGGACGTTCTTGGTGTCGGAGTGAATCTGGTAGTTGTTTTCTTCCTGCACCAGCGCATTGGACTGGACTGTCAAACCAACGTTGTTGCCCCCCGTAATGGCCTGGCCTCCGGTGTTACCCAGCGTAACCTCGCCTGCGTTGACCACCAATCCCAGACTCTGGGACGACGAGGTCGCCCCGGTGAGCGCCCAAGTGCCATTGCCGGTCTTAATCACCTCGGTGTTGTTGTTGGCCACGACGCCAACGGTGGTCAGAGTGTTGCTGACAATATTTACGGTGATGTTTCCCAGCCCGTTCGGAATGGAAACATTCGCGGCGCCCAAGCTCAGGTTGGTAGTTCCAATAAAATTGAAACTGCCCGCCCAAATGTAAGAGCTTTGTCCCAATGTTAAAGGCCCTCCGCTGGTGTTATCAATCGTCGTGCCGTTGTCGATGGTGAAAACGCTCTGCCCCCCGGCGGCGCTGTTATTAATGTTCACCTGGCCGCCGGCGAGCACAAAGCCGCCGCCCAAAAAGTTGTTGCCCGGCAACGTCAACACCCCATTGCCTGTCTTGGTCAGTTGATAGCCGCTCCCGCCGTCGGAAATCTGACCGGCGACAACCAGGTCTTCGGCGCCGACATTGACGGCAATATTCCCGGTTATCAGCACGTTGGCGGCGCCGGTATTGAAGTTGTTGGCCGAGCCGGCATAGGTGAAATTGTTATTCCAAGTTTCAGGAATCCAGGCCTGCAAGGTGACATCCGACCCGCTGGTGTTATCTATCGCGCCGCCATTGATGGTCAGCGTCCCGGTGCCAATCGGGCTGGCGGAGCCGGTGCCGCCGTTGTTGATGTTCAACTGACCGCCGTTGATGGTCGTGCCGCCGTTGTAGGAGTTCGCACCCGCCAGCGTCACTGTCCCGCTGCCCACCAAGGATACGCTGGCGGAACCGGAAATGCTGCCGCTCCCGGAAATGACGTAGTTCTTGGCCGAGTTGTTGAATGTCACGGAAAGCGGATTGACGGTCGTGTTCAAGGCAACCGAAATGGGCGAAGACCCGCCCGAATCATCAAAGATCACCGCATCGCCGTCGGCATAGTCGGCCCCAACTCCGGCCAGCAGCCAATTTTTTGAAGTGAAATCCCAGGCGCTATTACCCCCATCCCAGTAAACCGGCGTGATGCTGGAACTCGTGACTTGCAGGCAAATCGTCTTGCCAATGTTCACAATGGTTCCCGCCGAGGCGGATCCTCCTGACCACGTTATCATGCCGCTGCCTGGCAGCGCGCCGTTGAGGCTGCCGGTGTATGCGATGAGCGGATAGGTCCCCTCCGCAATCGCCGTGCCGCCCACAGTCACAGTGGGCGTGGTCGTGAAAACCACGTTGCCCGCAACCTGAATCGGCGCCACCAACGGACTGGGTGGAAGCGAGCCAAATTGAAACGCCAGCGCCGGCGTTCCATTTTGGATGGTAAGTGCGCCAACGGACCAATCTTCCCCCGGCTCCGTCATTTGCATGGCGAGGGCGGGCGATCCCGTCGAACCATCCAGGAGAACAGGGCCGCTTGTCATCGAAAATGCCCCCGTCACAACCGCCAGCGTGCCGTTGCTAACCGCAGTGGTCCCGGCATATTTGTTCGTCCCGCTCAAAGTCAGTGTGCCGCCGCCTGTCATGCTCAACCCGGCGCCTCCCCCCTTGTCCGTCAGCGCGCCGGAAAGTGTGATGTTATGCGGAGTGCCGTTGTTATCCGCGCACTGGAAGATGGTGTTGCCGCCGGCAGTGCCAAGAGTCATCGGCACGGATGAGGACCAAGTCGCCAAGGCGCCCACGGTGCCGCCGGAAAGCGCAATGCTGAAGGGACCGGTGTAAGATCCGCCCCGCGTGATGCCATTTGCCCCAACATACAAGATCCCGCCCGATTGGGTCAGCGTGGCCGAACCTACGCCGCCGCCCAACCCAATAACAATTCCCCCCCATGCGTTGATCGTGCCGCCCGATTGGGTCAACACCCCCGTCTCGCTCGCCAAAGATGAACCGGTGTCAAAAAAGGCTATCTGGCTTGCCAGTTGGCCGGCGGTGCCCACGTTCAAAACTCCGCCGCTGACATTGACTGTGGCGTTCCCATTCGCGTTGGCGTCATAAACAATCGCCAGGTTGCGGGCCGTGGTGCCCGTCCCAATATTCACCGTGCCGTCCTGAACCGCCAGGGTCCCGCTTCCGCCGCTGCGCCCTATGATAAAAACGTTGCCGTTGAACGTGGCAACCGTTGAGGAACCACTCACCGTAAGAGCGCCGCTGCTGTAGGAAGTCCCGTTGATCGTCGCAGGATACCCGATGTAAAAGCTGGAGCTTGGAGTCAACGCACCGTTGGTCACGTTGACCTGGGTAAGAACAAACACGATCCCGGGATTGTTGATAACGCCGCTCAAATTGATCGCGCTGCCAGCCGCCCCCGCCAAACGAACTTGTTGGCTGGCGGTAAGATTGCCCGTAACATTCACGGTCGCTCCGCTGCCAAGCACCCAATACGGACTCGTGCCGCTGCCGGCCATGTTGCAGTTGAATGTCACCGTCTTGCCGGCGGCGACGGACAATGTGTTGGTGGTGCAGATGTAAATGGCGTTGGCGCCGGAAAAAACATACCCGTTGTTGTTGATGTAGAGGTTGTTGGTAACGGCGATCTGACTGGAATCCAGCGAGACCGCATAGGTGCCGGGTGCCGCGTCCGGGCCGTTAAAGGTGGCGCCGTTCAACCCCGCCGTGGTGCTGGTCTGCGACCAGACAACGTCACTGGCGCCATTCCACCAGACCGCGTTTCCGGCGGTGGTATCCCAGTTGCCGTTGCCAGCGGTGGTCCCGCCATTGTTGAGGGGATCCCAAATCAATTGCGGGGCGGGCGCGGCGCTGCCAATCCCAACGGTTAAACAATATATCCCGACCAACGAAAAAACGGATGTGATGCGCATAATTTTCGCAGAGTTTAATTTGGCGGTTAAACGTTTCAGTGATTCTTACCGAATATAAGCACCACGCTTGCCCTTGGCAAGCATTTTCTGCGGGATTTTTGCGAAATCCGCCCTGCCTAAAAATACTTTTGCAGAAGCGGTTGCAACGCCTTTTTCGTCTTTGTCGGCCAGCATTTTTTGTCCGTCATGATCGCGTTTTTCAACGCCTCGTGACACGGCCAGCTCGGCTCCGCCGGAATCTCAGGCAGCACCCGCGCGATGATCGCCTTGGCTTGCCCCGCGTTCTTCATCAAATTCGCCACCACCATCTCCACCGTCACATGCGCCTCGTCCGCCTTCCAGCAATCATAGTCCGTGATCATCGCCATGGTGGCGTAGGCTATTTCCGCTTCCCGCGCGCACCTCGCCTCACCCAGATTGGTCATGCCGACGACGTCGTACCCAAGCCGGTGATTGGTCATCGACTCCGCCCGGGTGCTGAACGCCGGCCCTTCCATGTTCACATATGTCCCGCCATTGTGAACCCGCGCCCCTTCCGCCCGGCAGCCTTGGTAAAGCAATTCCCGCAATTCCGCGCAAATCGGGTCCGCAAACGCAATGTGCCCCACGATCCCGTTGCCAAAAAATGTGTGCTCAAAGGACCGCTTCGTCCGATCCACAAATTGGTCCGGCAGCACAATGTCGCAGGGCTTGTGTTTCTTCTGCAACGATCCCACCGCGCTCACGCTGATAACCCACTCCACCCCCAGCTTCTTCATCCCGTATATGTTGGCGCGATGATTCAATTCCGACGGCAAAATGCGGTGCCCGCGCCCGTGCCGCGGCAAAAACACCACCTCCCGCCCCCCCAGTTCCCCGGTCAGATACGCGTCCGACGGCGAACCAAAAGGCGTCTTCTCCGTCACCCATTTCTGCCGGGTGAATCCTTCTATGTGATAAAGTCCGCTGCCGCCAATGATTCCAATTCGATGTGTTTTCATATTCTATTGACCCGCGCAGCATACGGTTTTTTTCGCGCCGTGAAACTTTAAACTTTAAACTTTCCCGCCCCTTTCGCATTATCCCATCCATGACGGATTTATTTGATTTGACTGGTGAGGTTGCCGTTGTCATCGGCGGCACTGGCGTGTTGGGCGGCAAAATCGCCGAGGGCTTGGGACAGGCGGGAGCCAAGGTCGCCGTCCTGGGACGCAACACCGCGCGCGGCGAGGCCTGCGCCCAACGCATCCGTAACAGCAAAGGCAACGCCCGCTTCTTCTCCGCCGACGCCATCTCGCGCGAAAGCTTGCGTCAGGCCGCCGAGGAAATTGAATTGGCCTTCGGCGCACCCACTGTCCTGGTCAACGCCGCCGGCGGCAATGATCCCAAGGTCACTGTGACGGAGCAGTTCAAATTTGAGCAAATCAAGCTGGAGGATTGGCGGGCCAACTTCGATATGAACCTCGTGGCCGGCATGCTCCTGCCCTGCCAGGTTTTCGGCCCCGGCATGGTCGCGCACGGCAAGGGCAGCATCATCAATTTTGCCAGTGTGTCCGCCCACCTGCCCCTCTCCCGCGTCGTCGCCTATTCCGCCGCCAAGGCCGCCGTCATGAATTTGACCAAGTTCCTCGCCCGCGAATGGGCTTCCCGCCATGTCCGGGTCAATTCCATCACCCCGGGTTTCTTCCCTGCGGAACAAAATCGCCGCCTTCTCTTCAACGCCAACGGCACGCCGACTGATCGCGCCAAAAGCGTCTTGGCTCACACTTCCATGAACCGCTTCGGCGAGCCTGAGGAATTGGTCGGCGTCGCGGTTTTCCTGGCCAGCAGCCGCGCCAGCAGTTTTGTCACCGGCGCGGACATCGCCATCGACGGCGGTTTCACGGCTCAGACCATTTAAAGCTGCGTCTTCGCCTCGGCCAGCCCAAGGTCAACATCCTGCCCCCCGATGGTCTGGTGGCAGTGTGCCGCCAGCGTGATGTGCGCGCCGGGTTTGAGCAACTCCCGCGCCGCCGGATCAATGTCAAGCAGCACATAACTGGTCGTGTAGCCGCTTTCCGACCCCGCCAGAACCCCGTTCACGTAGATTTCCACATCCTCGTCGTGAAACACGTTGAACTTCAGATTCGATACCGGGGCCGGGGGCATGATGAAATCCCGGCGCACCCAGATATCGCCCGTGTTCCACTGCGTGCGCACCACCGCGCCCGGCGCAAATGTTCCGAAGCCCGCCGGACCTTCCTTCCACCCTGCCATGTCAAAACCCGGCTGCGCCCAGTCCGCCTCCGGTTTCACTGTCGTGTAATGCCACGTCACCGGAACCTGGCGCGCCGTGGGAACTATTTCCACGACCTTCGGCATCGGCGGCAACGGCGCCCAATTTGCCGGATGCGTCTTATCCCCGGCTGACCACTTTTTCCACACCGCGTCATCCGTGAGCATCTTGATGAATACTCCCCCCACCACGGGCCGGGCATGCATCCCTGAACTGTGGATTTTATCCGTCTCATACGAATCCACCACAGGCACGCGCGAGGTTGTCTGGTTCAAATAATCGTAAATCGGCGAGATGAATCCGGCAAAGTCCCCCGCGTTTTCTGACAGGGTGGCGCTCCAGATCGACCAGTCCGTTTTGGTCAGATGCACCCGCGAATCCAGCGGCAGCCCGTAGGGTTGCATCATTTTTTTGTAATACGCGATTTCCGTCCGGGCCACTCCCGCCGGAAACACATTCAGGCCCAGCACCCGGTCCCAGACCAGATTATATTTCTGGCTCCAAGTGTGCGGCTTGTCGAAAGCCAGTTTGTAGTGATCTCCTTCCCCGTCCGCCTCCATCCAATGTTGCGCGTCGGCCCGCGCCAGTTTCAAATATCTTTCCGACGTCGCCCGGTCGCCCCGCCGTCCGCACAAATCGCCGTAGGCCGCCAGCCCCAAAATCGCTTTGACGGATAAATTGGCGTTGTGCGCCAGATGCCCCATGAAATCGTCCGTGCAGAGTTGATCTTCCGGGTCCAATCCGTATTGCTCAAGATACTTGGCCCATTGCGTCAATTGCGGCCACCACGGCGAAACAAAATTCGCGTTGCCGTCCGCCTTGGCTATCGCATCGCACAGGATCAGCATGTTGCCGCTCTCTTCCACCGGCATGCCTTCCCCGCCGTCGTCCGTCCCGCGCGCAATCGGATACGTCCCCAGATCATGCGGCGCATTGGGAAATTTCCAGTGCGCCGATGCCGCGTAACTCAAAATCGGAACAATCGAACTTTTGGCCAGCGCCGGGCTTAACAGCGCAAAAATGGGGTCCATCGGGAAAATCACGTCCACCGTCGCGATGTCGCCGTTGCTCGTGTTTTCTTTTGTGAATAGCAAAGGCTGCCCGTTCCCGTCCGCCGCCAATCCGCAGGCGGCCAGACATTGCCGGTAGGCCAGGGCCGCGATCCGCGCATATCGTTCGCCTCCCACCCGGGTCAGATCTGCCATCAGGTCCCGGTCAAATTCTTCGCAGCGCTTCGTCAACCGCCCGTAGTCGCTCTCCGCCGATGTCAGCAGTTTCTCCGGCCCGGCCCCGTCCCGCCTCCAATAAGGCCGCAGGTCCCTGCCAAAATATTTGATCGCATAGATCTCGTCGTAGGCAACCATCGCATGGCACGACACCGGTTTGGCCTCCACTGTGCCAAGGTCAAAGGTAAAGGCCAGCGCCGGTTCTTCATCGTTCGCCGCCCGCGGTTTCCGGCTCTCATCCACCGCCGGAACCACCCCCATATCCGCAAAGGACTTCAACAGCGTCTGGCTGTTCCCCATGGCCGATTGCGATTTCCGGCTCGGCGCCGCCAGATAGGCATAACCCCAGTCGATGCGGTGATCGTCTCCGCCCGACCCCAGCACCGGCTGTTGCGCCGTGCCAATGTGCATCGCGGTCAGCCCCCCCGCATTTTTCAACAGGGCCAGCCCTCCCGCCTTTTCCCGCCCCCAATTCACTTTCTCTCCTGGATCGTTGACTGTCAGCAGCCCGCTGATGCTGTCATATATGGAAACAGCGCGCGGCACTCCGTCCACCGACCGCACTGTCCATGTGATGTAGGTCAATGGCCGGGACAACACATCCAGGTCATGCGGCAACGCCGGGGTCATGAAGGTTAGCGTGACGTGAACCTGCGCATCCTCAAACTCATAAATGCTGCGCGTCGGGGTGACTTCCAATCCCGTCTGCGGCATGGCCGGCACGTTCGTCGGTTCGCTTCCCATCAAACGCCGCGCCACCCCGTCCACCCGGATCAGGCTGGCTAATGGATGCGGATGATGCGTCCAATGCCGCGTCACATCATCGGTCAAATGATCCGCTTCCGACCAGATGCTCAAATAGGGATCGCTTGTGACCAGGGGAACCGCTGGCGGACGGAAATTGGGCGCGGAACCTGCCGCGGCTGCGCCGTAACCGGCCGCGAAAACCGCTGCCAGCAGAACAATTTTTGGGATTCGCATAAGCATTCGATGTCCCGCCATATTCGCGCAAACCGCCGTCATGTCAAAGCCTTCCTTCGCCAAATGTTTTCCGTGGTATAAACGGTCGTAATGTGAGTTGACACCGGCCCCGTTTCAGTGAAAACATTCACACGCTGGATCTATGCACCCGGTGATAGCAACAAGTGGACTCCTTCGCCCCAAAAGCCCCCTTCAACTGCCCCAACAGAAGCAGTTGAATTCAGGATTCCTGTGCCTTCCCATCATCGCCTTGGTGGCACTGGCCGGCTGCCTTTTTATTCTTCGTTTGACCGCCCCTCCCAACCTCCTCGACTACGACCAGGAGCGGCCCGCCGCTTACGTCCTTGATGCCGTTCAAAACGGCCACTGGATTTGCCAGCGCGACCTGTCCGGGGATATTTCCTCCAAACCGCCCCTCTGGACCTGGATCAGCGCCATGGTCACCATGGCCGCCGGACGAATCAGCTTTTTCTCCCTTTACCTGCCCTGCTTCATCGGTGTGTGCGGCACCATTCTGATCCTATTTGCCGCCGGCCGCCGTTACTTCGGACCGCGCGCCGCCTTTTTGGCCGCCGCCGCTTCCATGCTCACCCCCGCCGGCTTCAAACAATTGGGATTGGCCCGCACGGATACCATTTTCATGTTGACAGTAACCGTTGCCGCCTTGCTCGCTTTCCGGGCCTGGATGTCCGGCCGGGGCTGGACCTGGTTTTGGCTCGCCGCCGCCGTCGCCACCCTGACCAAGGGACCCCTGGGTGTGGTGCTGGCCGCTGGCGGCTTGCTCGCCGCCTCCTGGGAACGCCGTTCCGGGCGACCCCTTCCTTTGCGCGGAGGCCACGTCGCCGGAATCCTCGCCTACGCCGCCATCGTCGGCGGCTGGTTTCTTCTTGCCTACCACCAGTACGGGACCGCCCTCACTGATAAAATGCTCTGCAAGGAATTGATCGGCCACGCCTGCTCCGACGGCAACGGCACTTTCCCAGGAATGCACTTTTATCAACCCCCTCTTTATTTTCTCGCCCAATCGGCCCCTTGGAGTCTGCTGACTTTCGTCGCCCTGTGGCGCGTTTGGAAATTTCCCGCCCGCGACAACACGGTCCGCCGCTTCGAACGCTTTCTCTTCTGCTGGTTCCTCCTCGGCCTGACCATCTTTTCGCTCGCCCCCAATCAGCGCGGTGACCACCTCTGGCCCATCCTGCCCGCCGCCGCTTTATTGGCCGGATACGAAATGGAGCGTCTTGCCCGTTCTCTTGCTCCGTCCGTCGTGTTCCGCTGCGCCGTCGCCGCCATCCTCGTCGAAACCACCGTCCTCGGCGTCTATTATTTCGGCCCCCGCGCCCGCCTCGCTTCTGTCCGGCAAACCACTGCCCTCGCCCAGTTGGCCCACGAAATCGAACACCGTGGCGGCCCCCAATTTCCGCTCTCTCACACCGACGACCGCCCCGCTTTCCAAATCTGCCTCAACACCTTGCGTCCCGCCATCACCGCCGAACGCGCCGCCCAGCTCCTGCGCAGCCCCGAACCGGCCTTCGTCGCTATCAATAATATCGCCGCCCTCCAATCGGCCCGGCACCCTTCCGATCCCCCGCTCGTCACCCTGGCCGGACCTGATATTTCCAATTGCCCCACCCGCATCGTCAGCAATCAGTCCCGGCTCGAACCCATTGATTCCGCCGCCTGTTGCGTCGGCCCTTTCATGGCCCGCTGGCATCATCTCCGATTGGATGGCGCTTCCGAACATGAATGGCGTGTGACCCCCTGCCGCAAAAACGCCGACATCACCATCGTCAACCAGTCTGTCGATCCTCAACTGGCAGGCGTGGCCGTGCTGGCTGATGGGAAAAATCTGCAAAAGAAACGGGTCCTCGCCCCCGGCGAAAGCTGGCGCCTCGTCCTTAACTAACGCGGCGGAAACAGATAAAGGGCAGATTGCCTGCCTTTATCTGTTTCCGCCGCCTGGCTTCCTCTAACCTTGCGAACTGAAGTCTCCCGGTCCGCCTTGCTCGCGCGGGGGAAATTCAAACGTCACCTTGTTCTGGTCATCCAGCACCAGAAAGGCGGGAAAAGGCCGCCCGCTTTTCGATATGAAACCTTTCAGCAAATCCGTGCGCCCCGTCTCCGTCAGCTTCTTAAGCTGGCTGGCATCCACCGGCTGCTGCAAAATCGTCCGGCCCACCTTGAATTTGCACGGTCTCTTGTCCGCCTGCGATTTCTCGCAAACATAGTTCCCCGCCGCCTCAAAGACACGCCCGCCGCAAGCCGGGCATTTCGCCACCGGCTGCGACTTGCTGAAATCCAGCTTCGCCGCCGGCTCCCTGGACTTGGACGCTTCCCCTGCTTTCTTGGGCTTGCGCGGCTCAAATTCAAACCCGACCTTGCCCCCCGCGCCCGCCACCAAAAACGCCTTGAACGGCCGGCCTTTTTTGGAAATAAATTTGTCAATCAGATCCGTCCGGCCATTGGTCAGCAGTTTCTTGATCTGCTCTGTCTCGATTGCCCGTTGCAAAATGATTTTCCCGGTGCGGAAGGTGCATCCCTGCCGTCGCGCCGCCTTTTCGCAGATGTAATTCATCCCGTTCTCATAGACCGGCGAACCGCACGCCGGGCATTTCCCCAACACTTCCCGGCCCGTGAAGTCCAGCGCCTCGGCCGTCGCCTGGCTCTCCTCGTTCTGCTGCCCAAAATCAAATTCCGGTTTCATTTCCGCCGTCAGCTTGATGATCGCGGCAAACGGACGCCCCATCTTGCTCCGAAATCCCTGCAGCGGCCCCACCACCCGCTTCGTGATCAATTCCTCAATCTCTGGAATTTCCATCTGCCGCCCGGCCACGATCTTCCACAGCGCAAAATCGCATTTCTGGCACTGGAATTTTTTGTAATTCTCCTTGATGACCCCGCCGCATTTTGGACACGGTGTCTTCACTTCCCCAAATTCGCCCGGCACAGTATCGCTTTCGTACCCCTTGGTTTTTTTCACGATCTGCTTGGTCATCTCCTCGATCTGGCGCATGAATTCCGCCCGCCCCAATTCCCCGCGCTCCATCTGCTTCAATTTGAATTCCCAGTCCCCCGTCAGTTCTGGCGATGATAGTTCCGGTATGCCTAATCCCCGCAGCAATGTGATCAGCGAAAATGCCTTCGCCGTCGGCTGCAATTCCCGCAGGTTGCGCAAGAGGTATTTTTCAAAAATCAATCCTTCGATGATCGCCGCCCGCGTCGCCGGCGTCCCCAACCCCTTCTCGCTCATCGCTTCCCGTAATTCCTCGTCTTCCACCAGTTTGCCCGCTCCCTCCATGGCCGAAAGCAGCGTTGCTTCGTTGTAGCGCGGTGGCGGCTTGGTCTGGCTGGCCGCCAGACTGATTTTCACGGTGTTGACCACCTCGTTCGGACGCACTGGAACCAGTTGCGGTCCTTGATCTTCCCCTTGCGCTTCCTTCCCGTACACGCTCATCCATCCCGCGTTGACCATCACTTTTCCGTCCGTCCTGAACGCCTCTTCTTTCACATGCGTGATCCGCGTCGAAATCAGAAATTCCGCCGCCGGATAAAAAACCGCCAGGAAACGTCTCGTCACCAAATCGTAAAGTTTCTGCTCGTGCTCGCTCAGTCCTTTCGGCCCGATGGAGGTCGGAATGATGGCAAAGTGATCCGACACTTTCGCGTTGTTGAAAATCCGCTTGTTCGGGTGAACCCATCCCCGCTTCAGTATCTCTCCGGCAAACTGCCCGTAGCCCGCGCCCGAAAGCATTTCCAGCGTCCCTTTCACCGTCCCGATATAATCCTCCGGCAACGCCCGCGAATCCGTTCTCGGATAGGTCAGCGCCTTGTGCCGCTCATACAGGCTTTGCGCCAGCGACAACGTGTTTTTCGCCGAATACCCGAAACGCCCGTTCGCTTCCCGCTGCAAACTCGTCAAATCATAGAGTAGCGGGGACAATTGTGTGCTCGGCTTGGTTTCTTCCGTCACCCGCCCCGGCTGCCCCAGACACTTCTCCCGGATCGCTTCCGCCAGTTTCCGATCCCAAATCCGCTCCGGTTTCAGATCCGTCTCCGCCCCGTTTTTGTCCCGGATAAATTTCTGGTCGAACCACCGCCCCGCATATTCGCCCGCCTGCGCCGCAAATGTCGCCTGCAGTTCGCAATAATCCCGTGGCACAAACTTCCGTATCTTCTCCTCCCGCTCCACCATGATCGCCAGTGTCGGCGTCTGCACCCGCCCCACTGTCGTCAATTGAAACCCGCCTGTCTTGGAATTGAACGCCGTCATCGCCCGCGTCCCGTTGATCCCCACCAGCCAGTCCGATTCCGACCGGCAGACTGCCGCGTCCGCCAGGGCCTGCATCGCGCTTCCTTCGCGCAACGTTGCAAAACCTTCCCGGATCGCCGCCGGCGTCATGGATTGCAGCCACAACCTTTTCGTCGGTTGTTTGGCTTTTGCGTATTGCACGATGTAGTGGAAAATCAATTCCCCTTCCCGCCCCGCGTCGCAGGCATTAACCAGCCGGTCAACGTCTTTCCGCTTGAGCAGCTTCAACAGCAGTTTCAGCCGGTCCTCCGCCTTTTCTATCGGCTGCAAATCAAAATGGTCCGGTATGACCGGCAAATGGGCAAAAGTCCACTTGCCCCGTTTCACTTCCACTCCTTCCGGCAGACAAAGTTGCAGCAAATGACCCACCGCCGACGACAACACATACTGGTCACTCTCCAAGTGATCCCCGTGTTTGGCGAACCCGCCCAGCGCTTTGGCAATGTCATTCGCCACCGAAGGCTTTTCCGCGATGATTAACGTTTTACCCATCTGTAAATATTTAATTTTCAGACCTGCACTACGACACCTAAACGCGGGAACGTGACGTAAACCCCCGATTATGTCAATAGCAACGACATGGCAACGGCGGCAAAATCAGGAATTCACGGGCATCACTTGCTTCCTCGCGTTCATCTTTTGTCCCCTTGACCTCTTCAAAGCGTTCTGCCAATTATAGTAAAATATGAAACAGTTTTTGTTCCCGATCGCGCTCTTCTCTTTTGCTTTCGCAGCTTGTTCGCAGTCGGTGCTCCACACCTTCGACAAACAGCAACTGACCGACAAGTTCTGGAGCGAGGGCGCCAGTTTTGGCGATTTCAACCACGACGGCAAAATGGACATCGTCTCCGGCCCGTTTTGGTACGAAGGGCCCGTTTTCAAAATCCGCCACGAGTTTTTTCCCGCCACGCAATCCTTTCTCGCCACCAATGCCGACGGTTCCGTTTCCAAAATCGATGGCTTTGAAGGCGCTCTCGGCGTCAAAAATTCCTACTCAAAAGCCTTCTTCGCCTTCACCGACGACATCAACGGCGATGGCTGGACGGACATTATCATCATCGGCTTTCCCGGCCTGGAAACCTTCTGGTATGAGAATCCCCACAACAAGGGCGGCTTTTGGCCGCGCCACGTTTTAACCCCGGAGACCGACGATGAGTCGCCCATTTACGGCGATCTCCTCAAAACCGGCAAACCGGTCCTCATCTGCTGCCAGAAGGGCTGCGTCGGTTATGCCGAACGCGACAGCGCCGATCCCGCCAAACTCTGGACCTTCCACAATGTTTCCCCCAAGCAAGGCTATCACAAATTCAGCCACGGCCTTGGCTTCGGCGATGTCACCGGCAATGGCCGCAACGACATTCTGGTCAAGGACGGCTGGTATGAACAACCCGCTTCTCTGGAAGGCAACCCCCTCTGGAAGTTTCACCCCTACCCCTTTGCGCCCAAAGGCAGTTCCCAGATGTACGCTTATGACGTCAACGGCGACGGTTTGCCCGATATCATCACCAGCCTTAACCCCCACGGATACGGTCTTGCCTGGTATGAGCAATTGCCCGACAAAGACACCAATAGCGAAATCCAATTCAAACAGCACCTCATCATGGAACCCACCGACAAACCCAATGAATACGGCGTCTCTTTCACCCAAACCCACGCCGTCGAACTCGTCGATATTGATGGCGACGGCCTGAAAGACATCGTCACCGGCAAACGCTTCTGGGCTCATGGCAAAAATGGCCCCGACCCCCGCTCCAACGACCCCGCTGTTTTGTATTGGTTCAAATTAGTGCGCGGCCCCAATCACACCGCCCATTTCGTCCCCCATCTCATCGACACCAATTCCGGCGTCGGCACGGAGGTGACGGTCGGCGACATCAATGGTGACGGTCTGCCCGACATCGTCGTCGGCAATAAAAAAGGCACCTTCGTTTTCCGGCAACAGGTGAAATCCGTCACCCAGGAAGAATGGCAGGCCGCCCAGCCAAAACTCGTCGTCCCGGCGGGCGACAAATAAGCCTGTGAACAGACGCGATTTCCTGACCTCATCTGTCGTCGCCGCTGCCAGCGTCGAAACGCTTCTGACCGCCCCGCGGTCAGAAGCGCAGGAACCCGCCGTCTCCCCCCGCGAATTTTACGAGTTGCGGTTTTATCACTTGCGCCGCGGACCGAAGACCGATCTCTTTGACCGCTTCTACCGCCAAGCCGCCATCCCGGCGCTCAACCGCGCCGGCATCGACCGCGTGGGTGTGTTCAACGTCGCCGTCGGTTCCGACAGTCCGGGCCTTTACGTCCTGCTCGCTCACAAGTCCATCGAGTCCGTCGCAACAACCCCCGACCGCCTTCTGGCCGACCCCGATTACCAGCAAGCCGGCGCCGAATTCCTCAACGCCACCGCCGGCGATCCTGCTTACGTCCGCATGGAAAGCTCCCTCATGGCCGCTTTCCCGGCCATGCCAAAACTCGAAACGCCCTCCTTCGCCAGCGGCGGCAAATCCCGCCTTTTCGAGCTGCGCACTTACGAAAGCCACAGCAAAAAGGCCAATAAAAAGAAAATCGAAATGTTCGGACAAGGCGAAATCGCCATTTTCCGCCGCTGCGGTTTGCGCCCCGTCTTTTTCGGTGAAACCTTGATCGGTCCCCGCCTGCCCTGCCTGACTTACATGCTCGCCTTCGAAAACCAGGCCGCCCACGACCAGGGCTGGGGCAATTTCTCCGCCGACCCGGAATGGAAAAAACTGCGGGCCATGCCGGGATACACCGATCCTGAAATTGTCTCCAATATCAGCAACGCCTTCCTCCGGCCTGCCGCCTATTCCCAAATCTGAGCTAATTAAATATTTTGCTTTTGCAATCCCCGCCGTGGAAGCATCCTTGCGGTATGGGACAACGCCGTGAAGCTCGTGAACGCGCCGTGCAATTTCTGTTTCAGCACGACATAAATCCTTCAGATAATCTGGAGGAGGCCCTGTCTCGTTTCTGGGCCACCCAGCAGGCCACCGCCATTGCCGAGGACAAGGCGCCTGCCAACTGGGGCCAAACCGTCGAACTCCCCCCACCCACCCCCCAGGAGCTGACCACCCGTCTCTTCGCCGACAAACTCATCCGCGGCGTTCTCGAACACCGCGACGAACTCGATACCCGCATCAAGCAACACGCCGAAAACTGGGATCTCCATCGCATGGCGGTGGTGGACCGGAATATCTTGCGCCTCGCCATCTTTGAAATGTTGTACCGCGAGGATATCCCCCCCGTCGTCAGCATCAACGAAGCCGTTGACATCGCCAAAAAATTCTCCACCCACGACAGCGGAAAATTCGTCAACGGCATCCTGGACAAAGTCAAAGGCGAACTCAACCGGCCCGCCAGAATGGTGAAACCATGAACCCCGCCGCCGGTCACGATATCTACGCCGACCTGCACCTCCATACTCTTTTTTCAGACGGCACTTTCACCCCGGAAGAACTCGCCGCCCGCGGCAAAGACTTCGGCTTCGCCGCCATGTCATTGACCGACCACGACTCCGTGGAAGGCTGCGAACGCATGGACATCGCCTGCCGGTCCCTTGGCATCAAATTTATTCCCGGCGTCGAGTTGACCGCCGAATTCGAGGACAAGGAAGTCCACCTCCTTGGATACTATATTGACCTGCACAACAAAAAACTTCTCGCCGAGATAAAAAAATTCCAGACCGTCCGCCAGGACCGCATCCGCGAAATGACGAACCGCCTCAATCAACTCAACATCCCCCTGCGCTCCGAAACCGTCTTCGCCATCGCCAATTGCTGCGCGCCCGGACGCCCTCACGTCGCCCGCGCCCTCATCCAGGAAGGCCTTTGTTCCAGCATGGACGAAGCCTTCAACCGCTATTTAAAAAAAGGCCGCCCCGCCTGGGTGCCCAAGCGCAAAATCTCCGCCCTTGATGCCATCGCCTTGATTCATCAAGCCGGCGGCTTCGCCATCGTCGCCCACCCCGCCCTCAACCAGGGCGATGAAATCATCGCCCCCCTCGCCGCCCAGGGCGTTGATGGCATTGAATGTTTTCACACCAAGCACACCGCCAAGATTTCCCGGCATTACTTGAACATGGCCGACCATTTCAACCTCCTCGTCACCGGCGGCTCCGACTGCCACGGCTTCAGCAAGGGCAAGCCTCTTATCGGCACCGTAAAACTTCCGGGCATCTATTTGCAGAAACTCCGGGCCGCCCACCTGAACCGCAAAAATCTTTCCCCGACCGCAACCCCGGCCGCCTCGTAACTCATGGGACTTTTTCAAAAATTCAAAGAGGGCTTGCGCAAAACGCAATCCAAGCTCGTCCACGAAATCAAGCGCATCGTCACCGCCTCCCCCAAACTCACCACCGGCACCTTGGAGGAGTTGGAGGCCAGCCTCATCGCCGCCGACCTCGGCATGGCCATGACCACCCAAATCCTTGCCGCCGTCAAAAAATCCTACGAAACCCAGGGCCGCGCCGGCCTTGATATCTTTGCCGTCGCCCGCGCTGAAGTCGAAAAAACGCTCGCCACCACCCCGGCTGCCTTGAAAAAACAACCCGCTGGCTTGACCATCGTCTCCGTGGTTGGCGTCAACGGCACCGGCAAAACCACCACCGCCGCCAAATTGGCCCACCTCGTCCAGACTCAGGGCAACACCGCCGTCCTTGCCGCTTGTGACACCTTCCGCGCCGCCGCCGTCGAACAACTCAAACTTTGGGGCGACCGCTTAAAAGTCCCCGTCATCTCCGGCGCCCACGGCGCCGACCCCGCCTCCGTCGCCCACGACGCCATCGCCGCCGCCATGGCGCGCCACGCGGATTATTTGTTTATTGACACCGCCGGACGCCTCCATACCAAGCATAACCTCATGCTGGAGTTGCAAAAAATTCACCGCACCATGCATAAAAAATCCCCCGGCGCGCCCCACGAGACATTGCTCGTGCTTGATGCCAGCACCGGCATGAACGCCCTCACCCAGGCGCGGGAATTCAACAAATCCGTCCCCCTCACCGGCCTCGTCATCACCAAACTCGACGGCACCAGCAAGGGCGGCATGGTCGTCGCCATCCAGAAGGAGCTTGCTCTCCCCGTTAAATTCATCGGCTTGGGCGAGAAAGTCGAAGACCTCCAGCCTTTCGACGGCAAGCAGTTCGCCCGCGCTCTTTTTGATGACGCTTGAGGCGCTGCTCATGGACGCATCCCCTCTCATTTCCTCCCAGGATCGCCTCCACATGGCTCATGCCTTCCGTCTGGCCCGGCGCGCTTTTGGCCGCACTTCGCCCAACCCCATGGTCGGCGCCGTCCTGGTCAAAAATGGAAAAATCATCGGCCAAGGCTGGCATCGCCGCGCCGGCCTCCCCCACGCCGAAATCGAAGCTTTGCGCGCCGCCACCGAAGATCCCTGCGGCGCAACTCTCTACGTCACTCTCGAACCGTGCTGCACTCACGGACGCACCCCCCCTTGCACCGACGCCATTATCGCCGCCGGAATCAAACGGGTCGTCGCCGCCGCTCTCGACCCCAACCCGGCTCATTGCGGAAACGGGTTTAAAATTTTGCAAAAAGCTTCCGTGTCGGTCTGCCATGGCCTCATGGCCGGCCGGGAATCCAAGCTCAACCAGGCTTTCCGCCACTGGATCGTCCACCGCACCCCGTTCGTCACCGTCAAAGCCGCCATGTCGCTTGATGGCAAAATCGCCGCCCGCACCGGCCAATCCAAATGGATCACCTCGCCGTCCGCCCGCGCCTGCGGCATGTCCCTGCGCGCCGCCGCCGATGCCATCCTGGTTGGCGTCAATACCATTGTTAAGGATGACCCCTCCCTCACCCTTCGCCGGCCCGGCTTCAAACACAAGTCGCTCCATCGCATTGTCCTTGATCCCTCGGCCCGCATCCCTCTCCAGTCTAGGGTTCTGACCGACCTGTTTGCGCCGCTCACCACCATCGTTGTCACCGCCGCCGCTCCCGCTTCCCGCCTCGCCGCCCTGCAACGCCGCGTCCGCGTCCTCAAAGCCCCGCAGCGTCACGGCGCCATCGATCTGGCCTGGCTCCTGCAAACTCTCGGCCGCGATCAAGTCTCCAGCCTCCTCGTCGAAGGCGGCGGGGAAACCAATGCTTCCTTTCTTCTCCAGGGCTTCGCCCACCGTGTCGCCTTCTTTTACGCCCCTCTCGTCATCGGCGGACGCGATGCCCCCAAAGCCGTCGCCGGCCCGGGACTGCCCGGCCTTGCCTCCTCCATCACCCTGCGCGACCCCCGTTGGCGCCGCCTGGGACCTGATATATTATTGACAGCAAACGCCGCGCCCCCAACCTGAAACCCTTTCCGAATTATGTTCACAGGCATTATTGAAGAAGCCGGCCGCATCGAGGCCATCCGCCCCAAACCGGCCGCCATTGAATTGATTGTCCGCTCCCGCATCTGCTCGCGCCGCCTGAAAACCGGCGACAGCATCGCGGTCAACGGCTGTTGCCTGACCGTCGAAAAAATCACCCCACGCCGCGGCGGCAAGCTCCTCCAATTCGCCTTGCTCGCCGAAAGCTGGAAACGAACCACCTTCCAATTCGCCGCCCCCGGCGACGCCGTCAACCTGGAACGCGCCTTGCGCGTCGGCGATCCCCTCGGCGGCCACTTCGTTTCCGGCCACATCGACGGCCTGGGAAAAATCATCCGCTGGGAACAGTCCGGCAAGGATTACGTCCTGGAAATCAGCGCCCCGCCGGACATCATGCGCTACGTTATCTTCAAGGGATCAATCGCCGTGGATGGAATCAGTCTGACCGTCGCGGCCGCGCGCAAGGGAAGTTTTCAAATATGGATCATCCCGCAAACCCGCACCGTCACCGCCCTGAGCGAACGCAAAACCGGCGACGCCGTCAATCTGGAAGCGGACCTGATCGGAAAATACATCGAACGATTCGTTACGGCGACTGCGGGGGCCTCTGCTTCGGCTTAGTCTTGTCTTCGGAATGGGGCGCGATTTCCACCACCCGTGAGGCGCTGATGGATTTTTTCTCCCCCCGGATGTCCGTGTAATTGTAAATGCCGGCGTCCTTGTCCAGCTTCGGCTTGCTCACGCGGGTGATTTTCATCCCATTTTTCAGGGTGAGATCATAATTATGCATGCAGCCGGTCAGAAGCACGATCGCCAGCAGGGAAAGAGGAAGATTTTTCATATTGACAGTTTGATACGCCATCCTTGCCGGGTTTATAAGGGCCTCCCCCCCGTTTGTCAACCGCTATTGCGCCCCAAAAAATTCTCTGGGTGTGAGACATAATTCTTCATTTAGGCCGCGAGGGGCAGCGCGTCGTTGC
>CAZLEE010000006.1:20333-50415 GCA_964558455.1 uncultured Verrucomicrobiota bacterium | reverse complement strand
TTTGTGCATATTCCGCCTTTGTATCGGAAGTTGTTTATGCACGAACCCTTAGAGCAATCTCAGCCTCATCTTCATCGGCTACCGCGATGCGACCGCGAAAATAATTACTCGAGTAGATACGGGTAAACTTGTAATACTCTTCCATTGACTCAAAAGCGCGATTCGGGTCCGAAACCGTCCCAGTCAGAGCGAAGTTGATTGCTGATAGTAATGTTGATTTCCCAATCCCATTGGCACCGACGAGGCAAACAACGCCGGTGTCGCACTCAAACTCTGCATCTGGATTTGCAGTGAACAGCGAGAAGTGCCGTAGCTTCACCTTCTCAACCTGAGGAAGCCTTAATTTTGTTTGTTGTGTGGCCATAAGATTCAGTTGTTGGAAAAATTTGACTGGCCGGGCAGCGCAACCATGCAATCTACGATGTCGGCCTCAACCAGGGCTTTGCGGATGTCACCTTCGCCGCCGGTCTGCGTATAGAGGTCAGTTTCAGACTTCATGATATTTATTTCCAATAAGCGGGCAGTTGTCTCTTGCGCTTTTCGTCAAGCTGGCAGCGTAAAGCCCCCGATTCCCATTTGCAACCGTTGGAAGCGTCCACTTCAGAGGCAATGCCGTTTCCCAGCCGGTTCAAATAGCCATATGGTTTCGCGGTGCCCATGTGCGTCGTGCTGTTTTGTTGAAACCCAACTTGCTCGCCAGCAGAGAATTAGTCAAGCACGATCACCCCGCCTGCCGCATTTTCCAAATTTTGCCGGCGTCCACCGTCCACCGGGTCAACTCCCAACTTCCTTCTTCCAAAAACTGTTGAAAAGAATGATGGCAAGAACCTTGGGCATCAGCTAGTTTTACCTTCGTGATTCAGAGATTATCCAATCCGGCATATTTTATGATTCGCATTTCTATCTTGGGAATGGCGGCGCTGGCCGCTTGCGTGTCTTGCGCTTCGCATGGCGGAAACCGCCCGTACCAACCGGCAAGCCCGCCGGAAAAAACCGAGTTTCGCCAGGATTGCCTGGCTGTTTATCCCGATGACGTGCGCAAGCATCCCGCCCATTACGCCGGGGCCGCCGTGGTGTGGGCCGGCATCATCGTGAGCACGGATGCGCGCGAGATGGACATGGGCGACCTGATCCAGGCGAACACCGTTTTTGAGCATCACTATTTCGACTGGGTCCAGGAAGGGGAAAAGAAAAACGTGAAACTGGCCATTTCGCCGCGCGGCGAGGGTCTTTTTTCGACCAGTTGGTCGATGGCCAAAACGAGCGGCGACGCCACATTTGAGAGCGCGGAACGGTATGCCGCCAAAGGCAAGCTGGCGATAGTCTATGGCGTGCCCGAAAAGACGGAGGCGGACGGAACCGTGGTTTTGAAATACCGCTACATCCGCATCCTGGACCGGAACCAGTTCAAAACGAACGAATTTGACTACGGCCGGTTTGGCGATTCCGTCCCCATCCCGGGCAAGGCGTGTCAAACTAATTGCAAGTGAAACCGGCGCGTCCCGTTGACACCAGACAGGCGCGCTCCTATTCTCCTCCCGCATGTTGAGGCTCCCCTTTGAGGCTTTTTTGGCCCTGCGTTATCTGCGACCGCGCCGGACTTTTGTTTCGGTCATCACGGTTATCTCGATCATTGGCGTCTTGCTCGGGGTGGCGGTGCTGATTGTCGTGATCGCGGTCATGAGCGGGTTCGATCAGGAATGGCGGGATCGCATCCTCGGTTTCAACGCGCACCTGACCGTTTTTTCGGCGGAAGAGGATCAGACGCTCAGCCATTATCAGGACCTGATGAAAACCATCTCGTCGAACAAGGACGTGGTCGGGGTTTCCCCTATCATCATGAGCCAGGTGCTGGTCAAAACCGAACCCGATTCCGGCAAACCAAAACGCTCCGTGCCCTGGTTGTCCGGGGTGGACCCGAAAACGGTGGGGAGCGTCAATGTGCTGCCTTCCAGCATCAAAAGCGGCTCGTTTGACTTGACAGACAGGGGCGTGGTGGTCGGCGTGGATTATGCCAATCAAAACCGGCTTGATGTCGGGGACCGCATCGCCATCTATTCGCCGCGCAATCTCGAAAAATCGGAAGCCACCGCCGGGAAAACGAATGCGGAGGTGGTGCTGCCCGAGGAATTCACGGTCCGGGGCATATTCGATGTCGGCTTCCCGGATTTTAACGCCGCCTACGTCGTGGTTTCCCTCAAAGACGCGCGCGAGCTTCTCGACCTGCCGAAAAACACCGCGCAGGGGTTGGAAGTCAAATTGCGCGATCCATTCCTGGCCGACTCCGTGGCCGGACAATTGCGGACGAAACTCAAGGCCGGCTGCGCGGTCAAGACGTGGGAGGAGTCCACCCAGATTTTCCAGGCGCTGGCCACGGAAAAGGAAATGATGTTTTACATGCTGTTTTTCATCATGATCGTCGCCGCCTTCGGCATCGTTAATTGCCAGATCACGTTTGTCGTCCAAAAGACGCGCGAGATCGGCATTCTCAAGGCGCTGGGGGCCTCGAATCTGCAAGTGCTGCTCGTCTTTTTGAGTCAAAGCGTTTTTGTGGGCGTATTGGGAGTGGGACTGGGGTTGGGGGCGGCCTTGCTGGCGCTGCATTACCGCAATGAATTTCTGGCACTCATGCGCAACGTCACCGGTTCGTCCTTGTTGCCCCCAGACATTTATCATGTTTACGATTTGCCGGCTCTGATCCAGATCCGGGATGTGGCGCGGATTTGCGGAACGGCTTTTGCCGCCTGCGTGCTGGCCGGATTGTTCCCCGCCTGGAAAGCCAGCCGGCTTCAACCTGTGGAGGCCCTGCGCCATGAATGACGACCCCGTGCTGATCGCGCGCAACCTGCGCAAAACCTACGTCATCGGACGGCGCAATCTGGATGTCCTGCGCGAAATCAACCTCACCGTGCAGCGGGGGGAATTCCTGGCCCTGCGCGGCGCCTCGGGGGCCGGCAAGAGCACGCTGCTCCACTTGCTCGGCGGCCTGGACCTGCCCAACCAGGGCGAAATTATTTTTGACGGAATCAACCTTCTGCAACTCTCTTCCACCGCCCTGGCCCGGATGCGCAACCGCCGGGTCGGCTTTATTTTCCAAGCCTACCATCTTCTGCCGGAACTGAGCGCGCTGGAAAACGTCCTCCTCCCGGCCCGCATGGCCCGCATGGCCGCCGCCGATGCCAACACCCGCTGCCGCGATCTCCTGCGCCGCGTCGGCTTGGAGCGCCGCATGGAACATCGCACCTACGAACTATCCGGGGGCGAACAGCAACGCGTGGCCATCGCCCGCGCGCTGGTCAACCAGCCTGATCTGATTTTAGCCGACGAGCCGACCGGCAATCTGGACTCTCAAACCGGCCACGAGATCATTCAACTCCTGCTGGAGCTGCGTCAGGAGCGGCAAGCCACGCTGGTCGTCGCCACCCACGACGCCAAAATCGCCGCCAGCGCCCCCCGGGTCGTCGAACTGGTTGACGGCCAACTGGCGTCATAGCGACCGGTTCTTTTGACAGCCGGTCAACCTTCCGCTTTTTCGGGCTTCCACTCCAATGAGACGGCCACGACGCGGCGCATTTGCGCGAACCACCATTCGGCCCGTTGTTGGCGGCGTTGCCGTTGCGCCGCCTGGACGCGGATTTGTTTTGCTTTCAAGCCGAGTTCCATTTGATTTGCATTCATATGCCCGTGACTTTAGCGGGGCTGCCTGGACAAATGCTGTCCGGGTGAAAAAATATCGGCGAAATTTCTGGAGCGCCTTTTGTTCCGCCCTCATCCTGCCGTCATGCTGATCGCTTTCAACAAACCGTATGGGGTGCTTTCCCAGTTCACCCCGGATGGCTCGGCCAACCGCCCCCTGGCGGAATTTCATTTTCCGCCCGGGGTTTATCCGATTGGGCGGCTGGATGCGGATTCGGAGGGGTTGCTGCTTTTGAGCGACGAGGCGGGTTTGAACGCGCGCCTGCTCCAGCCGAAACGCGGTCATGGGCGCGTTTATTGGGCGCAGGTGGAGGGGGCGCCAACGGCGGAGGCGCTGGCTGAATTGTCGCGCGGGGTGGTAATCCAGGGCCGCCGGACATTGCCTTGCCGGGCCTGGTTGCTGGAACCGCAACCGGTGGTGGCGCCGCGCCAGCCGCCGATTCGATTTCGCAAAACAGTGCCGGACCGGTGGATCGGGCTGGAATTAATTGAGGGCAAAAACCGGCAGGCGCGGCACATGACGGCGGCGGCGGGTCACCCGACATTGCGGCTGTTGCGGGTGCGCATTGGAAATTTTGATCTGGCCGGTCTGGTCCCCGGCTCCTGGCGTGTGCTTGACGAAAAAGACCGGGCGCTGGTATTGGCGGAGCGTTGAGGCCAACCGGACGGCGGAAAAATGACAATATTGTCATTTCTCTTTCATGCCCGTTTCACGCAACGCGCCTATGCTGGCCGGGCAAGCATTGAAAGTGTCATACAATAATAAATTATGAAGCGATATATGAGCATGAAATTGAGTTTCTGCTGCCTGCTGGCGGCCGGACTGGTGGCGGGATGCGAATCCGAGTGCTGCAAAGGTCAGCACAAGGAACATCATCAAGCCAAACTCCAAGCGCAGGCCAAAATCTCCGAGGCGGATGCCCGCGTCACCGCCCTGGCCAAAGTCCCGGACGGCACGATCAAGGAAGCAGAATTGGAAAAGGAAAAAGGGAAATTAATCTGGTCCTTCGACATCGCCCGCCCTGGGACAAAGGACATCACCGAGGTGAACGTCAACGCCGTCACAGGTGAAATTGTCGCGGTGGACGTGGAAACCGCCAAAGACCAGGCCAAGGAAAAAGACGAAGACGAACGCAAGGAAAAGAAAGACAAGGATTAACCGGCCGGCGCCGGCGGCGGAGACAAAGAGCTTAACTTTGCCGCCGGAACGGCCTATCGTTCCGGCGCCGCCTGATCATGCGTGTATTAATCGTCGAAGACGAAAAGAAAACAGCCTCGTTTATCCGCAAGGCGCTGCAAGACGCCGGCTTTGCCGCTGACGTTTGCCATAACGGCAACGACGCCATCGCCGCCGCCGTGGGGACTCCTTTTGACGCCGTGGTGCTTGACATCATGCTGCCGGGGCGCGACGGACTGAGCGTGCTGCGGTATTTGCGCGATTCGAAAAACACCACGCCGGTTCTGCTTCTTTCCGCGCGGGGGGAAGTGGATGAGCGCGTGGAGGGTTTGAATGCCGGGGCGGACGATTACCTGGCCAAGCCTTTCGCCCTGGTCGAGTTGGTGGCCCGGGTGCGCGCCCTGGGAAGGCGGGGGGCGGGCGAATCCAAATCAGCCGTCCTGCGCGTGGGCGATTTGACCCTCGACACCATCACGCGCGAGGCGCGGCGCGACGGGAAAAAATTCGATTTGACCGTGCGGGAATATCGCCTGTTGGAATTTCTCATGCGCTCGGCCGGGCGCATTTGCGGGCGCATGGCCATCCTGGAAAAAGTCTGGGATTATGATTTTGATCCCGGATCCAACCTGGTGGACGTTTATATCAAGCGGCTGCGCGAAAAAATCGACGCCGGATTCGAAGTCAAACTCTTCCACACCGTGCGCGGCATGGGCTACATGATGAAGGAAGAGCCGTGACGATTCGCTGCCGATTGACGCTATGGTATGCGGGCGTCCTGGCCGTTTCGCTCCTGCTCATCAGTTGGGCGGTTTATGCGGAATTTGCCGAGCAATATCATCGCCACCATCATACCAGCGGCGAAAGTCCGCTGGATGAAATCGGGGAGATCGTCATGAGCGTTGGTTTGCCCGCCATGGTGCTGGGGGTGGCGGCGGGCTGGTGGATGACCCGCCGCGCGCTCAAGCCCATCGCCAACCTGACCAAGGCGGCCAAGGAGATCGACGAACGCACCTTGGGCCGGCTGCTCCCCCGCTCCAATAACGGCGATGAATTGGATGAATTGGCCGCCGTGTTGAATGCGATGCAAACCCGCTTGAACGAGGCCTTCCGCCAAATCCGCGAATTCACCCTTCACGCCTCGCACGAATTAAAGACGCCGCTAACCGTGATGTATGGAGAATCGGAGACCGCGTTGCGCGACGAAGATCTCCCGCCCGCCGAGCGCGAACGCCACCTCAGCCAGCTTGACGAATTGCGCCGCCTGTCCAAAATCGTGGACGGCCTCACCCTCCTGACCCGCGCGGATTCAGGCCAGCTCAACCTGAAGATGGAGCCTTTGCGCCTGGACGAATTGGCGCGCGACCTTCACGGTGACGCCGTCATCCTGGCCGAGCCCATGGCAGTGAGCGTGGAACTGGCCGCCTGCGAACCCCTTGCCGTGATGGGCAACGCCCACCGGCTCCGGCAACTATTTCTCAACCTGGCCGACAATGCTGTCAAATACAACAAGCCGGGCGGACGGATTGTCATGTCCCTGCGCCCGTCCGGGCGCGTCGCGGAATTTGTCATCACCAACACCGGCCCGGGGATACGCGCCGATATTTTGCCGCGCGTCTTTGACCGTTTTTTTCGCGGGGACCCGGCGCACGGCAACGATGTGGAAGGGTGCGGCCTGGGTTTGAGCATCGCTCAATGGATCGCGTCCGCTCATGGCGGCGCGATCCGCATTGAATCCGTTCCGTCAGACGTGACCACAGTCACGCTGCATTTACCCTTGATGGCCGGGGGCGGAGGGCCTGTCCGGGTTGGATGATATTGTGATCGGCCGCCCTAGAACCGCGCCGGCGGATCCAACAGGGCGTCGCCGTTAAACAACGATCCGGCGGGGTGGTCGCTGTCTGAACCCAAACCGAAACGCGGAAAGGCCTTGAGCGAAAAAGTCAGGCCCACTGTGAAGTCGGTGGGTTGGTCCTGCCCTTGGGTGACGCGGAACATCAGGGCTGCCGTCCAACTGCGCAAATCGTGGGAAATGGCATAGACCTGTTGCTGCATTCCGCCGTATTGGGCTTCGTACATCTCGGCGATGTGCAGACCCCAATTTTCGTTCAGCCGATAATAAAAGCTGACCCCGACAAGGTTGTGGCCGGGCAGGTTTTCCCCGGGATACTCTTCCAACTCCTGGTCATTGTTCACCAAATAGCGGTAGGTCAGGGCGAAACTCCAGGCGGTTGAAGGTTGAATGACCATGCGCTCGATTGCTTCCCGCCACATGTTGCTCGCCATGTTGTAGCGCGTGGCGGAAGCGAGAGTCAGCCAGGAGCGCGGGCGAAACTCCAGGTCCGAATACAGGTCGCTAAACGGATGGTTGGTGGTGGGGTGCAAGCTCCAATCCGTGTAAACGGCCCAATTAATCAAGTCTTCCACGCCGTTGGCCCGTTTGGTTTGCAGTTTGTTGCGCAAAGCCAGCCGCACCACGTTTTCGCCGTCGATGGTGTCAATATCATTGTAGTCGGGAAATTCAATCGGCATCAGGCGCAGGCTGGGCGATGCGTAATCGTACTGCGGCACCTGGCTCGATGAACGGGTCGGATTCGGAATATAGACATAGTCCACTTCCGGTTCGATGATGTGGCGCAGTTCGTTTACATCAAGCAGGCTGCTTTCCGCGTCGCTATAGACCCGCGAAGCCTTGGCTGAAACATCCATTCCCGTGTCAAAGACGGCCCGCAATTGTTGGTTGGTGTGAATGGCCGGCCCGTCCACATCCCCGTAATACGTCAGGCGCCCCCCCATATTCGGGGTCAGGGTCAGCCAGCCGAAAAGGGTTTCCGGCATGGCGATTTGATGGAACGTGTCGATGCGCGAACCCGAATAATCGCTTGGCGGAGGGTTCGTCGTGGTTTGATACGGCGTCCTGACGCCCACCGGCGGCACCGGATTCAGGGTGAAATTGGTCAGGGTATAGAGCGTGTTCGTCTCCGAGAAGGCGCGCTTGAAATAGCCGGCGGAACTTTCGTTGTCATAATAAATGGGCGAGTTGCCGACTTGCTGTTTCGCCCCCGAAAGCTTGATGTCGGGCAGGCGTTCCACCGTCTCGAAGTAATTCACCACTTGCGGCTGCACCATCATGTCCAGCGTGTAGTTGGGCCACAATTGCGACACCTCCGCGTAGGAGGCGGGTTCAACGTTGGTGTTGTATTCGCCCTCAAAAAAATCGCGCAGGATCAGCGGGTCGCTTTGGTAATCCATCACCACTTTGGCGCTGAGGTTGGTCGCGGGATGAACCTCATAATAGAAGGACGCCCGTTGCCGGTTTTGGCCGACATGCGGCGCGGTGATGCCATCGGCGCCCGGATCCAAATCGTCCGCGTAATAATACCGGAAGGAAGCCTCGCCCCACACGCCCATATGCAGCGCCAAATCCGGCCCCACCGCCACGCCGCGCGACTCGCGCAAATCCATATGCACCGTCCCGTCGAGCACGCCGTTGCCATACCAGTTGTAGGCGCTGAGCAAATACGGCCCGAAAATGCTGCGGTAACCGGGCGCGAACTCCCAATTGTCCGGGTGCTGGCCGAGGGACCGCTTATAATGGGGAAAATAAAAGACCGGCATCTTTCCCCAAAACAGGGTTGCCTGATACGCTTCGAAATATTGCCCCACCGCGATGGTGATGGAGCGGGCGCGAATCCGGTAGGCGGGCCTTTCGACATCATCCGTGGTGATGAACGCGTTCGTCGCCGTATAGACATTGCTGCTGTTGTTGCCCGTGAGGTGTTGCCCGGTCAGGTTGAACGGCCCCTGCACCGATTTGAACGTCCCCGCGCGCACGGCGCCGGTTTTGAAATTATAGACAAAATTGGTGCCCCGCCAGATGTGGCCGTGATCCAATATGGTCACATCGCCTTCCGCCAGCACTTCGCGGGTCGCGTCCTCATAGGTCGCCTTGTCGGCCGTCACCGTGGCGTTTTCGTTGCTCGCAATCACGCCCTGTTCAAAATAGTTCGTATTCCCCACGGACGAGAAGGTGCTTTGCGGAGTGGAGCCGCTAATATACGGAGACGCACTTTGCTGTGCTCGACAGACAAAGGGCGATACAAGGAGCAGAAAAATAACGGTCAGCAAACGCAATGCGTTCATTAATCGCGTCAAGCTAAACAGAAGGAAGGCGGACTGCCAAGAGGGATTTATTGGATTTTGCCGCCATCGGGGCGTTATTTTGTTCAAATATCCGCCGCCGTGAAGCCCGGTTGGCAGAGAAATGCCGTCAATTTCACCTTCGCCCGTTCCGCCGTCCGCCGCAGGTTTTCCACTGCGATGGCCCGCGCGTTCTGTTCCAAGTCTTTGCCGAACAATCGCAACGAACCGGCGGGTCTTGACCGTGACAAGCTGGCGGAGATTTTTTACCTGCGCAGGCAGAACGTCCGAATCACGGGAAGGCTGGCTGAACAGCGACCATCGGTGCGCCAGGAACCCCATGCCCAGGCCGAGGACGAAAATCATCGCAACAGCAAACAAGGCCGCCATCATCTTCATGAACATGCCATCACACCAGCCCCATGCCATCCGGCGCAAAAACGGAAACCAACCCATTTTCCTGTTCGGTCCCGCCCGAACGCACGAGAAATATATCGAAATTGCCTGAAGATTGTGTTCCCATAACATTGTATTGCCGATGATTACCAAACTGCACATTGAGAATTTTAAATCTCTCGCGGATTTTGATCTTCCGCCAAACGGGCTACAGTTGGGAAAGTTTACCTGCCTCATCGGCCTGAATGGTTCAGGCAAATCCACGCTCCTTCAAGCATTCGCTTTTCTGGGACAACTAGCCATCGGGCGGATGGGTGAGTGGCTTGCTCAACGCGATTGGAAAAAAAGCGAACTAGCCTGCAACCTCGGAAAACGAAGTCCGATCATTGAATTTCGGATGCTGTTCCATTTCGATGAATCGGGCGATGTCCAGTGGAGCGGACGCTTCAACACGACGCTCTTGCGCTGCACATCTGAACGAATAGAAAAACGTGGTGAAGTGCTGCTGGAAGTAAGTGAAAATCAACTGACTGTCGCCAGGGCGGAGGATAAACCCAGGCAAGTGATCGATAGGCCTAACTTGGTTTACGAAGGTTCCGTGCTTTCCATCCTTCAACTCAAAGTCGCGCATCCAGATATATCCCGGGTAAAGGAAATGTTGCAAAGTTTGAAATCCCTGGAACTCCTCTCGCCACACCTTTTGCGTCGGCGGGCGCGTAGCGCCGAAGACATCGGGATTGGCGGCGAAAAGCTGGCTGCATTCCTCGGCCAACTAACAGGAGATTCGCCCGGTCAACTTCAAAATCGACTCCATGAATTCTATCCTCACTTGGAGAAATGGATGGTGAAGGGCTATCGCTTTGGGTGGAAGGGCTTGCGTGTCTGGGAGAATTACAGTCCTGGTTCGGTGGTGGATGCCGCGCATCTTAACGACGGCATGCTTCGCGTGATGGCGATACTCGCGCAGGCTTATAGCCGCCACAAGGTTTTGCTGTTCGATGAAATTGAGAACGGAATAAACCCGGAACTGGTGGAGAAACTGGTCGCATCGCTCATCGACCTCGGCAAAATCGGCAAACAGGTTATCGTCACGACGCATAGTCCGATGATTCTGAATTACATTCCAGATGAGGTTGCGCGCGAAGCCGTCATTTTGATCTATAAGCCTACGGACGGACGAACCCAATGTGTGCGTTTTTTTGATCTGCCGGAAACGCAATTAAAACTGCGCGCCCTCGGTCCCGGCGAGGTGTTTGTGGACACGAAACTCGACGATCTTGTGGCTCATCTTCCCGCCAACCAATCGATGCCATGATTCTGCTGCTATCCGGCGAGGGTCCGACTGACATCGGGAGTTGCGTGGCAACCACGGATGAATGTGAGGGTAAAGAGTTCAGAGCCGGGCCGATGGCTCTGATGATTGATCGGCTTGTTGAGCCGATTTGGGGGTACTCGCCGCTGGAGGCGATGGCCTTCATGTACGTTTCTGAGCGCCTCATCGCCTCAAGATCGAAGCGGATTCAAGCAATGGCGCTGCCCGGATCGAGGAAAGCGATAGGGACAATCTATTTTTTCAAAAATGCCCGGGCATTGGCGCGGATGGCCATGGAACGAACCGCGCCACATTCGCCCGTTGGCGCCGTGTTTTTCCGCGATAGCGATGGGACGTGCGCGGCAGGCAACAGTCTGTGGCAGGACAAGTGGGACTCCATCTTGCAGGGCTTCGAAGCGGAGAACTTTTTGTTTGGAGTGCCGATGGTTCCGAAGCCAAAAAGCGAAGCGTGGTTGTTGTGTGCTGTGCAGCAAAATCCGTATGACCACTGTTCGCGTTTTGAGGACATTTCTGGAAATGACGCCAGCCCCAACCCGGCAAAAAAGCAGTTGAACGAATTTCTGGCAGCAAGAGAAATGCAGTTGGCCGACCTGTGCGATATGATTCGGAATGGCAGAATCCAGCCCGCGCAAATCGTGATGCCGAGTTACGACCGTTTCCGTGCGCGTCTGGAAGAAGTTGCCCGGGGGATGGCGGGGATACAGGCCTGAAAGCACACAAATGAAAAATCGAATCTTTTTGGCGCTCGCTTGTTGCGGATTGTTGTCCGGGCTGGGCGGCGGAATTCTGGCGGCGCAGACCAACGCCATGGAAAAGCCCGGCGCGCAGGAATCTGCCAAAGAGCGCGCGGCGCGCATGAAGTGGTTCGACGAAGCCCGCTTCGGCCTGTTCATTCACTGGGGTCTCTATTCGCAGGCAGCCGGTGAATGGGATGGAAAACCGGTCGATGGAGCAGGGGAGTGGATTTTGAACAACCGGCAAATTCCGGTGGAGGAATACGCCAAACTTATCCCGCAGTTCAATCCGGTGAAGTTTGACGCGAAACAATGGGTCCGTCTCGCCAAAAACGCGGGCATGAAGTACATCGTCATCACCAGTAAACACCACGACGGCTTTGGCATGTACCGGTCGGGGTTGACCGATTGGTGCATCAAATCCACGCCGTTCCAGCGCGATCCGCTGAAGGAACTGGCCGCGGCTTGCAAGGACGCCGGGGTGCGGCTTTGCTTTTATTATTCCATCATGGACTGGCATCACCCGGATTATCGCCCGGCGCGGAAGTGGGTCGCCGCCAGCGGGGACGAGGCGGATTTTGACCGTTACGTGGATTACATGAAGGGTCAGCTCAAGGAATTGCTGGCCGGTTACGGTCCCATCGGGATCCTTTGGTTTGACGGCGAATGGGAGAAGTCCTGGACACCTGAACGCGGAGAGGACCTTTGCCGGTACGTTCGCTCCCTGCAGCCCGGCATTATCGTGAATAATCGCGTCGGAAAATCCCGCGCCGGCATGGCTGGCATGGACAAAACCGGGACGCAACGCGCCGGCGATTACGGCACGCCCGAACAGGAAATTCCCGCCAATGGTTTCGGTCCGGGCGTGGAGTGGGAATCCTGCATGACCATGAACCAGACTTGGGGCTACAAGAAAAACGACGAGCAATGGAAATCCACCGAAACACTGATACGCAACCTGATTGACTGCGCCAGCAAGGGCGGCAATTACTTGCTGAATGTCGGACCAACGGGCGAGGGGCTGATCCCGGATGCGAGCGCGCAACGGCTCGTGGAAGTCGGCCGATGGATGAAGGTGAATGGCAAAGCCATCCACGATACCACTGCCAACCCGTTCAGCCGGCAATTTCCATGGGGCCGTTGCACCGCCAAAATGAGCCGCGGCGGGGCCACTCTTTACTTCCATGTTTTCCAATGGCCGGCCAACGGCCAACTCCTCATCCCCGGCTTGCGGAACAAGACCGCATCCGCCTCTCTGCTGGCGAACAAAAAATCCCTGGCCACCGAATCCACCGGGGAAGGCATGATCATTCACCTTCCGGCCCAGGCGCCCGATCCCATTTCATCGACGGTCGTGCTGCGACTTAAGCGTCCCTTGAGCATTCTGACCGGCGGCAGTTAATTTCAGATTGATTGTCGCGCACATTTGGATTGCCAGCCGCCGTTCGTTCGGTAGCATCCCTTACCGCCTGAACGGCGGCCAAGATGAAAAACTACGATATCGCAGTCATTGGCGGAGATGGAACCGGACCGGAAGTCATTGCTGAAGCCATCAAGGTGCTCAACGCAGCCGGCCAGCGGTTTGGTCTGAAACTCAATTACACCCACTACGATCTCGGCGGCGCGCGCTACCTTCGCACCAAGGAAGCTTTGCCCGACAGCGTGGTGGAGGAATTGCGCAAATACCCGGCCATTCTTCTCGGCGCCATCGGCCACCCGGATGTCAAACCCGGCATTCTCGAAAAAGGCATCCTGCTCCGCCTCCGCTTCGAGCTGGAGCAATATATCAACTTGCGCCCGGTCAAACTTTACGACGATCGCTTTTGCCCTCTCAAGGGCAAGAAGCCTGAAGATATTGATTTTGTCGTCATCCGTGAAAACTGCGAGGGTCTTTACACCGGCACAGGCGGCGTTGTCTTCAAGGGAACGCCCAACGAAATCGCCATCCAGGAAAGCGTCAACACCCGGCGCGGCGTGGAACGTTGTTTGCGTTTCGCCTTTGAGCTGGCCCAAAAACGGCGCGGCGGCAAACCCTGGCACGGCCTCAAGCCCGAAGATATTGCCGCCGGCAAAAAATCCCAGTTGACCCTTTGCGGCAAGACCAACGTCCTGACCTTCGCCTTCGATCTTTGGTATCGCGCCTTCCACGAGGTTGGCCAAAAAGATTTTGCCAACGTCAAGCGCGAATACGCCCATGTGGACGCCACCACCATGTGGTTTGTCAAGAATCCAGAGTGGTTTGACGTGATTGTGACGGACAACATGTTTGGCGACATCATCACGGACTTGGGGGCAATGGTGCAGGGCGGGATGGGCATTGCCGCCGGCGGCAATATCAATCCGGAAGGGGCCAGCATGTTCGAGCCGATTGGCGGCAGCGCGCCCAAATACACCGGGTTGGGCGTGATCAATCCCCTGGCGGCCATTTGTGCCGGGCAGATGATGCTTGATTTTCTGGGCGAACCAGCCGCCGCGCACGCCATCGAAGCTGCCGTGATCAAGGTCACCCGCGAAAAAGTCAAGAGTCTGGCCGCGGGCAAAATGGGTTATACCACGGCGCAGGTTGGCGACCTGGTCGCAGCCGCCTTGTAATTCCGCCGCCAGCGGCGGACGGGACTCGCAGTTGCAAATGGCGCGGGACGTGCTTACGTAGATAAGTCGCATAGTATGCCATCTTTTTCGTATGTAGCACGGGATTCGGCCTCGGGCCGGGAGATTCGCAGCAGTGTGGATGCCTCGTCGGAATCCAACGCCGTGGCGGCTTTGTTGAATCGTAACCTGATGGTCGTTTCCATTCAGGAAAAGCTTTCCAAAAGAGGCCGCACCAGCGGCGGCAAAGTCCCCCTGTCCGATCTGGTCATGTTCACCCGCCAGCTTGCCACCATGATCGACGCCGGCCTGGCCATGGTGCAGTCACTCCAGGCCCTGGCCGAACAAACGGATAACAAAGTCACCCGCGACGTCATCAAGGACATCACCACCCGCGTGGAAGGGGGGGACAGTTTTTCCGATGCCCTGCAAAAACATCCCAAAGTGTTCAACCGGCTCTATTACTCGATGGTTAGTGCCGGGGAAAAAGGCGGGTTGCTGGCGGAAATTCTTGCCCGACTTGCCACTTATTTGGAAAATACGGCCCGCCTGCGCAAAAAGATCAAGTCCGCCATGATGTATCCGATTGTCGTGACCATCGTCGCCATCGGCATCACTATTTTTCTCCTGGTCAAGGTCGTGCCGGTCTTTGGCGACATTTTCAGCCAGCTAGGCGGGCATCTGCCAACCCCCACTGCCTACCTCATCAAAATCAGCAACTTGTTGCAGCATTATTTCATTTTGTTCATCGTGGGCGGCGGAGCCATCGTGGGCGGCTGGCTCTATTACATCAAAACCCCCCTCGGTCGCGCCTATTGGGACGCGAAACGCATCAAGCTGCCGATTTTCGGTCCCATCGCCCACAAAATCTGCCTGGCCCGTTTTGCCCGCACCATGGCTTCGCTGGTGCGTAGCGGCGTCCCAATTCTGGAGGTGCTGGGCATTGTTCAGAACACGGTCGGCAATGTCGTCATGGAGGAGGCCATCAAAACCGCCGCCATTGACATTGAACGCGGCGAAGGAATTTCCGTCGCCCTGAGCAAACATCCCATCTTTCCAACCATGATCATCCGTATGTTGACCGCCGGCGAGCAAACCGGCAAAATCGACGCCATGCTGGAACGGGTGGCGGACTTTCTGGATGAGGAAATCGAGAACACCCTCAACGGACTGACTTCGCTGATCGAGCCGCTCCTGATCGTTTTCCTGGGAGTGGTGGTGGGCGGCATTGTCATCTGCATGTTCCTCCCCATCTTCAAGCTCAGCGACCTTGTCTCCGGTCACCCGACCTGAGCAAAAGACCCGTCCCAGCGCAGGCTTGCCGTCATGGGGCGGCTTCGTTATGGTTGGGCTTATGGCAAAGGTGCTCCTGATCGATGATGAAGTGACCATGGTGCAGATGGTCGCCGAACTTTTGCGCCGCGAAGGTCACGAGGTTTTTCCCTTCAGCAGCTTTAACGCCGCCGTCGAAACCCTCGAAACCCAGCGCCCCGAACTGGTCATCACCGATCTTTATCTGGACAAAACCCACACTCACGGCCTCGAAATTCTGCAAAAGGCCCGCGCCCTTAATCCTCCTTCCACGGTCATAGTCATCACCGCTTACGCCACGATTGAAACGGCCGTGGACGCCATGAAAAAAGGCGCGTTCGATTATCTTGAAAAACCGTTCAAGGTGGAGGATCTCCGCCTTTGCATCCAGCGCGCCCTTTCCTACAACGAGGCCATATCCGAGAACGTTTATCTGCGCAAGCAGCTCAAGAAAAAATACCAGTTCAACCAGCTCATCGGCAATTCCGCCCAGATGCAGGATGTCTTCAAGATGATCGAGCGCGTCGCCGATACCGACAGCACCATTCTCATCCTTGGCGAAAGCGGCACCGGCAAGGAATTGGTGGCCAAGGCGCTGCACTTTAACAGCCGCCGCCAGTTCGCCCCGTTCATCCCTGTCAATTGCAGCGCGCTGCCCGAAAATTTGCTTGAATCCGAATTGTTCGGCCATTGCAAAGGCTCCTTTACCGGGGCCATCAACGATAAAAAGGGGCTTTTCCAGGAGGCCGACGGCGGCACGATTTTCCTCGACGAAATCGGCACCATGTCGCCCGTCCTGCAAAGCCGGCTCCTGCGAGTTTTGCAGGACAAGGAGGTCCGGCGCGTCGGCGACAACACTCCCGTCCGCGTCAATGTCCGCGTCCTCGCCGCCACCAACGAACCGCTGGAAAAACGGCTCAAAAACGGCACCTTTCGCGAAGACCTTTATTACCGCCTCAATGTCATTTCCATCAGCCTGCCCAACTTGCGCGACCGGCGCGACGACATCCCTGTCCTGGCCATGCATTTTCTGCGCAACAAGGTGAATCCGCGCACCGGCAAATTATTTCAAATCACACGCAAATGCCTCGAGGTTTTGGGCGCGCATGACTGGCCCGGCAATGTGCGCGAGTTGGAAAACGCCATCGAACGCGGCTGCGCCCTGTGCGAGGACGGCATCATTCGCACGTCCGATCTGCCCCCGGCCATTCACCACAATGTTCCCAGCGGTGGCGCGGAGGAACTGGCTGAAATTCCCGAAGAAGTCCCCGTTTCCGGCCCGGCCCTTTCCCTCAGCCCCGGCGCCGCCGGCGCGGCTAATGCCATCGGCGGCATCAATCACCCGGTTGGCTTGCTGCGTGATTTTCTGCGCGATCAGGAGTTGTCTTATGTCAATCGCGCCCTGGCCCAGACCGGCGGTGACAAGGAAAAAGCGGCGGAACTGCTGGGTGTGAGCGTGGCCACGATTTATCGCAAGCTGGCCGAGGAGGAAGCGACCCCGCCGCCCGCGCCCGCGCCGCGTTAGTTGTCTGTCAATAATTCGGAAACTTTGGCCGCGATTCCCGCCGGATTTCTGAGCAGGGCTTCGCCCACCAGAATCGCCCCCGCTCCCGCCTTTTGCACCCGCACCACATCCGCCCGCGTGTGCAGGCCGCTTTCCGCCACCAGCACCCGTCCGGCTGCGCCGGGGCGTCCCGCCATTTTCGCCGCCACCCGCCCGGTCACGCCCAGGTCCACCTTGAACGTGTCCAAATCCCGGCTGTTCACCCCGATCAACCGCGCGCCGATGGCCAGCGCCCGGTCCAATTCCGCCTCGTCATGCACCTCCACCAACACCGTCAGCCCCGCTTCCGTGGCCAGGCTGTGCAAATGTTGCAACAGTCCGCCTTCCAGAATTCGCGCTATCAACAAAATGGCGTCCGCCCCGATCCCGGCCGCTTCCCGCACCTGGCGCTCATCAATGATGAAATCCTTGCGCAACAGCGGCAGTTTCACCGCCGCCCGAATCTCACTCAGATACCGGGCCGATCCCTGAAAAAATTTCTCGTCCGTCAGAACGGAAAGGCACGACGCCCCCGCCGCCTCATATTCCCGCGCCACGCGCACCGGGTCAAAATCCCGGCTGATCACGCCCGCCGAGGGCGATGCTTTTTTGACTTCCGCAATCAAGGCCACGGTGCCGGGCCGCCGCGATTGCAGCGCGCCCAGAAAATCGCGCCGCTCGCCGCGCGCGGCCAGAATCCGCCGCAGCTCGTCTGCCGTCACCGGGCCGGGCGGGAGCAGGGAAATCTCGCGCTTCTTTTGCGCCACAATGGTGTCGAGTATATTCATCGCCGCCGCTTACTCCTCATCCTTCACCCCGGCCATCCGTTTGGACGGGCAGCCCGCGCGCAGCCAGGCGTTGACGAACGGGTCCACATTGCCATCCATCACTCCTTGCACGTTGCTCGTCTCCTCGCCGGTGCGCAGGTCTTTCACCATGCGGTAGGGCTGGAACACATAACTGCGAATCTGGAATCCCCACCCAATCGCCCCCTTTTCGCCGTAAAATTGTTCCAGCGCCGTTTTTTGTTCATCCACCCGTTTGGCATAAATCTTTGAAATCAACATGCGCATGGCCGTGGCGCGGTTCTGATGTTGCGAACGCTGGGTTTGCGACGCGGCGATGATGCCGGTTGGCAAGTGCGTGATGCGCACGGCCGTTTCCACCTTGTTGACGTTTTGCCCGCCCTTGCCGCCGGACCGGTACGTGTCCACCTGCAATTCCGACGGCGGCAGGACGATGTCCGAACTGGTTTCCTCGATTTCGGCGATGACATCGACGCTGGCAAAACTGGTGTGGCGCCGCTTGTTGGAGTCAAAGGGGGAAATCCGCACCAGCCGGTGGACGCCGCGTTCCGCCTTGCAGAAACCGTAGGCGAACTCGCCCTTGATCAGCATGGTGGCGCTTTTCAATCCCGCCGTTTCGCCTGTGAGCGCGTCCGTCACTTCGGCCTCCCAACCGCGCAGTTCGCACCAGCGCTGATACATGCGCAAGAGCATTTGCGCCCAATCGCACGCTTCCGTCCCGCCCGCGCCGGCATTGATGCTCAGGATGCAGTTGTTCCGGTCGTGCGGCCCGGTCAGGAACACTTTCAGTTCCAAGCTGTCCAGTTCCTTGAGAAATTGGGTCAGGTCGCGCCCTATTTCCGCTTCGTGACGGGCCTGTTCGGCCTCGGGTTCCCCCTGGGCCAACTCCAGCATCACCTTGAAATCATCAATCTGTCCCTCAGCCTTGAGAACCGGCTCCGTTTTTTTCCGCAACGAATTGGCTTCGTCAATCAGTCCCTGTGCCTTCTCGCGATTGCTCCAGAAGTTTTCCTGGGCCATCAGCACATCCAGCTCGGCTAGTCGTTTTTGAATGTTTGGTAAGTCAAAGAAACCTCCGCAAATGGGCGACTTTATCGGCGGCGACCGGCAACTGTTCTTTGATAGTTTCAAACATACGTACAGTTACCATAACGGAGAATCCCCCGAAGTCCAAACCCCAATTCAACCGCCCGCGCCGGCAGGATTGCTCCTCCTCTTGCTCATCGTGTCCGTCGCCTTGCCTCCGGCTTTCTTCCCGCGGATGCTTGCTCCGCAGTTGCCGTCGGCTCGTCGTTCCGTTCGTCCGGCCTGCTGGGGACTTCAACCCCACAGCCTCTGAGTCATGTCCGGCGCACATAAAAAATCGGCCAGGATTTAACCCTGGCCGATTCTAAGAAACGCTTTTTAACGCGGCGTGTCCGCATGGCGGACAGTGGCACGGTTTGCGTTATCTAACTTTGTCTTGATTCCAAGCGGGATATTAGCAAAACTCTTGCCTTAATCAACAACAAAATCCGGGAAAAATATGGACGAAAAAACCGTGCAGGATTTGGAACTCGCATTCGACGTGGGACATAGTTCAATCGGTTGGGCGGTCTTGCAGCACCGTCCTGGTGTCAAGTCCGCTTCGGACGAACCTCGTGTGGGTATTCTTGGTTGTGGCGCCGTGGTTTTCGGCGCGGATGACTGCCTTGCCAGCAAACGGCGTGATTATCGCCGCCAGCGCCGTCACACCCGTTCCACCCGCCATCGCATCGCCCAAATGGAAAAACTTTTGGCGCATCTGAAAGCTTTGTCCGTTGAGGAGTTGAAACAAAAACATCTGCAAGCGGGCGGCCACGCCGCGCCCTGGCTGTTGGCGGCGCGTGTGCTGGCCGGCAACGGCGATGGGAAGTATTTGTTGGATTGGCCGGTGCTTTGGGATGTTTTGCGCTGGTATGCCCACAATCGCGGGTATGATGGCAACAGGCGCTGGAGCGCGCACGAGGCGCAAGCTGAAGGCGAGGACACAGAGAAGGAAAAAACAGCGATTGCGCTGATGGAAAAATTCGGCGCGAAAACCATGGCGGAAACGGTGTGCAAGGCGATTGGGTTGGACCCATTAGGCGAAAAGCAGTCGTCGCAGGAAAACTTCAAGCGGCTCAACGCCGCCTTTCCACGCAACATGGTTGAAAAGGAAGTGCGGCGGCTTTTGGAATTACACCAAGCCAAACTGAAAACAATAGATGATGCATTTTTGAAGTGCCTCTTTGAGGATTGGCGCGCCGTCCCCGTTCCCGGCCTAAAACTTCCCGCGCGATATCAAGGCGGTTTGCTTTTTGGCCAATTGGTGCCGCGTTTTGACAACCGGATTATTTCGGCTTGCCGGATCACCGGCGCAAAGGTCCCATCCAAGAATTGCGCGGAGTTTTTTAAATTCCGATGGGCCATGATTCTGGCAAACATTCGCATTGCCGGGCCACAAGACCGGGAAATGCGTCCCATGACCAGTGCTGAGCGAAAACAGATCAACCAAGTCATGGAAAATGAAGGGGCATTAACGCCGATCGGGCTAAAGAAGGCTGTTCGGGAACTGACTCAGTGTTCACGCGATAATTTGGACATGATGCTAATGCTTCCTGACGCCAAAGATGGCCTGTTGCTGGACCCAATCCAAAAACTTGCGCGAGGCGACAAGCTGAAAACCCTGTGGCCGACATTTTCGCCGCGAGTTCAGAAACGAGCGCGGGATCTTTGGCAACGCGGCAAATCCGTGACGCTATCCGGCATTTGTGAAATTGCCAAAAAACTCGGCGAGCCTTTGGGCGATTTTGAAACCGAATTGAGGCGGCTTGCCGATGCCGCCAATACGAAGCGCGGGAAAAAGGACGGCTCATTTGATAGCGCCGCTTTTTTGAAGGAACCGTTGACCGTAAAAAGACAAGATGGCCGCGCCCCCTATTCCCGCCCGATTCTGGTTCGCGCCTACGAGCAAGTCATGGCCGGAAAGCATCCGAGCGAGGAAAAAGACGGCGGCTGCTTGTTTGTGACGGAGGAGAAGCGGCAGGCGGAGCAGCAAAGGCAAATTGACCAACAGACCAACAATCATCTGGTTCGCCACCGCCTTCTTATCCTTGAGCGGTTGGTCAAAGACTTGATTGCCGACCCCGCCTACGCGAATGGCGACAAATCACGCATTGCCAGGGCCACGATTGAGGTGAACCGCGACTTGCGGGAAATGTCAGGCAAGTCTGCCAAGGAAATTCAACAAGATTTGGGGCGGCGCCTGTCAAACCACCACAGTGTTGCCGCAAAACTGGAGAGAGATTTGAACGGGAAAACATTCAACGGAAAACCCATCCAGATCACCGCAGGCCTGATCCGCAAAGCGCGCATCGCGGAGGATTTGGGCTGGGAATGTCCATATACCGGCAAGCCTTATGATGCGCTTGATTTGGTTTCCAGACAGGTGGACAAAGACCATATTATTCCTTATTCGTTGCGCCCATCGGACTCGCTGGATTCTTTGGTCATCACGTTTGCGGAGGTCAACCGGATGAAAGGCCAGCGCACAGCCTGGCAATTCATCAACGACGAACAAGGGAAGACCGTGGACGGCTTGCCGCAGCTTTCGCTGATGTCGCTCACCGGTTTCAAACAACGAGCCGAGCGGCTTGAATGTTACAAAGGACACGACGACGACCAGCGGCGCAAAAAAAAGCGAAAGGAGTTATTGCTCCTTCAAGCGTACGAGGAAAAAGGTTTCGTTCCGCGAGATTTGACGGTGACCTCGCAGCTTGTCCGTATGGGCGCGCAAATTGTCAAAAAAGCTTTTGCCGGAACGGCGAAGCCACCCGGGGTTATTTCCCTCCCCGGATCCGTCACGGGTACGGTGCGGAAAGGCTGGAATTTGATCGGTTGCCTTGCAATGGCCGCGCCGCAAGTGAAAGAAGCTGATGGCAGCATCAAGAATAAAACCGCAATTCGCGGTCTGACGCATTTACATCATGCGCTTGACGCGTGTGTCATCAGCCTGACATCCCATTATTTACCCAGCAACGGCAGCTTGTGGGAATTGATGCTCAAACGCAATCCCACTGCGGGCGAAAAGACCATCCTGCGCGCCACCGGATATTTTGATTTCGATGCGCAAGGCCGGTTTGGGTTGAGAGAATTACCCGATGTCCTAAAGGAGCAAATCAGCCGGCGGCTCGCGGAAAAACGGGTCGTCCAATACATTCCGGCGGACATGAGCGGGATGCGGGTGGAGGACAACACACGCGGAGTGACCCTGGTCAAGGACGGATGCGTTTTTCTGCGCCAACAAACCCGCGACCCCAAGACCGGGAAAATATCCGTCAAGGAAACGGAAGAATCGACGGGGAAAGTGATCGGCCTCAAACCCGGCAAATTGACCCCGCAAAAAGGCGTACGTGTCATCACCGACAATTTTGGCGTTGCTATTCTTGACCACGCAAAGGAGGGGGAAGAAAGGTTTGTCATCGTACCGTGGCACAAAGTGTGGCCTCGCATTCAGGAATTGAAGCCGCGCAACGGCGGCAAAATACCGCGCCTCTTGCGGATCGGAACCTTGATTCGAGTTTCAAAAAAGGCCGGGCGAAGCGACTATCGGGGATTGTGGATGGTTCGAGGAGTTCAATTGAACCGACGAGTGGGTTTTCTGGTGGATTTAAGCGCGCCTGACGTCATCCAGTATCGTGTGCCCGGTCGTGACGATTGCGCGCAGAACATTCGTTTGCAGGCTCTTTTTGACGGAGGCCTCGAAATCCTAAAAACTCCGCTTACGGGCATTGCTTCGATTTCCGATAATACTATCAAGTAGCGTTGCAGGCATTTTCCGGCTAACGAAACGTTCCGTTCTGCCGATACAGAGCGGGACGTATGTCTTACCACATTGTAAGCATAGACACGCCGCAATGCTCGCTCAGTTGCAAAGACGGTCAGTTGACGTGCAAAACGGCGGATGGCGCGGAGCGCAAGCTTCCGTTGGAGGATGTGGCGTCCATTATTATCACCAGTTTTTCAGCATCGATTCACAGCGAACTTTTCCTTCAAGCCGCAAAACACGGCGTGGCGCTTATTATTTGCGAGTCTTTCAAGCCGGTCAGTCTCGTGCTGCCTGCCAATCGTTCCACGGACACGCTTCTGTCCCGGGCCATGCTCAGTCTGCCTCCCCGGACGAGGGCTTACCTGTGGCAAAAGACGGTCGATACCAAATGCCAGAATCAATTCGCGCTGGCCGAGCATATTGCGCCGGATGATAAATTGCTTCCAGCTTTGCGCGAGACGGCTTTCGGCAAAAAGCCGCACAAGGAAGCGATTTGCGCCAAAACGTTTTGGCGGATTTTTGGGAGAACCTTGCGGGACGAGGACTTTACGCGCGACCGGAACCGCGGCGGGTTGAATCATTTTCTGAACTATGGTTACGCCGTGCTTCTTTCCACCGTGTTGCAAAAACTTTTCGGCGTCGGCCTGGACCCCACATTTGGCATTTCACATGTTGAGCGGGAACGCAGCACCCCTTTGGCGTATGATTTGATGGAGCCATTCCGGCCTTGCGTTGACTGGCGGGTTGTTCAATGGGTGAGACAACATCCCGACCGGAAGGATTGGGAAGTGACGAAGGAATTCCGCAAATGGGTGACGGGATTTCCATTGGAGCGCGTTGATTACATGGAGTTGACCCTGGAAATTCAAGGCGTGATCGAAGGCATGGTGCGCGGCTTCCGCAAGGCTGTGATTGAAAATCAACCGCGCCATTACAAACCGTGGACACCGAAAAATACAAAATGGGCTGGCTGATTGTCGCATTTGATTTGCCGGTTGGAACGAAGAAGCAGCGCAAAGCGGCGACGGACTTCCGCAATTATCTTATTGATGACGGCTACCAGATGATCCAGTTCAGCGTTTACGCGCGTGCGTGCGTGACCTTTGCGCGTCAAGAAACGCACATCGACCGGCTCCGAAAACACCTTCCGTCCGAAGGCAGTGTTCGGGCAATTTTCGTGACGCGGGCGCAATGGGAACGCTCGTACGTAATCCAAGGCTCGCCTGCAACCGAGGCTGAAGCCGAGGAAATCCCCGAACAAATTCAGCTCTGGTAGAACCGTAAGGGGAGCAGAATCAACGGCTTACAGCCACCGATTTTGCTCCCCCCGGTTTTGGAATCAAGGCAAAGCCGAGGGCCACAATTGGCAATGGGGTAAAAAATTTTGCTCCCCCCGGTTTTGGAATCAAGGCAAAGCTGTAATCGAGTGTGGTCAAATTCGCGAACTATTTTGCTCCCCCCGGTTTTGGAATCAAGGCAAAGCGGATACTACGATCGGGCAGAATTACTCATCATTTTGCTCCCCCCGGTTTTGGAATCAAGGCAAAGCAGGAGGTGCGGGCGTGGCGTAAATCACGCAATTTTGCTCCCCCCGGTTTTGGAATCAAGGCAAAGCGCACTCCATCAAATGATCCTTTGACGGGAAATTTTGCTCCCCCCGGTTTTGGAATCAAGGCAAAGCTGGAATCGGCCAACTAAGCGCGGCGGCGCTATTTTGCTCCCCCCGGTTTTGGAATCAAGGCAAAGCGTGTTTGTTCCCCAGTAGATGTTATATCCGATTTTGCTCCCCCCGGTTTTGGAATCAAGGCAAAGCTCAGTCAATTTCAATATTGGCGGGCAGGTTATTTTGCTCCCCCCGGTTTTGGAATCAAGGCAAAGCACCGTATTTTCTTGGTGTGTGTGTTTCATGATTTTGCTCCCCCCGGTTTTGGAATCAAGGCAAAGCGGATTTCAGATGATTATTCTAATCGGTCGAATTTTGCTCCCCCCGGTTTTGGAATCAAGGCAAAGCTGGATGTAGTTAATCGGAAACGTTATGTCATTTTGCTCCCCCCGGTTTTGGAATCAAGGCAAAGCATGGATTACTTGGGGAAGAAATCGGATAAAATTTTGCTCCCCCCGGTTTTGGAATCAAGGCAAAGCGCGAGGCGACGTGACCAACTTGAGAGGCGAATTTTGCTCCCCCCGGTTTTGGAATCAAGGCAAAGCGGCTGACTCCATACGAATGGCCTTTAGTGGATTTTGCTCCCCCCGGTTTTGGAATCAAGGCAAAGCCAAATTGAGTCACAGTGACATTCGTGGCCAATTTTGCTCCCCCCGGTTTTGGAATCAAGGCAAAGCCAAGACACGTCGCCACTCAAACAAGATATATTTTGCTCCCCCCGGTTTTGGAATCAAGGCAAAGCAGGGGGCCAAAATTGGCGATGGGGCCACAAATTTTGCTCCCCCCGGTTTTGGAATCAAGGCAAAGCTGAGGACCCGGTTTGTCCGTTTTGAATTTTATTTTGCTCCCCCCGGTTTTGGAATCAAGGCAAAGCGAGCGATGCCGTGAAGCACGAGCAAAGCGAATTTTGCTCCCCCCGGTTTTGGAATCAAGGCAAAGCCAGTATCGTCCGTTCCATAAACAGAAAAGAATTTTGCTCCCCCCGGTTTTGGAATCAAGGCAAAGCAGGTAAATCGAGTTCTGGTTGGCGACCGGGATTTTGCTCCCCCCGGTTTTGGAATCAAGGCAAAGCCTCAAGGGAGTGAGGGAAAACTTGGGCAACATTTTGCTCCCCCCGGTTTTGGAATCAAGGCAAAGCCATCAGGGTCTTTTATCCCAGCAAAACCAAATTTTGCTCCCCCCGGTTTTGGAATCAAGGCAAAGCACTGCCGGCCTTGGATTGAAGAGCTGGCGAATTTTGCTCCCCCCGGTTTTGGAATCAAGGCAAAGCCGGCCAGCAGCACCCGCCTGGCCTCCAAGTATTTTGCTCCCCCCGGTTTTGGAATCAAGGCAAAGCGGCAAATAAAGAACGAAACACCCAAGCCGTATTTTGCTCCCCCCGGTTTTGGAATCAAGGCAAAGCTGCCAGCGCACAGGCCGCGAGCCGCACGAATTTTGCTCCCCCCGGTTTTGGAATCAAGGCAAAGCCGAGAACCAGTTGTCAACACAACTCTCCGCATTTTGCTCCCCCCGGTTTTGGAATCAAGGCAAAGCGCCGATGGCCGATTGGGCAAAGGCTTCACGATTTTGCTCCCCCCGGTTTTGGAATCAAGGCAAAGCCGCCGCGGCGTCGGCCGATGCGCGACGATCATTTTGCTCCCCCCGGTTTTGGAATCAAGGCAAAGCTAGCATAGCCATCAATCAGCCATTAGCTAAATTTTGCTCCCCCCGGTTTTGGAATCAAGGCAAAGCTTCAAAAATCTGCCTCTCAAAAGCTGGCTCTCGATGCTTGACCGCCTCGGCAGCGGCGGGCTCATCGGAAAAACCACCGCCGCCTTCAATTCTCCCGAGTGGGGAAACTTCCGTGAAGCGCTGAAGGATTTTAGCGAGGACTGGTCCGGCGTCTTTTCCACCAGCGCGGATGTGTCCCTCCTCGAATCCAAGAATGTCACCGGCGCCGGGCCGTTCTGCGCGCTGATCGAACTGATGGACCGCGCCATCACGTCATTGTTGCGCGGCAGTTCTCTCGCCACCAAAACCAGCGGGGCGAATGAGCAGGGCGCGAGCATTCAGCTTGAAGAGAGCCACATTTTTGAGGCCGACGATGCGGAATTGATCACCGAAACGCTCAGGATGAAATTGAGCCGCTACGCGCTGGCTTGGAAGTTCGGTCCCGACGCCCCGCAATATGCCTATATCCAGGTAAAGACCACACCGCGCCAGGATGTGGCTAATGACGTTGCGGTTGATGCCTTCCTCGCGCCATTTGGGCTGCTGGAAAAGAAAACCACCCTCGCCCGTTACGGTCGGCCGCTTCCCGATCAGGACGCGGAAATTCTGCAACCTGTGTCCACGCCGCCCGCCGGCGCACCGTCTGTTGATCCCGCAAAAAAGGAAGAGGAACAAACCCAGTTCACCAACGCCGGCGCACCCCAAGTGACAGACAAATTCACTGATGCCGCCGTGCAACAATTTACAGACTCCTTGCACGAGGATTTAAGCCACGCCGCACAGAAGTTGATTGCGGCTCTGCAAATCACGGATGACACCCTACGCGAGAAAAAGCTCAAGGAACTGCTCGCCGCGTGGCCAGGCATTACCGCCGACACAATCATCACCTCCAAGTCGGCCGACACGCTGGCCAATGCCATCGCCACCGCCTACGCCCACGGCGTGCAGTCGCCCGGCCCGGCCCAGATGACCAATGCCTTCAACCCGGATCAACCCCGCGATGAACAGGGTCGGTTTAGCGATGAGCCGGGTAAAATTTCGCCCGCTGAAGCGGACCAGCGCCTCAGCAAGGGCTTCGAAGTTGAAAATAAAGCGGGCCGAAAAATTAAATTTGGCCCCAGGCTGAAAGGCTATTTGGACAAGCATCCCCAAGGCGCTGACCGGAAAGCATACCTCAATCACGCCGTGGAAACGGTTCGCTCAGGTAATGCCATACCAATGGATGACAGGGAGGTTTACACCAAAGTTTTCAAGGGGCATGACGGAAAGGAAAAGGGAATGGTTACTTTATCCGCCTCCCCACAAGGTGAAGTCTTTAACATGTATCGCAAGGATGCCTATAAAATCCCGGAAGTGGAAAGGAGTGCGCGTGAGGGAAAACTTTAAAAGTCTGCCAGGAGAGTCAGCCTCCGTGACAGATTCCAACGGTTGTGCCGCTGCTGGCACCGCTGGAAACCACAGCCAATCTAAAGCTGCCTCCCATTTTGTCAACCTATGAACACCAAATTCGTCACCAGTTTTACCAACCAAATGGCCATTGGCGAGGATGGCTGGGGTATGATCGCCCCTTATGGGGATTTCGAGGGGATTGCTTTCACCTTGGATGAGACAGGAAAGCCCCAGCGTGAGATCGCCATCCAGCGTGTGACCAAAGCCAACTGCGCCCAGATGGTCAATTCCTACAACGTCTCCCGCCGCGGTTTGACCAGGTTCCTTACCGCCGCCCCCATCTTCAACGGCCACGGCGACGCCATGGACCCCCAAGAAGCCCGGCGCGCCCCTGACAAATCACCCAAGGGCGTCTTTGCCCAGGTCGCGGCCCGTGATGACGGGTTCTTTGGCGAGCCGATTCTCCTGCCCGAAGGCGCGCAGCTCGTCGCCTCCCGCCGCGCCCCGTATTTTTCCGTCAACTGGATGACGGAACCCACCGGGGAAACCGTGGACCGCAATGGCCAGCAGTTGAAAGTCTATGAGCCAACGGAATTCATCTCGGCCGCGTTGTGCTCCAATCCGCGCCTGCCCGTGCAGATGCTCAACGGGGAAACCGATTTCGCCGACTCGGATGAGCCGGACGATGAGAACAAGAACGCAGTAAACAATCACGACATGAAAAACTTAACACCGAAAATCATCGCCGTCTTAACCAAGCACGGCATTCAGTTCACCAACGAAGCTACCGAAGAGCAGATCGACGCGGCTATCGAACAACTTGGGGCCAAGGCGGACACCGTCCAGAGCCAATTCACCAACACAAAAACGGACCTCGAAACAAAGCTTGAGGCCGAAACAAAGAAAGTCACCACTGCCAATGAAGCCACTACCGCCGTCCAAACCCAGTTTGCCAACGCCGTCGCTGCCGCCGGAAAGACCATCGGCGGCATCGCCGTCAAAACAGGTCTCATCACCGGCGCCGAGCAACCCGTCTGGGTTGCAAGGCTCAGCAACCCGGCCCAGTTTACCAACGAACTTACCGCCCTGGGCGCGCTTGAACCGAAAGTGAAAACCGGCACCGCCCTGAACCGGCCTGTCGATTCCGCCATTGACCTGTCCACGCCCCAGAAGCGGACGCAGTTTGTCAATAGCGCGGTCGAGACCCTGGCCACCGAACGCAAGGTCAATGCCACCATCCCAGCCGTCCGCCGTGGTTTGGAGGATAAAGTCTATCGCGCCTATCCCGATCTGAAGGCGAAGATCAAGCGCAGCGCTCATGCCAACGTTCACTGAACCGCATCCAGACTGAAACCCAAAATCTGAAACTGAAAACACTATGAATTCAAAGAATTTGAAAGCGCTCGGGCTGAAACCCGATGCGAACCAAGACGAGATTGATGCGGCTGTAGCCGGCGTCCTCGCTCTTGTCACCACCTCGCAGGAAATCAACGAGGCTCAAAAGAAAATCAACCGGCGCGTCGCTGACAGCGTCGGCGCCCTTGACCACGCCCGCGCCGCCACGGTGGACCAACACCAGGCCGCCTTCGATAAATCACCCGTGGGCAAAATGCTCGCCAAAAACGCCGCGCGTTCCAAGAAATAACACCGAACCCCAAACTGAAATCTCAAACTTTAATTGATAAAAAATATGAACATCACAGCTAAACTTGTCTCGCTGGCGATCATCGCCTTCATCGTCGGTTTTCTCGCATGGTTGATCCAGCCCGCGCGGATGCGGCGGTTAACCAAATCAATTCGCAGTCACGCCTACCTGCTTGGCCTCCGGTGCCGGCGGCTGGAGGAACCCCCCGGTTTTGGAATCAAGGCAAAGCGGAAAGTCACGGTCACGCGCCGGCAGTCCTCACTGCGGTTGGGCGTCGTCCAGGTCGAAATATTTTGGAAGGCCGGAGAGGTCCAAAATCATTTCCCCCGTCGTTCCGTTCTTATGTTTTATGGTCAGATGAACTGAATGTGGTTGGGCCAGGGTCCATGCCGCAATTTTCGCCGGGGCGTGTTTTTTGCCGAACAGCAGCACATAATCCTTGTCGCCGTAACCTTGCAGGCGCCGCGTGATTTTGCAGCCGGACAATTCCCGGGTCATGGTTTGCAATGCGAGGTAAGCCGGTTTGGGGGCCAGTTTGTCCGTCACCGTGCCGAAGTTCTGCTCGTTTTCGTCCGGGTTTACCCCGTCGTTTTTCCAGTCATACCAAATCGACAGCGGCACGCCGCTCCACAAGTTGAAAAGTTGCTGGCGCACGGCGTATTCGGCCTGGGTATCAAGCGAAACTCCCCGCGTGTTGGAGGAATAACCCCATTCGCCGCTCAAAATCGGAATCTTGCCCCGCCTGGATTGCGGCGCGTATTGGTCGATCATGCTTCGCAGCCGCTCATAATCCGGCCCCGCTGTTTCCGGGGGTTTGCCCGGACCCCGGTAGGGATGAACGCTCACCGCGTCCAAATAGCGCAACACGCCCGAAGCCAGGAGCGTCTCCATGTATTTCCACTCAAACCCGGACATCGCGGGCGCAATGATGGTGGCCGAAGGTTCCGCCGCGCGAATGGCTTTGGCCGTGGCCAGCGCCAGCGCCGTATATTCCTGCGCGTTGGGCCTGGGTTTCCAGAAGTCGCCGTTCGGTTCGTTGTAAATTTCCCAAATCACATGTTCCTTGCCAAAATGCCGGGCCGATGCCGCCGCCCAGCGGGCAAAGGCGGCGATGCTCTCCGCGTG